>NZ_JBEORG010000002.1:0-352819 GCF_040302145.1 Spirillospora sp. NPDC127506 | reverse complement strand
GCCAAGGCTTCGGCGACGAACCGCTGCGCGCCGCGGGCGTCGGCGGCCTTGCCCCGCCGCAGCCGCACCCCGGCGATGACCGGGCGGGCGATCGGGGTGCAGATCGTGGCCAGCAGCGGATGCAGGGTCCGGACCCCTTTGAACCGCCCGATCTGCGCGCCCTGCTTGGCCCGGCCGAACACCCGCTTATGGGTGGAGTCGACGTCGATGAAGGCGACCTGGTCGGCGCCGGGCAGCAGCGGCGCCCGCCGGGCCAACTCGCCCAGCAGCCGGCGGTGCACCGCGTGCAACTGCAGGACGTGCCCGTGGGTGAACGACCGCAGGAACGTGCCCAGCGTGGAAGGTGCCCGGACCCCGTCGAACGCGGTCGGCATCGCCCCATGCCGCAACCGGTCGGTGTCATCGATGCTGTCGGCTCCGGCGCACATCGCCGCCACCAGCGACATCACCTTCGCCGCCGGGGCGGCGCCGGCGCTGTTGCGCGCACCGCCGATGCGCAGCACCTCGGCCGCCAGCTCGGGCAACCCCGCCCGCTCGGCCAGCCGCACCACCGGCACCAGCCCGGCATCGGCGATCAAGTTCGGCTCGTCGAACGCGGCAGCCACCGCCGATGAGACATGAGAGGATTGCACTTACGGGATGCCTCGTTGCTTCTGCGCTGCTGGACCTTAGACAAGCCCATCATCGCAGGCCACGGGGCATCCCTTTTGTCGTTTCCGCAACCTGAACAGCAATCACCCGGTGGATCGAGGCTAAAGCCGTGTTGTCTAGCGCCCCGCCACCTAGGCAGAATGTTGGGCTAGAGACTCTTGAGAGAATGAACAAAAGATTGAAAATCGCTGTGACTGAGGATGAGCTTGTGGCCACCGGAGTCCTTGCTGTCGCGAATTGCAACCAACTCGTCATTGGATGCCACCTCAATACAAGCATCACCTGACTCGTTGCTACGGGAAGCCTTCCTCCAGACAGCCGCATTCAGGTCCATCTTTCTTCGATAACCTTTCTGATCAGGGCTCTCGTGTCAGATGCATTCAACGCTTCAGCTTGAAGCGTCGCCATGGTTTCGTTCACTAGAGCTACTTCATTGGGAGAGGTAGAGGTCTCACCTCCGTAAGCCTTCGCCGTGTAGACGACCTGCCGCTGATCCGGCAGGGTGGCGATCACAAAGGTGGCCCAAACGTTCCGAATGTATTTGATCGGCGCGATCTGTATATTTATTTTCTCTCGATAAGACAGCTCGATGAGGTGCTCGAGTTGCTTCCTCATCACCTCCTTACTGCCTACTTCGCGATAGAGCACGCCCTCGTCCATGACGACCGTCACCGCCGGTGCAGGATCGCGGTCAAGTATCTCCTGACGGCGCATCCTGTTCTTTACGGCATCTTCATCGTTCAGCAGGACTCGCGCATAGTCCTCTATTTGGAACAGGCCGTGGACGACTCTCTCCTCGTAAGCGCGGAGCATACTGGCCGACTGCTCAGCCTTTGGGAAGTTGGCAAAGAACTCGGGGTACTTGTCGGACTTGATCGATTCTAGTAGCTCGTCCCACGTTTCGGCGAGGGTCGTACCGGACTTGAGCGCACGGTCGAGACGCAGAGCAGTCTCCCGGCGGCAACGCGTCCGGCCGCACTCGATCTGCGTGATGTAACTGCGGGTCACGTTCACCAGGTCAGCGAGTCGCTGCTGGTTGAGCCCTGCGGCCTTGCGAAGGCGGCGCACCTCAGCACCGAAGCTCTGAAACTCGGGCTTGATCCTCTGCATCGTCACGCCCCTTCCGATCCACGGCACTAAGCGCGGCACCAGATGTGAGTGTTTTGGTACTCCTCTGCGGGTGCCCAGGAATCTTACGCCGCGCCATGGCTTCATGGTGTTCGTTCGATAACACAGGGTGATAGCGGCGGGTACTTCCGGTTTGGTGGGTTGGCCCGGTTCGAGATCAGCCTTCGTCATGGCTGGAGGGTTCACCGATGCCCGCAGTACTGCTCGCGCCCGAGGAGCCGGTGCCGCTCGTCCTCGATCCATCCGACGAGGCACCCGCGAAAGCGCGCCGCTACCTCACCGACCGGTTTCGCGAACTCGGGCACGCCGACGACTTCCTCGGCCGACTCGTGGTTACCGAGCTGGTGACCAACAGCTACAAGCACGTCGGCGTCGGGCACATCGTCGTGCGCGTCTACCCGGACGTGCGCGAGCCGCTCACCGTCATCGAAGTCTGGGACGAGAGCACCGCCCTGCCCGTCGTCCAGGGCCGGGACGACGACGCCGAGAGCGGGCGCGGGCTGCTGCTGATGGCCGAACTCGTACACGACTGGGGCGTCCGGCCGCTCAACGAGAAAGGCAAGATCACATGGGCTCGCTGCGCCCGCTGAACGTCCGGGCGGGCCGCCACCTGCTGGGGTGGCGGACCCGGCTCGGCCGCTCCACCGCGATCCGCAACCTCGACCTGCTCGCCGTCGCCCTCCAGGTCAAGAGCTACCGCTACGTCAAGCTCTACCAGGCCGTCGAGTTCCCCACCCGCCCGCCGGTGCTGTGGGTCTTCGCGTTCAGCCCGGACGACCACGCCCGGGTGGCGGTGACCGTGCACGCCACGCCCGGCCGGGGCTGGGCCTACTACGAGGCCGGGCGCGGACGGCACGGGTACCTCTGCCCCTGCGGCGACGCCAAGAACGCCGTCGAGCAGGTGGAGGCCGTCCTCAAGCACCGCATGTTCCCGTCCACCTGGTAGCGCGGCCGGAGGCAACCCGATGACCCACATGCCCGAGGCGTGGTACGACCGGCCGCCGCAGGCCCGCTCAGCGCCCGCGCCAGCACCGTCCGCGCGTCCGGGCGGACGCCTGGAACTGGATTTCGACATCGACCGAGCCCTCGATGACCTGTGCCGCGTCTTTCCCGGTATCTGCATCTGGCACGGCGAGTTCACTGGTTCGTTCTGGGCCCTCCTCCCGGACCGGCTGGTCGAGGCCAGGACGCCCGCAGTTCTGGCCCGGCAGCTCCGCGCCGCTCTGCCCGTGCCCCGCCAGCGTCCCCGCGCCGAACCTGATCCCCATGCGCGCGGCCCTCGGACGTCCACCCGCCGCGCGGACGGCACCTGGACGCCCGCGAAGTCCCCCGCTCGGCGACCGGCGCCACGCGAGAGGCGTGGCCGTCGTGTCGTCCGCCGGCTCCTGACCATCTGCCTCCACCTGACGCCGGTGGGTCCATTCCCGTGACCGCCGGCCCGCGAAAGCCCGCGCGCTCTTCGGGGCGGCCATGAGGTCCGGCCGATGGCCTCGGTGACGGCGCGGCCCACGTGACGACCCTTGGCGGGGATCGGGGAGGCATCCGTAGATTGGCCTGCGTGGGCGGCTATGACCTGATCGCGTACGCGGGCAACGCGGAGGACGTGGTGCTGATGCGCGCCTTCGCCGGCCACCGGGAGGGGTTCTTCGTGGACGTTGGCGCCGGGGAGCCCGCGAGCGGCTCGCTCACCAAGAACCTTGTGGACGGCCTGGGCTGGCGGGGCGTCAACATTGAGCCGCTGCCCGAGCGCCACGCACGGCTTCGACAGGCCCGGCCCGGCGACGTCAGCCTGTGCGTCGCCGTGGGAGACGAGCCGGGGACAGCAACGTTCTTCCGGGTGGTCCCCGGGAGCGGGAAGAAGGGCGGCGGAGGTCTCAGCACCCTGCGCAGGGAGGTCCTGGAGAGGCATCTCGCGGACGGCTGGCGCCATGAGGAACTGCGCGTCGAGGTCGTCACCTTGGAGACGATCCTCGCCGCGTATGCGAAACCGGGCTTTGACCTGCTGAAGGTCGACGTGGAGGGCGCCGAGGCCGCGGTGCTGCGGTCGGCGGACCTTCGGGCGTGGCGACCGCGGGCCATCGTGGTCGAGGCGACCGTTCCGCTGACGGCCCTGCCAAGTCATCAGGAATGGGAGCCCGACGTCCTGGCCGCCGGATACGAACTGGCGCTCTTCGACGGTCTCAACCGCTTCTACGTCCGAGATGACGAGCCTGATCTACGTGAGCGGCTCGCGGTGCCCGCGAATGTGCTGGACAACTACATTCCGTACGCGTGCGCCGTCCGGGCGGGGCTCATTGAGCCAGAGTGAGCAGCTCCGGATGGCAGTCGCGTAGCCGACGAGTGATCCACGCGCCGTCGCTGCCGGCCAGCCCGAGGGACGGGGCGTCGATGAGGCGGCGCAGCATCATCAGCGGTAGCAGCGCGGTCAGGGCGTCCTGGTCGACAGCCTCAACGGCTCGGCGCCCGCCGTCCCTATGTCGACTTGCGGCGTGTTGCCCTTATCCAGGCGTCCATAAGGGCAACACGCCGCAAGTCAACGGGAGCGGCGCGGGGTTAGAAGGCCGCCTCGTCCAGGTCCATTACGTCGAGGGTCGTCGCCTCGGTGATGGCGCGGTCGGAGGCGAGGCGCGGGAGCACCGTCTGGCAGAAGAACTGCGCGGCCGCGACCTTGCCGCTGTAGAACGCCTTGTCGGAGTCGGACACGTCGCCGCCGCCGAGCGCGGTCAGCGCCACGTCCGCCTGGCGGAGCAGCAGCCAGCCGACGATGAGGTCGCCCAGGCCGAGCAGCAGGCGGGTCGTGTTGAGGCCGACCTTGTACAGCTCCTTCGGGTTCTCCATCGAGCCGAGCGCCCACCCGATCATCGGGTTGAGGATGCCCTGGACGTCCTCCAGCGCGCGGCCGAGCAGGGCACGCTCGTTCTTCAGCCGGCCGTTGCCGGCGTCGGACTCGGCGAACGCCTTGATCTCCCCGGCGAGCACCTTCAGCGCCTCGCCGTTGTCCCGCAGGATCTTGCGGAAGAACAGGTCCTGGCCCTGGATCGCGGTCGTGCCCTCGTACAGGGTGTCGATCTTGGAGTCGCGGATGTACTGCTCGATCGGGTAGTCCTGCAGGAAGCCGGACCCGCCGAGCGTCTGCAGCGACTCCGCGCCGAGCAGCGCGTACGCCCGCTCGGAGCCGAAGCCCTTGACGATCGGCAGCAGCAGGTCGTTGATCTTCTCGGCCTGCTCGTCCTTGCGGCCCTCGTACTCGGCGATCTGCACGGCGTCCTGGTAGGACGCGGTGAGCAGCACCAGCGCGCGCATGCCCTCGGCGTACGCCTTCTGCGTCATGAGGCTGCGCCGGACGTCCGGGTGGTGGGTGATCGTGACGCGCGGGGCGGTCTTGTCCGTCATCTGCGTCATGTCCGCACCCTGCACGCGCTCCTTGGCGTACTCCAGCGCGTTCAGGTAGCCGGTCGACAGCGTCGCGATGGCCTTGGTGCCGACCATCATCCGGGCGTACTCGATGACGAGGAACATCTGCTTGATGCCCTCGTGCACGTCGCCGACCAGGTAGCCGACCGCGGGGTGCTTCTCGCCGAGGGTCAGCTCGCAGGTCGTGGAGACCTTGAGGCCCATCTTCTTCTCGACGTTGGTGACGTAGGCGCCGTTGCGCTCGCCCAGCTCACCGGTCTCCAGGTCCACCAGGTACTTGGGGACGAGGAACATCGACAGGCCCTTGGTGCCGGGGCCGGCGCCCTCGGGGCGGGCCAGCACCAGGTGGAAGATGTTCTCGGCCATGTCGTGCTCGGCCGAGGTGATGAAGCGCTTGACGCCCTCGATGTGCCAGGTGCCGTCCGGCTGCCGGATCGCCTTGGCGCGGCCGGCGCCGACGTCGGAGCCCGCGTCCGGCTCGGTCAGCACCATCGTGGCGCCCCACTGCCGCTCAAGGGCCAGCTCGGCGAACCGCTTCTGCTCGGGCGTGCCGATGTACCACAGGATCTGGGCGAAGCCGGGGCCGGAGGCGAACATGTAGACGGCCGGGTTGGCGCCCAGCACCTGCTCGGCGACGGCCCAGGTGAGGGAGCGCGGGGCGCCGCTGCCGCCGAACTCGGGGGCCAGGTCGAGGCGGTACCATTCGGCGTCCATCCACGCCTTGTAGGACTTCTTGAAGCTCTCCGGCATCTCGACGGTGCCGGTGGCGGGGTCGAACTTCGGCGGGTTGCGGTCGGCGTCCTCGAACGAGTCGGCGAGCGGCCCCTCGGCCAGCCGGTTCACCTCGTCCAGAATGCTGCGCACGGTGTCCTCGTCCAGCTCCGCGTACGGGCCGCGGCCGAGGAGGTCCTGGCGCCTGAACACCTCGAAGAGGTTGAACTCCAGGTCCCGGAGGTTGCTCTTGTAGTGCCCCATTCGAGACTCCGTTAAGTCCGGCGGCGGCCGGCGGCCCCGCTTTCGTACTGACTAGTAACTCAACATCATGCTACCCGCTGGTAACCAGTGGCAACCACCCGAAGCGCCCGGATTCGGGGGATGCAGGCCACATCGATACCACGCCCGGCCGTCCGGCGTGACGCAACTCACAAGGTCGGGCAGGGGGCGCGAACCGGGCAGCGGCCCCTGCCGCGCGCCGCCGGACCGTGGTGGGAAGATCGACCGGGGGCGCGACCACCGTGAGGCACGAGGAGGTGCTTATGAGCCAGGAGGAGACCGGCTCCCCGAGGCTGACCGTCATCGGGACCGGGTACCTCGGCGCCACGCACGCCATCTGCATGGCCGTGCTGGGCTTCGAGGTCCTCGGCGTGGACGTCGACCGGCACAAGATCGACCGGCTGGCGTCCGGCGAGGTCCCGATCTTCGAGCCCGGGCTGCCCGAGCTGCTCACCAAGGCGCTCGACTCCGGCCGGCTCCGGTTCACCACCTCCTTCGCGGAGGCCGGCGCCTTCGGCGACGTCCACTTCGTCTGCGTCGGGACGCCCCAGCAGGCCGGTTCGGACGCCGCCGACCTGACCTACGTGGACGCCGCCGTCCGCTCCCTCGCCCCGCACCTGCGCCGCCGCGCCCTCGTCGTCGGCAAGTCGACCGTGCCGGTCGGGACGGCCGAGCGGCTCACCGGCCTCGTCCAGGAGCTCGCGCCCGCCGGGAAGGAGGTCGAGCTGGCGTGGAACCCCGAGTTCCTCCGCGAGGGCTTCGCCGTCGACGACACCCTGCGCCCCGACCGGCTGGTGTTCGGCGTCACCTCCGACTGGGCGCACGAGCGGCTGCGCGCGGCGTTCAAGCCCGTCCTCGACCTCGGCACCCCCGTCATCCGCACCGACCTCGCCACCGCCGAGCTGGTCAAGGTCGCCGCCAACTCCTTCCTCGCCACCAAGATCTCCTACATCAACGCGATGGCGGAGGTCTGCGAAGCCGTCGGCGCCGACGTCAAGGACCTCGCCGACTCGCTCGCGCTGGACGACCGCATCGGCGGCAAGTTCCTCAAACCGGGCCTCGGCTTCGGCGGCGGCTGCCTGCCCAAGGACATCCGCGCGTTCGCGCACCGCGCCGAGGAGATCGGCGTCGGCCAGGCCGTGTCGTTCCTGCGCCAGGTGGACGACATCAACCGGCGGCGCCGGGCGCGCACCGTCGACCTCGTCCGGGAGCTGCTCGGCGGCGACTTCGCCGGCAAGCGCATCGCGGCGTGGGGCGCGGCGTTCAAGCCCAACTCCGACGACATCCGGGACGCGCCCGCGCTGGACGTCGCGCGCACCATGCACGGCCTCGGCGGGGACGTCCGCGTCTACGACCCGGCCGCGCTCGGCAACGCGCGCGCCGCGTTCCCCGAGCTGCGGTACGGCGGCAGCGCCTTCGACGTCGCCCAGGACGCGGACGTCGTCGTCCTGCTGACCGAATGGTCCGACTTCCGGGAGGTCGACCCGGCGGCGCTGGCCCAGGTCGTCCGGCACCGCCGCATCGTGGACGGCCGCCACGCCCTCGACGCCGCGGAATGGCGCAAGGCGGGCTGGGAGTACCGGGCGCTGGGACGCTCCTGACGGGAACACCCCGCGTCAGGGGGCCGTTAAGGCCGGCGAGGGCCTGGAGCCCTCCCGGACGAGGTGCGCCGTACCCGGCAAGCGAAGACGACGCGCGACCACCGCCGTCTCGCACCGGGAGCAGCACAGCCATGGCATGGATCCTCGTCATCGTCGCCGGCCTCTTCGAGGTCGCCATGGCCCTCTGCCTGAAGGGCAGCAAGGGCTTCACCGAGCCGCTGCCGTCCGCCGGCTTCCTCGTCTTCGCCGTCACGAGCTTCGGGCTGCTCAGCCTGGCGCTGAAGAGCCTCGACGTCGGCACCGCCTACGCCGTCTGGGTCGGGATCGGCGCGGTCGGCACGGCCGCGCTCGGCATGCTCGCCATGGGCGACCAGATCTCCGCCATCAGGATCGGCGCGCTGGCGCTCATCATCCTCGGCGTCGTCGGCCTCAACCTCGCCGGAACCGGCGGGCACTGACCCGCCCCGACCTGCGCCGGGACGGCCGATCGTGGCCACCGAACGCGGCGATTCGCAGGTCACGGCAAGTCCCCCGGAACGTAATGTCCCGTAACAGCGTCTATGGGACGAGAAAGAGCGCGGGGAGTGCTCCGACACGGGAGGGACCGACCTTGGTCTTCAAGAAGCTGCGGCAGGCGATGGGCATCGGCGGCCCGTCGATCGAAACCATCCTGCACGACCCGAACACGTTGCCCGGCGGCGTCATCACAGGCGAGATCACCATCATCGGGGGCCAGTACAACTCCGACATCAAAGCGGTGAACCTCGCCCTCCGCACCAGGGTCGAGATCGAGTCGGGCGACAACGAGTACACGTCCAACCTGGAGTACGCGAAGATGCCGGTCGCGGGCAGCTTCAGCCTCCAGGAGGGCGCGCGGCACAGCATCCCGTTCCAGATGCCCATCCCGTGGGAAGCTCCCCTCACGCACATGTACGGGCACCCGCTGCACGGCACCACGGTCGGCATCGCGACCGAGCTGGAGGTGGCGGGGGCGCTCGACCCGGGCGACCTCGACCCGATCGCCGTGCACCCGCTGCCCGCGCAGGAGCGCATCCTCGCCGCCTTCTCCAACCTCGGCTTCCAGTTCCGCAACGCCGACTGCGAGAAGGGCCGCATCTGGGGCGTCCACCAGGAGCTGCCCTTCTACCAGGAGATCGAGTTCTACCCGCCGGGCCAGTACGCGCGCGGCATCAAGCAGCTCGAAGTGACGTTCGTGTCGTACCCGCAGTCCATGGAGGTCGTGCTGGAGCTGGACAAGCGCGGCGGGGTGTTCACCGAGGGCCACGACGCGTTCAGCCGGTTCACCGTCGACTACGCGAGCGTGAACCACACCGACTGGGAGCGGCAGCTCGACGGCTTCCTGCAGGAAGCGTGCCGCCGCCGCGGCTTCTTCTAGACGCCGCTTCCCGAACGCCACCGCACGGTCCCCTCCGCGATGTTGATCGCGGAGGGGATCGCCGCGTAGAAAGAGGTTCCGTGCCCCAGCCCCCCGGACTGAACGACGCGGAACGGCGCCTCTGGGCCGCGTTCCCCACCGGCGCGTCCGTCGTCCTCGGCGACGACCGCCCCGCCGGACCCGACCCCGACCGGATCGTCCGCGCCGAGGTCATCACCCGGCTGCTGCTCGGCGCCGGCGAGGAGCGGCCCGGCGCGGTGGCGTCCGTCCGGCTCCGCGGCGCCTACATCACCGGGCGGCTGGACGTCACCGGCGGCACCGTCGAGCACGAGCTGCGGCTGGAGGACTGCCGCCTCGTCGAGGCACCGGACTTCTCCAACGCCGAGACCCGGCAGCTGCGGCTGTCCGGCTGCAGGATGCCCGGCTTCGACGGCGGCGGCCTCCGCGCGGACGGCTACCTCAGCCTGTCCGGGTCGGTGATCGACGGCGAGGTGCGGCTGCCGCGGGCGCAGCTCGCCGGCGGGCTCCGGATGAACGGGACGCGCATCACCGCGCCCGGCCCGGACAAGTGGGCGATCTTCAGCGGCGGGCTCGTCGTGGAGGTCGGCACGTTCATCCGCGACGCCGAGATCACCGGCGGGGTCCGGTTCGTCGGGGCGCGGATGAACGGCGGCCTGTTCATGGAGCGCACCACTCTGTCGAACCCGGGCCGGATCGCGCTGGACGCGCAGAACATGGTGGTCGAGGACGCCGCCGAGTTCAGCAACGGCTTCACCGCGATCGGCACCGTCCGGCTGCGCAGCGCCCGCTTCAACGGCATCCTGTCGTTCGTCCGGGCGCGCCTGGACGCCTCCGACCCGTCCCGGATGGCGCTGCACGCCAGCCACATCGTGGCGGACGAGCTGATCCTGTGGCCGGCCGGGAAGATCGAGGGGCGGGTGTCGCTCTCCTACTCGCGGATCGACATCATCCTTGACCACCCGTCCGTCTGGCCGGACGAGCTGTACCTCAACGGCATGACGTACCACACGCTGCGCGGCGCCGGCTTCAAGGACCGGCTCAGCTGGGTGTCGCGGGACGAGGAGTTCCACCTCCAGCCGTACGAGCAGCTCGCCGCCTGGTACCACAGCGTCGGCTCCGACGACCTGGCCCGGAAGGTGCAGCTCGCCAAGCTCCGGGCCCGCCGCCGGCGGCTGCACCCGGTCGGCAAGGCGTGGAACCACCTGCTGGACTGGACGGTCGGCTTCGGCTACCGGCCGTGGCTGGCGTTCGCCTGGTTCGCCGCCCTGCTGGCCACCGGGACGACGGTGTTCTCGATCGAGCACCCCCGCCCGATCAAACCCGGCGACGAGCTGCCCGCGTTCCACTCGCTGATCTACACGCTCGACCTGCTGATCCCGCTCGACACGTTCGGGCAGCAGCTCTCGTACGACGCGGTGGGCTGGTCACGCTGGGTCGCGTACGGGCTCGTCATGACGGGGTGGGTGCTGGCCACCGCGCTGATCGCGGGCGTCACCCGCGTGCTGCGGCCGAACTGACCCGCCGCGCCGGGCGTCCACTCGGATAGGGCATCAACGAGAATGGGGCTTCATGGGCACGTATCTGATCACGGGGGCGACGGGCGGCATCGGCAGGGCGGTCGCCGAGCTGCTGCGCGAGCGCGGGCACGACCTGATCCTCACCGGCCGCTCCGCCGAGCGGCTCGACCGGCTCGCCAAGGAGCTGGCGACCGGCGCGCACGCCCCCACACAGGTCATCGATCCCACCGCGGTGCCGTCGCCGCGGCGCAACGCGTCCGTCACCGCGATCCCGCTCGACCTGTCCGAGCCGCGCCGCATCGAGGCGTCACTCGCGATGGCCGGGCTGCCCGAGCGGCTGGACGGCGTCGTCCACGCGGCGGGCATGGTGCACCTGTCGCCGGTCGCCGGCCTTGAGGCCGACGAGTGGATGGAGCACCTGTCGGTGAACCTGGTGTCGGCGGCGGAGCTCACCCGCCTGCTGCTGCCGGCGCTGCGCGCCGCCGAGGGCCATGTCGTCTTCGTGAACTCGACCGCCGGGCTGCGCGCGAACCCCGAGTGGTCGGCGTACGCGGCGAGCAAGTTCGGGCTCCGCGCGCTGGCCGACTCGCTGCGCGCCGAGGAGAGGTCCCTGCGCGTCACGACCGTCTACCCGGGCCGGACGGCGACCGAGATGCAGCGGAAGGTGCGCGCCCAGGAGGGCCACCCCTACGCCGAGGACGACTTCGCCGCCCCCGGGACCGTGGCCCGCGTGCTGGTGGCGGCGTTGGAGACGCCGCGGGACGCCGTCGTGTCGGACGTCACCGTCCGCCCGAACTAGCCGCGGCGCAGGAACCAGGAGGCGAGGACGCCGCCGATCAGCCCGAACAGGTGGCCCTGCCACGAGATGCCGGGGTCGCCGGGGATGACGCCGAGGATCATCGTCCCGTAGACGGCGACGACGGCGATCGCGATGCCGATGTCGAGCAGCCGCCGCTCGAAGATCCCGCGCCCGACCAGGTAGCCGAAGAAGCCGAAGATCAGGATGCTGGACCCGAGCGTGTTCGCCGAGCTGAGGAACCACACCCCGAGCCCGCCGACCACGATGATGATCAGGCTGGCGGCCAGGAACTTCGCGATGCCGCGCGCCGCCGCGATGAACCCCAGGATGAGGAACGGCAGCGTGTTGGCCATCAGGTGCCCGAAGCCGGCGTGCATGAACGGCGCGGTGAAGATGTCGGGCAGGTCGCCGACGTCGCGCGGCTGGATGCCGAACCGGTCGAGCCACCCGTCGGTCGTGTAGTCGAACGCCTCCAGGACCCACATCACCGCGGTCACCGAAACGATGAGGATCAGCGACGCCAGCGCGCGGGCGCCGTGCTTCGCCAGCTCATCGGAACGCTGCCGGTCGGGGGTGTAACTCATGTCCTCCACCGTAAGTCTGGACGACCCTGAACGGTCAACGGGCGGGACGTCCGGAAGGTGCCACCGGGCGTTTCCGGCATAGTGGGCGGATGCGTGCAGTGATCTGTGCGGAGCTCGGCTCCGTCGCCGTCAAGGACACCGAGGTTCCCGTCCCCGGCCCCGGTCAGGTGCTCATCGCCGTGGAGGCGGCGGGCGTCAACTACGTGGACGCGCTCTTCGTCCAGGGCCGGTACCAGATCAAGCCGCCGCTGCCCTTCGTCCCGGGGAGCGAGGTGGCCGGGACGCTCCCGTCCGGTGAGCGCGTCCTCGCGATGTGCGGGCTGGGCGGGTTCGCGGCGCACGTCGCGGTCCCGGAGAGCTCCGCCGTCCCGATCCCGGACGAGCTGGACTTCCCGCGCGCCGCGACGTTCACCCAGAGCTACTGCACGGCGCTGTTCGCGCTCCGCGACCGCGCGAACCTGCGAGCGGGGGAAACGGTGCTGGTCCTGGGGGCGGGCGGCGGTGCGGGCCTGGCCGCGGTGCAGGTCGCGAAGGCGATGGGAGCCCGGGTCCTGGCGGCCGCCTCGACACCGTCCAAGCGGGAGGCGGCACGCGACGCCGGCGCCGATGAGACGGTCTCCAGCGCCGAGGACGTCAAGTCGGCGGCCCGCGCCTGGTCGGACGGCGGCGTCGACGTGGTCTACGACCCGGTCGGCGGCGCCATCGCGGAGCCGGCCCTGCGCTCACTGCGGGAGCGGGGCCGCCATGTCGTGATCGGGTTCGCGTCCGGGGACATCCCGTCCCTCCCGCTGAACCAGGTCCTGCTGCGCAACCGCGCGGTCGTCGGCGTCGACTGGGGCGCCTGGTCGATGGCGAACCCGCCGGCCCAGCGCGCCCTGCTGGACGAGCTCCTCGCCATGGTCGCCAAGGGAGACCTCGATCCGGCGCCGCCCCGCACGGCGCCTCTCGCGTCGGCGGCGGAGGTGCTGGACGACCTGCTGAACCGCCGCGTCGTGGGGAAGGTGGCCCTGGTCCCCTAGGCCGCCGAGGCGTGCTCGGACTCGGACGCGTCGCCGCGCACCACGATGACGGGCAGCGGCTTGCGGGCCGGGGCGTCGGCCGCGCGGCGCAGGTAGCGGCGCTCCTCGGGGGTCGTCCCGCCCCAGATGCCGTCGGGCTCGCCCACCTTCAGCGCCCACGCGAGGCATTCGGCCCGCACCGGGCAGTTCGCGCAGATGGCCTTGGCCGCGTCCTCCTGGGCCTTGAGAACCGGCGCGGAGTAGCCGATCGGGAAGAAGAGGTCGGGATCCGCCCCGCGGCAGATCGCGTGGTCGGTCCAGTGCTCCTCGTTCTCGTTGTTCTCGTTGATGTGCATTGGCTTCTCCCTGCGCCGCGACGAGACCACCGTGCGGTTCCAGCTCGGCGGGGGTGGTCTCCACTCAACGTAGTACTACGACCCGTAGTACTACAAGACATACGTGAACGTTGCAAGTTAGCGTCCGGATAACCTGGGAGGCGTGCAGCGTGATCAAGAAGTGACCTTCCGCGAGGCGACGGCCGCCGATCTTCCGCAGATCGTCCGGCTACTCGCCGACGATCCCCTCGGATCAACCCGCGAAACACCGGGCGAGGAGATCCCGGAGGGCTACTACACCGCCTTCGCCGCGATCGAGAAGGACCCCAACAACGCGGTGATCGTCGCGGAGGTCGGCGGCGAGCTCGCCGGCACCCTCCAGCTCACCTACATCCCCGGCCTCACCTACACCGGCGGCGAGCGCGCCCAGATCGAGGGCGTCCGCGTCGCCGCCGAGCAGCGCGGCCGCGGAGTCGGCCAGCTGATGATCAACTGGGCGATCGAGCAGGCCCGCGCCCGCGGCTGCCGCGTCGTCCAGCTCACCACCGACCGGCAGCGCCCCGAGGCGATCCGCTTCTACCAGAAGATCGGCTTCCGCCCCTCCCACATGGGCATGAAGTACCACCTCACCTGACCGCCGCCGCGGCGCCGGTCAGGCGCCGGGGAGGGACAGGTGCCGGGGGTTGGCGACGGTGAGCTTGTCGATGATCGAGGCCCGCACCGCCTCGGTCACCTCGTCCATCCGGGTGTCCAGGGAGCCTTCGCGGATGGCCCTCGCCAGGTCTTCGTCGGATCCGCAGTCGAGGTTGCGCAGGCGCTTCTCGTGGGCCGCCTTGTGCGCTTCGCCCAGGAGGAGTTCCCTGCGGGCTATGGCCAGGGCCGCGGCCGCCACTCGGGCGTGGAAGCGGAGGCGATCGTCGGGCTGGTCTGCCTGGAGGAGGAAGGCGCCCACCGCGTCGATGAGCGCTTGCGCGCCGGGACCGTCGTGCGGGGGCGTGGCGGTCGGCTGGGCCGTCGCCAACGGGTCTTGGACGGTGGTGGGTTGGGTCAGGCCGAGCACTAGGAGCAGGTCGTGCTCCTGCTCGCAGACCTTGCGGCCCAGGACGGCGTACTCGATGGACGGGTCCGATCCGTTCAGGTAGCGCTCAGCCTGGTGGCGGCACAGGATCGTCCAGCGGAGCGTGCCGTAGACCTCCCACCAGTGGAGTTCCTCAAGGGTGGGCGGGGCGCCTCCGGCGGAGGCGTAGCCCTCCAGGAGGTCTTCGCGGGAGCCGAAGCCTCCGACCGGGTGCGGGGAGTTGAAACGCCAGGCTTTGGTGCACAGCCAGCCCAGGTCTTCGGCCGGGTCGCCCAGGTGGGTCAGCTCCCAGTCGAGGACGCCGCGCACGCCCGTCTCGTCGATCATCAGGTTGCCGTTGCGGAAGTCGCCGTGGACGACCGCCTTGCGGCCCGAGGCCGGCGGGCGGTTGTCCTTCAGCCAGCGGAGCGCGAGCTCCACGGCGGGACGGGGTTCGAAGTTCGCGTAGTGCCCGGCCAGGGCGTCGAGCGGGTCGGCGTCGGGGAGGTCCGGGACGGGGGCCATCGTGTGGAGGCGGGCCAGGATGGCGCCGAGGTCGCGGGCCAGGCGCGGGCGGACGGCCGCGAAGCGCTCGTCGCGCAGCAGGCGGCGGGGGATCGTCTCGCCCGGGAGGCGCTCCATGATCAGGTAGGGCGCGCCCGCCAGGTCGCCGCCGTGGCCGGCGAGGGCGGGCACCGGGACGCCGGCCTCGGCGGCGGAGGCCAGCAGCGCCGCCTCGCGGGCCATCGCCGCCGGGTCGGGGGAGCCGGGCGGGTCGCGGCGCAGGATCAGCGCGCGGCCGCCGGCGTCGAACGACCACGTCTCCCGGCTGGCGCCGCCGGACAGGCGGCGGAGACCGGTGATCTCCGCGCCGAGGCGGGCCGCCAGCGCGGCCTGCACGGCGGTCGTGCGGCGGTCGGCGGTCTCCACGGGTCTCCTTCGTCAGGACGGCAGGCCGAGGGCGCGCACCGTGAGCGCGTCGAGGGTGTCCAGCAGGCGCTCGGCGCCCTCTGGATCATCGTCCTGGACGAGCCACAAGTACAGGGAGTGGTCGACCATCGCGGCGAGCGCGCGGGCCGCCATCTCGGGGTCGATCTCGGCTGGGACGAGGCCCTCGCGCTGCCAGCGCGCGATCGCCTTCGCCGAGCGCGCCACCGAGACGGCCCGGTGCTTGCGCCGCAGCTCCTGGAACTCCTCGTTGAACGTGGCGACCTGCTCGATGATCGCCATCATCTTCGCGTTGCGCCGGTAGGCCTCGTAGTAGGCGCGGTTGGCGCGGCGGACGCGCGCGGCCGGGGTCGGGCCGGTGAGCGGGACGAGGGCGTGGCCCGTCATGTCCTCGAACAGCCGGTCGGCGACCTCCAGGAACACCGCCTCCTTGGACGGGAAGTAGGTGTAGAAGGACCCGTAGGCCACGCCGGCGTGCCGGGTGATGTGCGCGACGCGCGTCTCCAGGAAGCCGCGTTCCTCGAACACCTCGCGGGCGGCGGCGAGCAGGCGCTCCCTGGTCCTGGCCCCGCGTTCGGTGAGCGGCTGCCCGCCGGGATCGTCCCGCATCTGCGTCGTTCCTCTCGCCCGGGGTGTTGACAACCCGATGTCAGCAGGAACAGTATCCGAGCATCGAGCAAGTTGATATGACTGTCAAGTCAACTCTCGGGAGGCCGCGTGAACACCGAATTCGAGCTGGGCGGGATCAACCATCTGGCGCTCGTGTCGTCCGACATGAAGCGCACCATCGACTTCTACTCGGGCGTCCTCGGGATGCCGCTCATCAAGACGCTCGACCTGCCCGGCGGGATGGGCCAGCACTTCTTCTTCGACTGCGGCGGCGGCGACTGCGTGGCGTTCTTCTGGTTCCCGGACGCGCCGGACGGCGTCCCCGGCATCTCCGCGCCCGCCGGGCGCCCCGAGCAGGGCGAGCTGCTCAGCGCGGTCGGGTCGATGAACCACGTCGCCTTCCACGTACCGCCCGAGAAGTTCGAGGAGTACCGGAAGCGGCTCAAGGAGAAGGGCGTCACGGTCAGCCCCATCCTGAACCACGACGACAGCCCGATGGGCATCTCCCGCGACGTGAACGACGGGGTGTTCGTCCGCTCCTTCTACTTCCAGGACCCCGACGGGATCCTCCTCGAATTCGCCTGCTGGATGCGCGAGTTCGACGAGTCCGACGTCTCCCACGAGCCCAAGACCGCCGCCGACCGCACCGCCCCGAAGGAGCAGCATGCCCCGACTGCGTGAGGTTCCCCGCGCCGAAGTCACCGACGAGCGCATCCTGTTCTTCTACGACCACCTTTTCGCGCCCGACCGCGACCCGGCCGTCGACCACGGCACCGCGACCGGCTCGCCCGGCGACTGGTGGACGGTGTTCGCCCAGTCCCCCGACGTCTTCCGGCACGCGGTCAAGGGATTCGCGCTCTACCGGAACGCCGGCCTGGACCCCGTCCTGCGGGAGCTGGGCCAGTGCCGGGCGGGGTGGGCGCGCGGCAGCCAGTTCGTGTTCTCGCAGCACTGCAAGCAGATGCGGGCCCTCGGAATGGACGAGGAGAAGATCCAGTCCATTCCGCACTGGCAGACCGCCGACTGCTACTCGCCGCTGGAGCGTGCCGTCCTCGCCTACACCGACTGCCTCGTCCTGGACGGCGGCCGGACCCCCGACGCCGTCTTCGAGAAACTGAAGGAGCACCTCTCCGACAAGGAGATCCTGCAGCTCACCTACATCACCTGCATGTACGACATGCACGCGACGATCTCCCGCGCCCTGCGCCTCGAGTTCGACGACCGCCCCGAACCGGTCGTCGAGGTCGCGGCCCCCGAAGGCTACGGCGACCGCGACATCTCGGCCGACCTGACCGGAGGCGCCTGATGCCCGCCCGCGTCGCCGGGTGGGTCCCGCAGGGCCGGGCACGGCCCGGGCACTGGAGACATGGCGTCAGGGAGGCTTGACCGTCAGGGTGCCTTGACGGTGACACTCGGGGCATGGTCACTCCAGAGCAGATCGAGCAGGACGTCACGTTGACGAGCGCCGCCGCCCGGTATGACGAGCTGTGGGTCCGGGACGCGGTCGGGGACGCGCCGCTGGGGCGGGGGGAGGTGCTGGAACTCCTCGCGCTCGGCGAGGTGATCGCCCGCAAGGCGGTCTACGGGCGGCAGCTCGCCGTGCGGTCGGCGCGGCGGGCCGGGGCGTCGTGGGCGCAGATCGGCAGCGCCCTCGGCGTCAGCAAGCAGGCCGCCTGGGAGGCGCACGCCCGGTGGATCGACGAGCAGGCCGAGCACCGCCGCCGCAGCGACTACGAGGGGCTGGACGAGGAGCAGGTCGCGGCGCTGCGGAGGCTCGCCGGGCGCGCCGACGAATAACGCGCGCCGTCGCGGAAGTCGCACCGAATATGCGGGCCGTCGCGTTTTTCGGGCGGTCGGAGTTTCCCAGAGTGGTGGTTGGGAAATCTGGCTGCTAGAGGGAACGGAGGCGATTGGCATGGAGGTCGTTCTCGAAATGACCCTGCCGAGGAACGCCGAGAGCGCTCCGCTGGTGCGCCACACGCTCGACGCCTCTCTCCGCGGCCTCGGGGTGGGGTCCGAGATCCGTGCCGATATCGCGCTCGCATTGGGTGAGGCGTGCGCGAACGTCATCCAGCACGCCGCGGCCGGAATGGAGTACGAGGTCCGGGCGCGGATGGACGGGGCCAGATGCGTCGTCGAGGTGATCGACGGGGGCACGGACGACGCGGAGGACGGCGCCGAGTGGGGTGAGATACAGGTGCCGCCGCTCGCCGAGCACGGCCGGGGGCTTCAGTTGATGCGGGCGTTCACGGAAGAACTTCATATAGCCGATCGGGTGCACCGCAACGGCTCGGTGGTGCATTTCGAGAAGTCCCTGGCGGGCTGACGGCCCGGCGGTCGCCCGCCGGGCCGCCGGGACGGTCAGCCGGTGACCGGGAGGTCGTGCCGCACCGGGGTCGGCGCGGGCGCCTCCGCCGGGCCCTGCGGCACGCCGCGGCCGCAGGTCGCGGACGCGACCCGGAGCGCGCCCTTGCCGCCGGGCAGCATCAGCTCCATCGCGGTGACGGCGAGCCGGCCGTCCGCCATGCGCCGCTGCTTGTTGAGGGTCAGCGACGCCCGGCCGACGCCGTCCACGTCGACCGGGACGGTGGTGTTCGGCGGCGGCGTGGAGTCGAGCCGCTTGCCGGCGAGGACGGCGTTCGCGAGGTTCGCGCTGCCCTGGCCGTCCGCGCACTTCGCGGAGACGGCGCCGGCCGCCAGCTTCGCCGCCGGGACGGCGAGCCGCGCGACGGACGAGCGCGCGCGGGCGGCGGAGGCGCTGACGTCCAGCCCGGACGCCCGGACCAGCTTGGTGCGGTCCTCCCGGAGGAGGCGCTTGCTGACCTCGCCGCTGCTGGACGAGACCGCGGGCACCGGCGGGACGGCGAGCGGCCCGGTGACCGCCAGCCCGTACGCGGAGCCCTCGCCCGCGGGGGCGGCGGCCTGGGCCGGCATCCCCGCGGCGACGAGTCCGCCGGCGAGCAGGCCGGCCGCGGCGAGGCGCATGACGGCATGGCTATAGCGCATGGATGTTCGCTCCGTTTCTTGAGATCAGGCGGTGATGAGCACCAGCGAGCCGAGCGGGACGCGGGACAGCGCCTTGAGCGCGTCCGCGGGCACCCGCACGCAGCCGTGCGTGACGGCCTTGCCGAACACGGACGCGTCGGGCCAGCCGTGCAGGGCGACGGTGCCGGGACCGCCGCCGAAGGTGTCCAGGGTCGCCGAGTGCGTGCCGAGCGGCAGGACGATCGGGCTCTGCTTCCGGTCGGACGGCACGATCGAGGCCATGACGAACGTCCGGCCGACCGGGGTCGGGGTCTCGGCGCCGCCGACGGCGACCCGCCACCGGCCGACCCGCCGTCCGGCCCTGTCGAGGGTGAGCCGCCGCTTCCGGAGCTCGACCCGGACGGTGTAGGGCGTGTGCGCGGTGCGGAGCCCGGCGCCGGAGATCCAGCCGCTCGCCTGGTTGGGGCGGCTCGGCAGCAGCACGCGCCGCCACTCGCCCGAGCTCTCCACCACGGGCACCCAGGTGGGGCCGCCCAGCTCGGTGGTGGGGAGCGTGGCGACACGGCGGCCGCCCGGCCGGTCCAGCACCGGCGCCGGCGCGGTCGGGTGGACGACCAGGCCGTCGGTGACGCCCTCGGGCGATCCGTCCCGGGGGACGCCGGAAAGGGTGCTGAACGTGGTGGCCTCGGGGACCTTGGCGGCCCCGGCCTCCACCGCCGGCGGCGCCGGCCCGGTGCTCTTCGCGGGCGCCGTGCCGTGCGCGGTGGAGCCGCCGCATCCGCCGAGCAGCAGAACGGCGGCGGCCGCCACCGGGAGCGCCCCGGCGGCGGTGCCGGCGCGGCGGGAATGCCGCGCTGCTTTTGTGGTCGCCATGGGCGGCGATATTAGCGGCGGCGGAGGCGCGCGTATGGGGAATGGCGAAAACGCGGCGCGAGTCGCCATTGCATAGAATGATAACCGCCATTTTGGCGGACGCTTAACGCGGCGTCGCAATTTGTCCGAATAAGGGTGGACGAGTCAGGCGAGCATGGAGAAGGGGCCGCCGTCGCCGTCCGGCCTGGAGGCGGCCTCGTGGAACTCCGCGAGCCCCCACAGCAGCGCGGCGCGTGCGGACGCCGGCATCTGCTCCAGCACGCGGGAGAGATCCTCCAGCCGGCGCACCCGGAGCCGGTCGAGCAGCGCCTGCCCGTCCGCGCTCAGCCGCAGGGTGACCTCCCGGCGGTCCCGGCCGGGGTCGCGGGCGAGCAGCCCGGCCGCCTCCAGCCGGTCGCACAGCCGGCTCGCGGAGGACACCAGCGCACCCAGCTCGCCCGCCAGGCTGCTGACGTTCACCGGGCCGCGCTCCAGCACGAAGAGCGCCCGCAGTTGCGTGGACGGGACGGGCACATCGGGGGCATTGTGGGCGCGCGACCAGATGTCCATGAGCGTGGATGCGGCGCCGTCCAGGGCCGCCGCGGAATTCGCGGCTCCCTCACCCGGCGTGTCCACCATGCCTTCCACTGTTACATACGACCTCGCCGAGGGCATCCCCCGGACCTGCGGGTCCGCCCGGCACCCCGCCCGGCACCCCGCCCGGCACGCGGCCGCGGTGTCAGCGCGGCAGCTTCACCACGGTGACGAAGAAGTTGTCGATCTGGCGGACGACGGAGATGAACCGGTCGAAATCGACCGGCTTGGTGACGTAGGCGTTGGCGTGCAGGTGGTAGCTGCGCAGGATGTCCTCGTCGGCCTCGGACGTGGTCAGCACGACGACGGGGATGCTGCGCAGGTCGTCGTCCGCCTTTATCTCGCCGAGCACCTCGCGGCCGTCCTTCCGCGGCAGGTTGAGGTCCAGCAGGATCAGGTCGGGGCGGGGCGCGTCCGCGTACTCGCCCTCCCGGCGCAGGAACGCCATCGCCTGCTCGCCGTCGTTGACGACGCTCAGCGTGTTGTTGACCTTGTTGTGCTCGAACGCCTCGACGGTCAGCAGGACGTCGCCGGGGTCGTCCTCGACGAGCAGGACCTCGATGGCGTGCGGGGATTCGTTCACGTGTCGTCTCCGTCGTCGGTGATGTGCGGCCGGACCGGCAGGGTCCAGCGGAAGGTGGTGCCCGGCGCGTCGCCGCGGTCGCCGGTGTCGAGCCAGATCCGGCCGCCGTGGAACTCGACGATCTTCTTGCAGAGCGCCAGGCCGATGCCGGTGCCGGTGTACTCGTCCCGCGGGTGCAGCCGCTGGAAGATCAGGAAGATGCGGTCGGCGTAGCGGGGTTCGACGCCGATGCCGTTGTCGGCGCACGCGAACACCCATTCGTCGCCGTCCCGGCGGGCGTCGATGACGACCCGGGGCGGCACGCCCTCGCGGCGGAACTTGATGGCGTTGCCGATGAGGTTCTGGAACAGCTGGGTGAGCTGCGTGCGGTCGCCGGGGACGCTCGGCAGGTCCCGCAGCTCCACCTCGGCGCCGGTCTCCTCGACCAGCGCCCCCAGGTTGTCCACCGCCCGCCGCGCGACGGCCGCGAGGTCGACGGACTCCTCGGGCTCGTTCAGCCGCCCGACCCGGGAGAAGCTCAGCAGGTCGTTGATGAGGGCCTGCATGCGCTTGGCGCCGTCGACGGCGAACGCGATGTACTTCCGCCCCCGCTCGTCGAGCTGGTCCCCGTAGCGGCGCTCGATCATCTGGCAGAAGCTCACGACCTTGCGCAGCGGCTCCTGCAGGTCGTGGCTCGCGACGTAGGCGAACTGCTCCAGCTCGGCGTTGGACCGGCGCAGCTCCTCGGTCTGCTCGTTGAGCAGCCGGGTCTTGTCCTCGCTGCTGCGCCACTGCCGGATGATCCGCTCCCGCATCGCGTCGATGATCACCGCGAGCTCGTAGATCTCGGCCGGTCCCGGGACGTCCAGCGGCGCGTCGAAGTCGCCCTGGGACACGGCGCGGACCCGCCCGGTCAGCGAGGACACCGGCGTCAGCACCGTCCGGCGGAACAGCACGGCGAGCAGCAGCGCGGCCACCACGACCATGAGCAGCGCGGCGACGGTCGACCACAGGGCGATGGACGCGCGGGACCGCAGGCTCGCGGCGGCCCGGTCGTGCAGCTCCGTTATGCCGACCTGGAGCGGGGTCATGTCGCCGCGCGCCTGGTTGAGCAGCCGCCGCGCCTCCCGGCTCCGCGCGGCGTCGATGCCCTGCCCGCCCGGGCCGGCCGCGATCTGGTCGGCGAACGCGGCGCGCCACACGTGCGAGTCGGCGGTCGCCTTCTCCAGCAGCCGGTAGACGTCCTCGCCGCCCTCCACCCCGGACAGCAGCCGGCGGATCCGGGCCGCGGACTCCGCCTCCCGCTGCACGGCCGCGCGGTATTGGACGAGGTGCTCGTCCCGGCCGTCCTGCGCGTAGTCGCGGATGGCGGCGTCCTGGTTGGTGACGGCGGTGGACAGCCGGAACTGCTCCAGCGTCGCCGGGTCGACCTGGTCGACGAGGACGTCCCGCGCCTTCCCGTTCCCGTACAGCGCGGTCCCGGCCTGCGCGAAGGCGGCCAGGAGCAGCAGGCCGAGGACGAGCGCGCCGATCTGGTAGATCCGGACGAGCCGCAGCCGGCCCATCCCGTGCCCCTCGGGCAGGTCCTCCGCGGGCAGCACGACGGCCGGCCCGCCGAGCCTGAGCTTGCGGGGGATCCCCCCGCCGCGCTCCTCCGGCCCGCTTCGCGGCCCCTCCGCGGTCATGCGCCGTCCCCCCGGCTCAGCAGCAGGACGGCCAGGTCGTCGGACAGGACGTCCCCGTTCAGCCGCTCCGCCTCGGCGATGAGGCCGTCGATGAGCACGTCGCCGCGCTGCCCCTCGCCGTGCGCGTGCTCGGCCAGCTCGACCAGCCCGGACAGGTCGAGGTACCCGTCGCCGTCGTGGCCCTCGATCAGCCCGTCGGTGTAGAGCAGCAGGGCCCACGACTCGCCGAGGTCGAGGTCGAGCGCGGGCCATTCGACGCCGGGGATCAGCCCGAGCGCCGGGCCGCGCGGCTCGTCCGGCACGGCGGCGACGCCGCCCGGCCGGAAGATCAGCGGCGGCGGGTGCCCGGCCCGGTACATCCGGGCCGCGCGCCGGTCGGGCGAGATCGTGAGCATGCACAGGGTGGTGAAGATCTCCTCGGCCCACCGCTCGTGCTGCAGGACGGCGTCGAGCGTGTCGAGGAGCCGGGGCCCGGTGTGGCCGGCGAGGACGAGCGTCCGCCACGCCATGCGCAGCCGCACCCCGAGGGACGCCTCGTCCGCGCCGTGCCCGCTGACGTCGCCGATGATGACGTGGACGGCGCCGTCGCCGGTCTCCACGGTGTCGTGGAAGTCGCCGCCGAGCAGCGCCCGGTCGCGTCCGGGCCGGTAGCGGGCGTGGTGCCGGAGGGCGGCGTCGTGCAGGATCGGGACGGGCAGCAGGCCGCGCTCCAGCCGGGCGTTCTCCCGGCTGAGCGCGCGCGCCTCGACGAGCTGCCGCTCGGACTCGTCGGCCCGCTGGCGCTCGATCGCGTAGCTGATCGCGCGGGTGAGCAGCGCGCCGTCCACGTCCTGCTTGACGAGGTAGTCCTGGGCGCCGGCGGCGACGGCCTCCACGCCGACGTGGGCGTCGGCGAGGCCGGTCAGCACGAGGACGGCGGTGGTGGGGGCGTGCGAGCGCACCTGGTGGAGCGCGTCGAGGCCGTCCGCGTCCGGCAGCGACAGGTCGACGATGACGCACTGGATCTCGGGCCGCAGCGCGTCGAGCGCCTCCCGCAGCGTCGTCGCGACGGTGATCCGGATGCCCGGCTGCGCCTCGGTCAGCAGCTCCTCGAACAGGAAGGCGTCGCCCGGGTCGTCCTCGACGAGAAGGAGGTGCGGGGAGCCGGCGACGCCGAGGAGTCGCTCCGCACCGCGACTGTGCATCGCGGCCATCTCTCAGCTCCTTCGTCCGGCGCGGCGGGGGATCAGGCGAGGGCTGTGCTTGTCGTCGTGCAAATATTAGGCCCGGTCGATCACCGCGATGCACGGCCGGCGCCCGAACGGCCGTCCTGGCCGCCCAACCTACTTGCGCCGCGCGTAGTAGCGCGCGACTCGTGCGCGATTTCCGCAGCGGGCGGCGGAGCACCAGCGGCGGCGGGGGTGCGCGGGCAGGAAGAGCATGACGCAGCCGTCCGCCTCGCACTCCCGGACGCGCCCGACCGCCGGATCGGCGAGCAGGTCGGCCACCGCCTCGGCGAGGTGCGCGGCGAGCCGCACGCCGTAGCGGCCCGTGCGCTCCGGCGTGGCGGTGACGGCCGTCCCGTCCCAGCCCAGCCGTTTGACCGCGGGTGCCCGCCGCTGCGCCTCGGTGAGGCCGGCGAGGGCGTCCTCGGGCGGGCGTCCGGCGCGGCGGGCGTGCCCGATGGCGATGGCCGCGCAGTCCCGGACGGCGTGGACGGGCGGCAGGTCGGCCGCGGTGAGGGTCTCCGGCTGCGGCACCCGCTCGCCTTCGAGGGCGAGCCAGGCGGCGAGCGCGTCCACGGTGGAGAGCAGGTCGGCGCCGGCCGGGCGGGTGTTGACGAGGTCCAGCGCGAGCGGCTCGCCGGTCAGCGGGACGGGATCGGTCATGACCTAATGCTACATCTGCCCATTGACGCATTAGGTCGTCCTGGGTTACTACTAATGCATCTTCGGACTCAGGAGGCATGTGAAATGACGGTCCCGGCCCTCGCCCGCACCGCGCACCGGCACGTCGACGTGGACGGGATCCGCGTCTTCTACCGCGAGTCGCTGCCCGCCGCCCCCGGCGCGCCGGTGCTGCTCCTGCTGCACGGCTTCCCGTCCGCGTCGCACCAGTTCCGGCGCCTCTTCGACGTGCTCGGCACCCGGTACCGGCTGATCGCGCCGGACTACCCGGGGTTCGGGCACAGCGACGTCCCCGAGCCCGCGTCCGCCGGAGGGACGTTCCGCTACACCTTCGACGGCCTCGCCGATGTCATGGAGGGATTCGTCGAACGCCTCGGCCTGGCCCGCTTCGCCATGTACGTCTTCGACTTCGGCGCGCCGGTCGGCTTCCGGCTGGCGCTGCGCCATCCGGAATGGATCGCGGGCCTCGTCGTGCAGAACGGCAACGCCTACGAGGAGGGCCTGTCGCCGGGGGCGCGGGACTTCATCGCGCTGCGTCCCGGCATGGAGGGGGCGGAGAAGACCGTCCGGGACCTGCTGACGCTTCCGGCCACGCGCGGCCAGTACGAGGGCGGCACCCGCGACCCCGAGCTGATCGCCCCCGACGGCTGGACGCTCGACCAGCACTTCCTCGACCTGCCCGGGCGGACCCGGCCGCAGCTCGACCTCGCCTTCGACTACCACTCCAACGTCGAGCAGTACCCGGCCTGGCAGGCGTGGCTGCGCGAGCACACCCCGCCGACCCTGATCGTCTGGGGGCGGAACGACCCGTTCTTCCCGGAGCCGGGCGCCCGCGCCTACCTGCGCGACGTGCCGGACGCCGGACTCCACGTCTTCGACACCGGCCACTTCGCCCTGGAGGACCACCTCAACGAGATCGCCCCGCTGATCGCCCGCTTCCTCGACTCGCTCTCCCCCGCGTGAGTCCGCGCGCGGGGAACTCGTCGGCGAGACCGCTCCCGGTGTAACAATGCGCCGTCCCCGGCCACTACCTCATGTCATGAACACCTGGACGGACGGAGGCGCGGTGGCGGACGACAGCGGACGACGGGCGGTGGCGCGGCGTGACCCCGGATGAGCGGCGCTTCACCGCGATCTACGACGCCTGCCGGCAGAACGTGTGGGCGTACGCCGCCGCCCGCGCCGGGCGGCAGGCCGCGGACGAGGCGGTGAGCGAGACGTTCGCGATCGCGTGGCGGCGGCTCGCCGACGTCCCCGACCCGGCGCTGCCGTGGCTGCTCGGCGTCGCGCGGAACGTGCTGCGCGACGGGCACCGGGCGCGGGTGCGGCGCGAGTCGTCCGCCGCCGAGCTGGGCCGGGCGGCCCGCCCGGCCGGCGACATCGCCGAGGACGTGGCCGAGCGGCTCGCGGTCCTGCGCGCGATGGCGGCGCTCCCGGAGGCGGACCGGGAGGTCCTGATCCTGATCGCCTGGCAGGGGCTCACGCCGCGCGAGGCGGCCGAGGTCGTGCGCTGCTCGCCCGCCGCGCTGCGGGTGCGGCTGCACCGCGCCCGCCGCCGCCTCCTCCGCGCCGCCGAGCGGGAGATGGCGGGCGAGCGGGAACCCGGCGGGGCGCGCCGGCAGGTGGGGATCGTCAGCGAGGAGATGTCATGAGGGACGTACTGCACACCCTGCGGCAGGCCAGGCCCGCCGAGCTGGACCCGGACGCGCCGGTGGACGAGGGCGTCCGGCGGGCGGAGCTGGCGCGCGCCATGGCGGGCGGCCGGGACGTCCACGGCGCGCCGCGGCGGCGGGTGCGCCCGGTGTGGGGGCTGAGCCTGGCCGGGGCGGTGGCCGCGGGGGCGATCGCCGCGGCGACGCTGGCCACCGCCGGCGGGGACCCGGCCGGCCCGGCGCCGCAGTCGGCCGAGCCCGTGCTCGACGCCAGGACCGTGCTGCTCGCGGCGGCGGACAAGGCGGCCGCGCAGCCCGAGACGATGCGGGCGTACTGGCATCAGTCGACCGTCTCCTCCCACCTCTACATGGTCGGGAAGGGCGCGGACCGCTACGGCGTGGTCGTCCGGGACAGGGCCGAGACCTGGACGCCCAGCAGGCCGGGCATGAAGACCTGGACGCTCCAGCAGAACCTCGGCGCCGCGCCGGCCACCCCGGCGGACGCGGCGGCGTGGCGGCGCGCCGGCTCGCCGGCCGCGTTCGAGATCGAGGTGCCCGTGGCGCCCGGCGCCGAGCCGGGGACGGGACGGGTGAAGACGTTCCAGGCGAAGACCGCGCCGGGCCGTCCCCAGGTGAGCAGTTCGCCGCTGGTCGACGGCGACAAGGTGTTCTGGCTGGGCCGGAACGTGACGATGAAGGAGCTGCGGTCGCTGCCGTCCGACCCGGAGCGCCTCAAGGCCGGGCTGCTGCGCCGGTACGAGGGGCACGGAACCGAGTCGGACCGGCCGATGGCGTCGGACGAATGGCTCTACCAGGTGGCGCGCGGCCTCGTGATGGACATGCCGGTGAAGCCGGAGGTCCGGGCGGGCGCGTTCCGGATGCTGGCCGGTCTGCCCGCGGTGAAATCGGTCGGAAGGGCCACCGACCCGAAGGGCCGGAAGGGAAACGCGATCGCGGTGGACGAGCAGACGGGCCGCGGCGTCATCCGCCATCAAATGATCATTGATCTGTCCTCGGGCGCCGCGCTGGCCAGTGAGGACATCGTGCTGAAGCCGGCCGCCGGGAGCGGGCTCGCCGCCGGGCGGACGGCGGACTCCACCGTCGTCCTCACCACGGAATGGACCGACGCGCACCCGAGGTGACGCGGCTGCGGAAGGGACGGTGCCCACTCGCGGTGCCGTCCCTTCCCGGCGTTTAGTGGCCGAGATGTGATCAAGCGCTTTTCGGGGTGCGGCGCGCGGTTCTCTGCGCGGCCCGGCGCTGCGCGGCGGCCGCCTTCGCGCGGTTGAGGCTTTCCCTGACCTTGGCGGCGCCGCGGGCCGCGGTCACGGTGTCCTTGGCGCGTCCCGCGTAAACGGCGAGGACCTCGGCGACGGGCGGCGGCTGCCATTCCTCCTTGGCGACGATGGGCACCGCGGGGACGGACGCGGGGACTGATACGGCGGAGTTTCCGGGCACGGCGTTACCAGGCACGGGGACGAGCGCGAGATGCGATTGGCAGTGCGGGCACTGCACCCCCGGATGGGTGTCTCTGCTCATAACAGAAATCATTACGCAAGGGTCTGACAAAACAACCCCGCCCTTTTATCGCGGCGCGGGTGGCCCCGGGGTCGCACGCACCTGACCGCGGGGAGACCTTCACTCCGCGCAGCGGCGTGGGTACAACGAGAACCGTGACCTATCCCGAGCCTTCCCCGCCGTCGGTGTTCTGGCCTCGATGTTCGGCCGTCCGAGGATGCAGCGGACGGGCGGCGGGGCGGTCCGGCGGCTGCCCCGCCCACCTGCGCCCCGGCGAGTTCGAGGAGTTCGTGCGCGCGCTGCGGCCGGGCGGCGACCTCGATCTGCGCGGCGTGACCGTCCCCGCGCGGCTGCTCGACGCCGTGCTGGACGCGGTGACCGGGCCGGACGGCCGCCCCCACCTCGGCCGGACGCGCTTCGACGGCGCCGTGCTGGCGTCCGACGCGGCGCTGCGCGGGGTGTGCGCAGAGGGCGACAGCTCGTTCGACGGCGCGTGCTTCCTAGGCGCGGTGTCGTTCTACGATGCGCGGTTCTTCGGCAACGTCTCGTTCCGCGGCGCCCGGTTCGGCCGCAACGCGTCGTTCCACGAGGCGCGCTTCCACCGCTACACCACGTTCGAGGAGGCCGTCTTCACCGGCGACGCGCTGTTCGGGGAGGCCCGCTGGCACGCCGACGCCTCGTTCCGGAAGGCCGTGTTCATGGGCGCGGCCTGCTTCGACCGCGCCCGGTTCGGCCGGGACGCGGCGATGCAGGCGGCGCGCTTCGCCGGTCCCGTGTCGTTCAAGCGCGTCCAGGTGGCGCGGCACGCCCGGTTCGAGCGGACGCGGTTCCGGCAGGGCGCGTCGCTCGGCCCGCTCGCCGCGGGCGGCCGGGTCGGGCTGGCGGACGCGACCGTGCACGGCCGGCTCCGCGTCCACGCCGCGGCCCCGCAGGTCGCGGCGCGCGGGGTGACCGTGCACGGGGAGGCGGGGTTCCGGCTGCGGCACGCGGAACTCGACCTGGAGGGCGCGGTGTTCGACGGCCCGGCGGCCGTCCGGTCGCTCGCGCGCCCGATCCAGGGGCTGACGCCCCCGCCCGGCCCGGCGGGCGTCCGGGTCACGTCGCTGCGCCGGGTGGACGCGGCCCGGCTGCACCTCGCCGACGTCGACCTGAGCGGATGCGGCTTCCTCGGCCTGCGCCGCCCCCACACGCTGGCGATCGCGGGCGACTGCTCGTTCGCGACCGTCCCGTACCGGCGGACGCTGCGGCCGTGGACGCGCGGCGGCCGGGCGGTGCTCGCCGAGGACCTGCGCCGGGCCGCCGGCGACGCGCCCGACGACGGCCGCCTGCACGCGCTCTACCTGGAGCTGGCCCGCGCGAGCGCCGCCGCCGACCGGGGCCGGCTGGCCCGCGACTTCCGGTACGGGGCGCTGGAGACGCGGCGGCGCGGCGAGCGCGACCCGCTGCGCCGGCTGGGCCTGCACCTGCTCTGGATCACCTGCGGCTACGGGCTGCGCGCGGGGCGCATGGTCGCCTGGCTGGCGGTGATCGTCGCGCTGGTGTGCCTCGGCGCGTCCGCGGTAAGCCACGGCGACCCCGCCGACACCGCGCACATCGCGCACCTGGGCGGGGGCGGCACGTAGCCGGCCCGCCCGGCGCGCCGGAAGACCGAATGATCAGCGGGAACCCTGGGCATGATCAAAGGGTCTGACACTTCGGAGAAACATCCGAGTTCGACCGCCGTTCATCTTGGTCAGGGAAAATCAGGGCATGACCGTCAATCCAGGACCGCTCCCCGCGCAACCCGATGCGCTGCCGGACGACCGCTTCCTCGATCGCGAGGAGAGCTGGCTGAGATTCAACCAGCGCGTCCTGGAACTCGCCGAGGATCCGAGCCTGCCCCTGCTGGAGCGCGTCCGGTTCCTGTCAATCTTCTCCAGCAACCTGGACGAGTTCTTCATGGTCCGCGTCGCCGGCCTCGCCCGCCGGATGGCGACCGGGCTCGCCGTCCAGTCCGCGAGCGGCCGGCAGCCCCGCGAGGTGCTGGAGCGCACCGGGGAGGTCGCGCACGAGCTGATGGCGCGGCACGCGTCCTGCTTCCGCGACGAGATCCGCCCCGCGCTCGGCGAGGAGGGCATCGACATCCTGCGCTGGGACGAGCTGGCCGAGACCGAGCAGGAGCGGCTGCGGCGGCTGTTCCGCGACCGGATCTACCCGGTGCTCACCCCGCTCGTGGTCGACTCCGCGCACCCGTTCCCGTACATCTCGGGGCTGTCGCTGAACCTGGCGGTGATCGTCCGCGACCCGGAGACCGACGCGACGATGTTCGCCCGCGTCAAGGTGCCGCCGCTGCTGCCGCGCTTCATCGAGGCGTCCCCGGACCGGTTCACCCCGCTGGAGGACGTCATCGCGGCGCACCTCGGGCAGCTGTTCGTCGGGATGGAGGTCGTCGAGCACCACGCGTTCCGCGTCACCCGCAACCAGGACCTGGAGATCGACGACGACATCAGCGAGGGCCTGCTGCAGGCCCTGGAGCGGGAGCTGCTGCGCCGCCGGTTCGGCCCGGTCGTCCGGCTGGAGGTCGAGGAGTCGATCTCCGAGGGCGTGCTGGAGCTGCTCACCTCCGAGCTGTCGGTGGACGACAGCCAGATCTACCGCGTGATCGGGCCGCTCGACCTCGGCGGGCTCGCGTCCATCGCCGACCTCGACCGCCCGGAGCTGAAGTACCCGCCGTTCGTGCCGTCGAAGGAGGCGCTGCCCGAGGACGCGAGCATCTTCAGCGCCATCCGCGAGCGGGACGTGCTCGTCCACCACCCGTACGACTCGTTCACCACGACCGTCCAGCGGCTGATCGAGGACGCCGCCGCCGACCCGCGCGTCCTCGCGATCAAGCAGACGCTGTACCGGACGAGCGGCGACTCCCCGATCGTGGACGCGCTGATGAGCGCCGCCGAGGCGGGCAAGCAGGTCGTGGTCGTCGTCGAGCTGAAGGCGCGGTTCGACGAGCGCGCCAACATCGCGTGGGCGCGCAAGCTGGAGACGGCCGGCTGCCACGTCGTGTACGGGTTCGTCGGGCTGAAGACGCACTGCAAGCTCGCGCTGATCGTCCGGCAGGACGACGAGGGCCAGCTGCGCCGCTACTGCCACATCGGCACCGGCAACTACCACCCGAAGACCGCCCGCCTCTACGAGGACTTCGGGCTCCTCACCGCCGACCCCGAGGTCGGCGAGGACGTCAGCGCCCTGTTCAACCACCTGACCGGCTATTCGCGGCAGAGCTCCTACAACCGGCTGCTGGTGGCGCCGAACAGCCTGCGGTCGGGGCTCGTCCAGCGGATCGAGCACGAGATCGACAACCGGCGGGCCGGGCATCCCGCCCGCATCCGGATCAAGTGCAACTCGCTGGTCGACGAGGTGGTCATCGACGCGCTGTACCGGGCGTCGCAGGCGGGGGTGCCGGTGGACGTCTGGGTGCGCGGCATCTGCGCGCTGCGTCCCGGCGTGCCCGGCCTGTCGGACATGATCCGGGTGCGCAGCGTCCTCGGCCGGTTCCTGGAGCACTCCCGCGTGTTCGCGTTCGAGAACGGCGGCGAGCCGGAGGTGTGGATCGGCAGCGCCGACCTGATGCACCGCAACCTGGACCGCCGCGTCGAGGCCCTCGTCACCGTCACCGACCGCGCCCAGCGCGACGACCTGCTCGCCCTGCTCGACCGGGCCATGGAGCCGGGCACCCACGCGTGGTCGCTCGCCGGCGACGGCACGTGGACGCGGGCGCGGCCCCGCCCCGGCGAGACGCTCCTCGACATCCAGACGCACCTCGTCAAGAGCCGCCGCTGGAGGACGATCGATGGCTGAGGTCATCCGCGCGGCCGGCGCGCTGCTGTGGCGGGACGGCGCGGAGCGCGGACCCGAGTTCGCGCTGGTCCACCGCCCCCGCTACGACGACTGGTCGTTCCCGAAGGGCAAGGTCGACCCGGGCGAGCACGTGCTGCGCGCCGCCGTCCGGGAGATCGAGGAGGAGACGGGCATCGTCGCCCGCCTCGGCCGCCGCCTCCCGACCAGCCGGTACCCGGTCGGGGACCGGACGAAGCAGGTCGACTACTGGGCGGCCCGGCCCGTCTCGGAGGGCGCCTTCACCCCCGGCCGCGAGGTCGACGAGCTGGTCTGGCTGCCGGCCGCCGAGGCCGAGGCCAGGCTCAGCTACCAGCACGACATCGACCTGCTGGACGAGTTCCTGCGCGGCCCGTCGCGGACGTCGCCGCTGATCATCCTGCGGCACGCGTCCGCCGGGCAGAAGCACGAGTGGCGGGAGGCCGACTCGCTGCGCCCGCTGGACGCCGCCGGCCGGCGCGAGGCCGCCGCCCTCGCGGAGCTGCTGCACGCCTACGGTCCGCTGCGGGTGATCAGCTCGGCGACGGCCCGCTGCCTGGAGACCGTCCTGCCGTACGCGCGCCTGGCCCGCGCTCCGATCACCACCGAGGCGGCGTTCACCGTCGGCGACGCCGGCCCGGAGGAGGCGGTGGAACGGCTGATCTCGCTGGCCGGCGCCCCGACCGTCGTGTGCACCCACGGCGAGATCGTCTCCGGGCTCGTCGCCGGGCTGTGCAAGGCGCTCGGCGAGAAGGTCCCGGACGATCCGAGCCTCGGCAAAGCGGAGTTCTGGGCCGCGCACGTCACCGGCTCGTCGATGCCGGCCCTGGAACGCCACAGCCCCTAGAACGCACAGCCCCTAGAACGACGGCCCGAGAGTCTGCGACCAGGTCGTCGCCAGCCGGTCGCGCGCGCTTTCGGCCTCGCACTGCTCCCTGCCGTACAGCACGCCGAGCGTGAACGCCTCCGCCGGGATCTTCGTGCGCTTCGCGGCGGCGGCGAGGTGCTCCATGGCGATCACGCCGTCCTGGTGGGCGCCGAGGACCTCCTGGATGCGCTTGGCGTCCTTCACCACGCGCTTCGCGGCGACGCCCAGCACCGGGACGGCCAGTTCCGCCGCGTACCGGGCGCGCTTGGCCGCCTTCCGGGTCTCGTGGCGGGCGGCGTCGGGGTCGTCGGCCGTCCTGATCGACGCGTACTCCCCGGCCATCCGGTCCCAGGCCCGCTCGACGAGGCCGGGCAGCTCCTTGCGGGCCTTCTTGCCCGCCGCGGCGGCCAGCGGCGGGTCCATGACCAGTTCGTCGAGCCGGTCGAGCAGGGCGAAGTACCTCGGTTCCTTCAGGCACAGGTTCAGCCGCCGGTACGCGGACCGCTCCTGCCTCTCCAGGTCGTCCAGGAGGAAGGCGGGGGCGCCCTGAAAGCGCATGCGCAGCACCTCGCGATCCCGGACCTCGCCGAGCTCCTGGGCCAGCCACCTCAGCTCCGGCCCCAGCGGCACGGTCCTCTCCGCGTCCAGGACGGACCGGTAGCTGCGCAGAGTGCTCCGCGTCCTGCGCACCGCGACCCGCATCCGGTGCACCGCGTCGTGCTCGCCCAGCCGCGCCTTCGGGTCGAAATGCATGATCGCCTCGACCTGCTCGGCGAGGTAGGCCATGACGACCTCGCCGGTCGTGATGGAGGGCGCCTTCCCGTTGCAGGTGGCCGCCGCGATCCGCGACCGGGCCGCGGCCCGCGCTGCCGCCGCCTCCGCCGGCCCGACGGCGTCGCCGAGCAGCCGCCCGAGCTTGGACGACGACTTGGCCTTCTTCGCGCCGGCCTTGCGGAGCCGCTTCCCCGCGGCCTTCAGCAGGTCGGGGGCGCCCGCGCCCAGCTCGACCTCGATCTCCCGCCACGTCCGCGGCCCGGCGTCGCCGCACCGCCCGGTCACCAGGTCGTCGGCGACCTCCGCCAGCTCGGTCCCGTCCGCGCCGAGCAGCCGGACGACCGTCCGCCGCGTCTCCAGCGTCGCGACCGGGCGCAGCTCCGCGCCCCGCGTGTACGCCGCGACCAGCCCGGCGAGCCGCGCCGGGACGACCAGCGGCCGGCCGAGCGGCGCCCGCAGCTCCCGCTTGCTGTCCGGCCCGGCGGGCATCTTCAGGTGCCATCCCGCGTCCGGCCCGCCCCTCCGCCGCCGCAGAGTGATCTTGTGGGCGGCCAGCCGGAGGTCCGCGGTGTCGAAATAGGTGGCGTGCAGCTCGTGGACGTGCGGCTCCCCGACCGACGCCACGCCCGGCAGCCCGTCCAGCTCCGGCAGGACGAAACCGGCGGCGGCGTCGTACTTCTGCTCGATCTCGAGATGCCCTTCGGCCACGCTCCGCTCCTTCGGGGACGCCCGGTGATCTACACGTACACCCAGATAACCAGCATTTCACGCCCAGGTCAGCGGCGGTGGAAACCTTTACCTGCGCCTTTCGCCCTGACATGCGCCCTACGATGCGATCGTGCGGACACTGGTGCTCTGGGACATCGACCACACGCTGATCGACGCCGGGGGCGTCAGCGCCGACATCTACGCGGCGGTCTTCCACCGCCTCATCGGGCACCGCCCCGCGAAGGTCGCCTCCATGGCCGGGCGCACCGACCTCGCCATCACCACCGACACGCTCCGCCACCACGACATAGACCCGACTCCCGCCCTGCTGACCTCCTTCACGACGGCCCTCGCCGAGGCGTTCGCGTCCCGCGGCCACGAAATCGCCTCAAGGGGCCGCGTCCTGCCGGGCGCCCTCGCCGCCCTGGAGGCCCTCGCCGCCCGCCCCGATGTGATCCAGTCGGCCCTCACCGGCAACATGCGGCAGATAGCGGCCGTCAAGCTGACCGCCCTCGCCCTCAGCGGCTACTTCGACCTGGACGTGGGCGCGTACGGCATGGACGGCGTCGAACGCCCGCCCCTGGTGCGCCTCGCGCAGCAGCGAGCGTCCGCCAAGTACGGCGACGCGTTCACGCCCTCCAACACGGTGCTGATCGGCGACACGCCGCACGACGTCCGCGCGGGCCACGAGGGCGGCGCCCGCGTGGTGGCGGTGGCGACCGGCGCCACCCCGGCCGCCGCCCTGCGCCTCTCCGGCGCCGACCTGGTCCTGCAAGACCTGACCGATACCCCCGAAGTCATCCGGGCCGTCCTGGACACCTGACGCAGGACCGGATGCGCGGTGCCCCCGTTGTCCCGTCCGGCACCGCCCCGGCCGCTTCACGCTTGCTGGGCCGCTTCGTGTCGGTTCGGCATGGAACCGGACGGGCGGGCGGCGCATCCATATGTCGACATTCATTCGACATGGGGGTTTTTGTGAAGCGTGCAGTTCCGGTTGTCGCCGCAGCCGCGCTCGGGGGCGTGCTGCTGCTCAGCGGATGCCAGACCAACTCGCACAGCTGCGTCAACGGCAAATGCCACGTGACCGTGAACGGCGCCGGGCAGACCGTTGAGGTCAACGACGTCGACGTCACCGTCTCGCAGATCTCCGACCAGGGGATGACGGTGTCGGCGGCCGGGTCCGCGCCGGCCGTGATCGCGAACGGCGAGCGCGCGCAGGTCGGGCCGGTACTGATCAGGGTGACCTCGATCGAGGGCCAGAAGGTCAAGTTCGACCTGGAGTAGCGGCCGGGGGCGGGCGCCGCCGTGTGAGCGGTTTGTGAGCGGCGCCCGGCAGCCTCCGAGGCATGGATTACGCGTTTCAGGCCGACGGCCTGGTCAAACGGTTCGGGAAGACGACCGCGCTGGCGGGGGTGGAGCTGGCGGCGCGTCCGGGGACGGTCCTGGGCGTCCTCGGGCCCAACGGCGCGGGCAAGACGACGGCGGTACGGATCCTCGCGACCCTGCTGCGCCCCGACGCGGGGCGGGCCGAGGTGTGCGGGCTGGACGTCGTCCGGGACGCGGCGAAGGTGCGGGAGCTGATCGGGCTCACCGGGCAGTACGCGTCCGTCGACGAGGACCTCACCGCGGCGGAGAACCTCGTCCTCATCGGGCGGCTCCTCGACATGCGGAAGGCGGAGGCGCGGGCCCGCGCCGCCGAGCTGCTGGAGCGGTTCGAGCTGACCGAGGACGCCGGGCGCCGCGTCTCCACCTACTCGGGCGGGATGCGGCGCCGCCTCGACCTCGCCGCCAGCATGATCGGCCGTCCCGCCGTCATCTACCTGGACGAGCCCACGACCGGCCTCGATCCGGGACGGCGGGAGGAGGCGTGGCGGCTGATCCGGTCGATGACGGACGGCGGCGGGACGGTCCTGCTGACCACCCAGTACCTGGAGGAGGCGGACGCCCTCGCCGACGAGATCACCGTCATCGACCGGGGGAGGGTCATCGCGTCCGGCACGCCCGCCGAGCTGAAGCGGATCGCGGGCGGGCAGACGATCACCGTCCGGCCGCGCGACCCGGGGCGGCTCGGCGAGGTCGCCTCGATCCTGCGCGCGGTGTCGGGCCGGGAGGTCGAGCCGCCGCGCCGGGACGTGGTGTCGGTGCCGGTCGGCGGGGACGGCGACTTCACCGAGACCGTCCGCCGCCTGGAGGCCGCCGGGATCGGCGTCATCGAGCTGTCGCTGCGGCTGCCCAGCCTGGACGAGGTGTTCTTCACGCTGACCGGCCACCACACAGACGAGGAGACCGCGGCATGACCGACATCGTTCTGGAATCCGGCACGACGGCGCGGGGCGCCTCGGCGGGCAGGCGGCGCTACCGGCTCGTCCGGCACAGCCTGCTGCTCGCCGGGCGGAGCCTGACCAAGACGCGGCGCAGCCCCGGCGTGCTGAGCGACGCGCTGTTCATGCCGATCATCTTCCTGCTGCTGTTCGTGTACCTGTTCGGCGGCGCGGTGTCCGGGTCGACGCACGCGTACCTGCAGTACGTGTTCCCCGGCGTGCTGGTCATGACGATGCTGCTCGCCGGGATGCTGGCGACCGGGCTCAGCATCAACACCGACATCAAGAAGGGCGTGTTCGACCGGTTCCGGAGCCTGCCGATCGGGCGTTCGGCGCCGCTCATCGGCATCGTGCTCGGGGACGTGATCCGGTACGTGGTCGCGGCCGTGGTGCTGTTCGCGACCGGCTACCTGATGGGCTTCCGCGTGGAGACCGACGCGGTGTCGGCGGTGGCGGCGGCCGGCCTGGCGACCGCGCTGGGCTTCGCGATGGGCTGGATCAACGTGCTCATCGGCGTGCTGATCAAAGAGGAGGTCATCGTGCAGACGGTGGCGTTCCTCGGCATCTTCCCGCTCGCGTTCGGCACGAACATGGTCGTCCCGACCGGCACGATGCCCGGCTGGCTGCAGGCGTGGGTCAAGGTCAACCCGGTCAGCGACGCGGTGGACGCCTCGCGGGGGCTGCTGCTCGGCGGGCCGGTGGCGCATCCCGCGACGGCGACGCTGCTGTGGTCGGCCGGATTCCTCGTCGTGTTCGGGCCGCTCGCCGTCCACGCCTACCGGCGGCGCAGCTGATCGTGCAGGAAGGCGAGCGCGCCGGCCACGTCCAGCCGCCGGCCGCGGTCGTAGGCGTCGCGGTGGGCGCGCTCGCCCAGGTCCTTGCGAAGCCGGCGGGTCAGCCGGACGACGTCGGGGTTGTAGGCGTCCGGCGCGCCGCGCAGCACGGCGGCGGCGCCGAGAGCCTCGGCCGCCGCGCGCGGATCCCCGGCGGCGGCGCGCAGCCGGGCGATCCCGTACCCGGCGACGGCGGCGATCGGCATGTCGGGCGCGGCGGCGGCGAGCGCGAGCGCCTCCCGCAGGTGCCGGCGCGCCGCCGCCGGGTCGTCCCGCTCGATCGCCAGCTGGCCGTACGCCGCCTCCAGCAGCGAGCGGGACTGCGGGTAGGACGGGACGCGGTCGAGCTCGCGTCCGGCGGCGGCGTAGTGCTCGCGGGCCTCGTCCGCGTCGCCGGCCTGCCGGGCGAGGTCGCCGAGCGCGAGCCGGGCCTGCACCAGGTGGCGGGACGGGGTCGCGGCTCCCGGCGCGACCATCGCCGCCAGTTCGTCCCGCGCTTTGCGGACGTCGCCGGAGCGGGCCCGCGCCATGGCGAGCATGACCCGCTGCATGCCGGTGCCGCCGTCCTGCCCGAGTTCGCGCAGCAGCCCGATCGACTCCTCCAGCGCGGCGACGGCGCCGTCGAAATGCCCGTCCACGGTCTGCACCTCGGCCGCGAACATGAGCGCGAGCGCCAGCCCGGCCCGCTCGCCCGCCGCGCGGAACCCGGCCTCGGCCGCGGCGATGTCCTTGCTCGCGGCGCCCATCTCGCCCCGGTTGCCGTTGAGCATGGCGCGCATCAGGCGCAGCGCGGCGCTCGTCCAGGCGTCCGGGTGGGGGAGGCGCCGGTCGATCGCCTCGACGCCGCCGGCGGGGTCGTCGTTCAGCAGTGCGGCGGCGGGCTCGATCAGCGCGGCGAGCGGGTGCCCCGACTCGGGGCGCTCGCCGATCAGCGTGTCGTCGCGGGCGCCGCCGCCGGACAGGACGGTGTTGAACGCGTAGCCGCCGAGGGCCGCCGCCTCCCCCGGCACCGGGCCGGAGCGCGGCACCCGCAGCGCGAGGCGCAGCCGCCGGGCCGCCTCCGCGTGGTCGCCCTGGATCATCCAGAACGTGGCCAGCGCGGCGCCCATCCGGACGGCCGTCCCCGCGTCGCCCTCGTCCACGGCGTGCTGCAGCGCGGCGAGGAGGTTGTCGCGCTCCGCCGCGAGCAGCGAGATCCACGTCAGCTGCTCGGGGCGCCGCAGGTGCGGCTCCGCCCGTTCGGCCAGCGCGAGGAAGCACTGGACGTGCCTCGCCCGCATCCGGTCGAGTTCCCCGGCGTCCGCCAGCCGTTCCAGCCCGTACTCCCGGATGGTCTCCAGCATGCGGAAGCGCGGCTCGGGTCCGTCGACGGCCTGGAGGAGCGACCGGTCGACGAGCGAATCGAGGAGGTCCAGGGCGTCCCCCATGCCGGTCACCTCGGCCGCGGTCTCCGGCGCGATCGTGCCGGGGAACACCGACAGGCCCTCAGCGAACCGGCGTTCCGCGTCGTCGAGGAGGTCCCAGCTCCAGCCGACGACCGCGCGCAGCGTCCGGTGCCGGGGCAGGGCCGTCCGGTTCCCGCCCGCCAGCAGGCGGAACCGGTCGTCCAGCCGGGCCGCGAGCTGCTCGACCGGCATCGACCGCAGCCGGGCGGCGGCCAGCTCGATCGCGAGCGGCAGCCCGTCCAGGCGGCGGCAGATGTCCTCGACGACCCGCCGGTCGGCCGCGAACCCCGGCTGGACGGCCTTCGCCCGCTCGGTGAACAGCCGGACGCACGACTCGGGTTCGAGCGGCGGCACCGGGCAGAGCGCCTCGCCGTCGACGCCGAGCCGCTCCCGGCTCGTCGCGAGGACGCGCAGGCTGGGGCAGGCGCCGAGCAGCTCGTCCGCCAGCGCGGCCGCCGCGTCGACGACGTGCTCGCAGTTGTCCAGGACGATCAGCGTCTCGTCCGCGGACAGCGCCTCCACCAGCCGCCTCGTCCCGCCGCGGATCCCGAGGGCGCTCGCGACCGCGCCCGGCACCTCGGCGGCGCTCTCGACCGCGGCCAGCTCGACGAGCCACACCCCGCCCGGGAACCGCCCGGCCAGATCGGCCCCGGCCTTCGTGGCGAGCCGGGTCTTGCCCGCCCCGCCCGGCCCGACCAAGGTGACGAGCCGCCCGTCCCAGAGCGCCTGCGCGACCCGCGCGCACTCGGCCGCCCGCCCGACGAAGCCGGTCGGCGGCACCCGCAGGTTGCCGCGCACCCGCTCCCTGGGGGCGGCCCGCAGGACCGCCAGGTAGGCGTCCTGCAGCTCCTTTCCCGGATCGGTGCCCAGCTCCTCCGCCAGCGACGCCCGGAAACGCTCGAACACGGCCAGCGCCTCGGCGGACCGCCCGTCCTCGCGGAGCGCCTCGATGAGCAGGGCCCGGGGGCGCTCACGCAGCGGATGCAGCGCCGCCAGCTCCTCCAGTTCCGCGATCAGCGGGGCCGGCTCGGCCCCGAGGGCCAGCTCGGCGGCGACCCGGTCCTCGACCGCCGACACCCGGAGCGCCTCGTAGCGCACGGCCGCCGCGTCCGCGAACGGGAGCCCGGCCGCATCGGCCAGCGCGTCCCCGCGCCACAGGCCGAGCGCCTCCCGCAACCGGAGCGCCGCGCCGCCGGCGTCCCCGTCCCGGAGCGCCCGGCGCCCCTCCCCCGCGAGCCGCTCGAACTCGGGCGCGTCGACCCATTCGACGTCCAGGACGTAGCCGCCGGGGACCGACCGCAGCCGCCCGTCCGGCAGGCACCGCCGCAGCCGCGAGACCAGGGCCTGCAACGCGTGCACGCCCGGCCCGCCTTCCGGCCACAGCGCCTGGACGAGGGCTTCGGCGGTGACCGTCCGCCCCGGCTCCAGCGCCAGCCGGATCAGCAGCGCCCGCAGCCGCGTCCCCCGGACGGCGGCATCCGCGCCCCGGTCCGTGACCGTCAGCGGCCCGAGGATCCCAACCCGCACCCCTCAACTCTGCCATCGCGGCTAAGGGGCCTCGACCCCCGAGATGGAATAGCGCATCACCTCGGCGCGCCGGATCTGCGCCGCCTGCTCCGGCTCCGGCCCCGCACCCCGGAACCGCTCGACGTCCTCACCGCTCTCCCACCGCTCGTACACGTTGATGCGATCGGGCTCGACGAGATCGGCCGACAACGCGAAGTCGAGGCATCCGGGCGCGGCCCGCGCCTGCTCGACGACCTCCCGGCACCCGCCCAGATAAGCGTCACGAGCGCCGGCGTCCACGTACAGCGCTCCCGAAATGATGATCACCTGGCCTCCCTCCAAGACCCGCCCGCAAGTCTGCCGCGCCGCACCGACACTCCGACCACCCGCGCGCACCGTCGCATCGCGGTTCGTCAGCCGATTCGGGGGCGGAGGGCGCGGGTCAGGGTGGGGATCATCACCGCTGCGGAGACGAGGTGCAGGCCCAGGAGGGTCGCGATGGTGGCGGCGTCCGCCCCGGAGAGGAAGGGCGGGACGAACGAGAGCGCGGTCAGCGGCACCGCCGTCCACAAGAACCGCGTGGCGGGGCGGGCGCTCCAGCGGAGCAGCGCGGCGGCGATGGCGACGCCCACCGCCGAGAAGAAGCCGGTCACCACGGCGAACCCGGGCAACGGGATCGACTCGCCGCCATCGGGGATCTCGAAGTCGACGCCGGCGGCCTGGGCGAGCGCCGCCGCGACGGTGGTGGCCGCCATCGCCGCGAGCACGGCGACCGCGCCTGCGGCGGCGAGTCTGCGGTAGCCGGCCCGGCTCGTCGTCGAGCCTACGACGGTGTCAGTCATGTCGTCTTCCATCCGGGGCTACTCCGCGCCGTCCGCCGGCAGGCGCTCCGGCAGCCCGAGCCGCGGGAACCGGTCGCCGTGGAACATGATGATCTCGGTGATCGCCCCGCCGGTGACGCGCAGGGCGTCGATCGTCAGCGGCAGGTACGCGCCCTCGTGCTCCCGCCACAGGTAGAAGGCGACGGCGGGCTGCCGGTTCACGGCGGTCTGGACGGCGCGCAGGCCCGACATGCTCTCGTAGCCGTCCGCGATCCAGTCGTCCACCACCGCGTCGCGGCCGATCCGCAGGCCCGGCGTGGGCGGCATCGAGCAGCGGACGTCCTCGCGCAGCAGGGCGGCGAGCCCGGTCACGTCCACGGCCACGGCGGCGTCGGTGAAGCGGCGCACCAGCTCGCGGGTCGCGGCGTCCTCCTCGCCGCCGGTCCAGTCCTGCCGCTCGGCGGGCAGGTGCTCCCGCATGCCGGCGCGGGCGCGCTGCAGCGCGCTGTTCACGGAGTTGACCGAGTCGCCGAGGAGTTCCGCGACGTCCTTCGCCGGCCAGCCGAGCACGTCCCGCAGGATCAGCACGGCCCGCGGGCGCGGCGCGAGGTGCTGCACCGCGACCAGGTACGCCAGCTCGATCGTCTCCCGCGCGAGGGCGGCGCCCTCCGGCCCGTCCGCGTCGCCCGCGGGCAGCTCGTCGAGCAGCCGGTCCGGGTAGGGCTGCAGCCACGGCACCTCGCCGCCGGCCGCGGGCTCCGGGCGGCGCTTGGCGAGCAGGTCGAGGCAGGCGTTGGTGGCGATCCGGTACAGCCAGGCCCGGATCGTCGACCGCCCCTCGAAGGTCTCCCGCCGCCGCCAGGCGCGCAGGAACGTCTCCTGCACGGTGTCCTCGGCGTCCTCGAACGACCCGAGCATCCGGTAGCAGTGCACGTGCAGCTCCCGCCGGTGCCGCTCCGCGAGCCCCGAGAACGCCGGCTCGTCGACCTCGTCCAGCCCGCTCACGCCCAGCTCCTTCAGCCGCGTGTCCGCACCCATCACGTCATCCTTTCCCCGTCGTGTCCCGTCGTAGGTGTGACGGGTCCGGGCGCGACAACTCATCACTCGGACGGCTGGACGACCGGCCGGGGCCGATGGCCCGGCGGGGAGCGCCGCCGCCAATAGGGTTGGACCGATCTCGGAGGTGGGGATGGATCGGCTTTACGAACGCTCAAGCAGGCGATGCGAGCCCGGGAGTCTCGACCCGGCGGTGCGGGACGCGATCACCGCGCATGCCGAGGAGCATCAGCTCGGGGACGTGCTGGGCGCCGCGGTGCGGTGCTGCGCGACCCGCAGCGTCCGGCTGAAGCGGCCGGGCCTGCTGGCGAGGCTGACGAAATCGGGCGACCCGGACACCGAGCACACGACGATCGCGCTCCTGCTGCCGCGCTACCTGGTGGTGGCGGTGGCCGGAGAGCAGCGGGGCGTCCACGTCCTGTCGATCAGGCTGGAGGACGTGAGCATCGGCTCGCCGCTCGCCGGGGGCCTCGACACGGGAGTCAGCGCGACCGGACGCTGGTCCGGAAGCCCGGAACCCTCCTCATTCCACATCGGCCTCGGCGACGACGCCGACGGCAAGGCGTTCCTCGCCGCCCTGCGCGAGGCCGTCACCGAGGCGAAAACCGCTTGAAAAGACCGCGGCCCGGCCCCGTGTGCGAGGGCCGAGCCGCGGTGCGGAAAAGGTCAGCAGTACTTCGAAGAGCCCTTCTTCCCCCGGGAGCACTTGTCGGCGAGCCGGTTGGAATGGAATCCCTATTTGTACCGGTATCCCGCGCCGGTCGGGAGGTCCTGGCCAGCTCTGGGTCTGCTGTCAACCGGGCCCGGCGCCGGCGCGTCCTACTTTTCGCGTTTCTGCAGGTCGTCCGGGAAAACACGGACTTCTTCGGGGTCCCGGCCGACCGCGTGCCGCCCGCCGTCCACGGGCAGGACGGCGCCGTTCACGAAACTCGCCTCGTCCGAGAGCAGGTACGCGACGGCCGCGGCCACCTCGGCCGGACGACCGACCCGGCCCAGGGGATGGAGCAACCGCATCTCCTCCTCGATTCGCGCCCTCTCCTCCGGCGCCTGGTTTTCCAGGAACGCCTCATAGCGACCGGTCGTGATCGAGCCCAGGGCCACGACGTTCGTGCGGACGCCATGCGGCCCGTAATCGACGGCCATGGCCCGGCTGAGCCCCTCAATGGCCGCCTTCGCCGTCGCATAAGGCAGCGATCCCCGCACCGGGCGCTGCGCCTGATGGGACGAGACATTCACAATGGCGCCGCCCGTCCCGGCCTCCAGGAAACGGCGGACGGCGGTCACGCACCCCACCACCGCCGGGTTGAAGTTGAGCGCGACCAGATCCAGGATCTCGCCCGCCGAGGGTGAAGGCACATCACGGAAAACGGCGGCGTTGTTCACCCACCCGGTCAGCGTCCCGGCCTCCTGCGCCAGATCGGCCGCGCGCTCGGCGACGTCCTCCTCCGCCGCACTTCCCACGACCGGGATCACCGGGCCGTCCGCCCATTCCAGAGCCGCCGGATCGAGTTCGACCACGACGACCTTGCCGCCGTCCGCGACCAGCCGCTCGACGATGCCGCGCCCGACACCGCGTCCACCGCCCGTGACCACATAACTCCGCCGCACAGGGACCTCCTCGAATTCCGGAACGCCCCCATGATCACCCTGCCCGACGGCGCCCGTTCACGGCCGGGTGGGCGGCACTAGCCGACCTTCCATTCGGCGGCGGAGCCGAAGCCGGACGACGCGGCGAAGCGGATGCGTTCGATCGTCGCCTTCTTGCCGACTTCGAACGTCACGCAGCCGCGCTGGGTCTCTCCCTTGGTCAGCCGGTCGTCTGTACCATGCGCGGCCGCCCACTCCGCGGGGGCGGGCGGTGGGAGGTGGGTAGGGTGTGTGGTGCGGATGGTTCGCTCGATTTGAGTGTCGTAAGAGGGAACCCGGTGCGAGTCCGGGACTGCCCCGCAGCGGTGAGCGGGAACGACCGCCGTCATATGCACTGGGCCCGCGCGGCCTGGGAAGCGACGGCCAGTAGGACGCCTCGAAGAGGCGGTGCCCGCGAGTCCGAAGACCTGCCTCCGCCCGCGCACCGGCCGGTGCGCGGTGGTCTGCGGCCTCGCGGGAAGGCCCGGCGGCGGCCCGTCGTCGCGCCGTTCCCGGGGTCGCCCGTGGCACAGCGAGGGAAGCCGCCATGAACACGACGATCCTCGGATACCCCCGAATCGGGGCGGACCGGGAGCTGAAGGTCGCCACCGAGAACTACTGGGCGGGACGGGCGGGCGCCGACGACCTCGGCAGGACCGGCGCCGAGCTGCGCGCCGAGGTGTGGACGGGCCTGCGCGACGCCGGCGTCGACGCGATCCCGTCCAACACCTTCTCGTTCTACGACCAGATGCTCGACGCCAGCGTGCTGGTCGACGCCGTCCCCGAGCGGTACCGGCACCTGGACGGGTTCGACCGGTACTTCGCCATGGCCCGCGGCGTCCAGGACGTCCCGCCGCTCGAAATGACCAAGTGGTTCGACACGAACTACCACTACATCGTCCCCGAGCTGGGGCCGGACACGCGGTTCCGGCTGGCGGACGGCGCAGCCGCCAAGCCGCTCGCCGAGTACCGGGAGGCGAAAGCGCTCGGCATCGAGACGCGGCCCGTGCTCATCGGGCCGCTCACCTATCTGCTGCTGGCGAAGCCGTCGGCGCCGGGATTCCGGACGCTGGAGCTGCTCGACGGGCTCGTGGACGTGTACGCCGAGATCCTGGAGCGGCTGGCGGGGTCGGGCGCGCAGTGGGTGCAGCTGGACGAGCCCGCGCTCGTCGAAGACCGCGGCGAGGAGGAGATCCGCGCGCTGGCGCGGGCCTATGCGCGGCTCGGGCAGCTGAGCTGCCGGCCGCATCTGATGGTCGCCACCTACTTCGGCGCCATCGAGGCGGACGCGTTGCGCGTGCTGGCCGGGAGCCGCGTGGAGGCCGTCGCGCTCGATTTCGTCGCCGGGCCGGGCAACGTGGACGTGCTCGCATCGGTGGGCGGGCTACCGCGCAAGACGCTCGTGGCGGGCGTTGTCGACGGGCGGAACGTCTGGCGCACCGACGTACGGAAGGCGCTGTCCACGTGCGCGTCCGTGCTGGGGCTCGTCGATCAGATCGTGGTCGGGACGTCCTGCTCGCTGATGCACGTACCGCTCGACCTCGACCGGGAGACCGCGCTCGACCCGCGGGTCCGCGGGCGGCTCGCGTTCGCGCGGCAGAAGGTCGACGAGGTCGTCGCGATCGGGCGGGCCCTGCGGGAGGACGCCCCCGTCCAGGAGGCCGCGCCGCTCCCGGAGGCCGGTGTCGACCGGGCGGTCCGCGAGCGGCTCGGGTCGGTGGGCGAGACGCGGCGCAGCGGGCACGCCGTCCGGTACGCCGCGCAGCGGGAGGCGCTCGGCCTGCCCGATCTCGCGACCACCACGATCGGCTCGTTCCCGCAGACCGCCGAGATCCGCCGGATCCGCGCCGACCGCCGCGCCGGGCGCATCGGCGAGGACGAGTACGTCGCCGCGATGAAGCGGGAGATCGCCCGCGTCATCGCGCTCCAGGAGGACCTCGGCCTGGACGTCCTCGTGCACGGCGAGCCCGAGCGCAACGACATGGTGCAGTACTTCGCCGAGCAGCTCGACGGGTACGCGGCGACCGAGCACGGGTGGGTGCAGTCGTACGGGTCGCGCTACGTGCGGCCGCCGATCCTGCACAGCGACGTCTCGCGGCCCCGCCCGATGACCGTCGAGTGGGCCGCGTACGCGCAGTCGCTGACGGGCAAGCCGGTCAAGGGGATGCTGACCGGGCCGGTGACGATGCTCGCCTGGTCGTTCGTCCGCGACGACCAGCCGCTCGCCGAGACCGCCCTGCAGGTCGCCCTCGCGATCCGGGACGAGATCGCCGACCTGGAGGCGGCCGGGATCCGCGTCATCCAGGTGGACGAGCCCGCGCTGCGCGAGCTGCTGCCGCTGAAGCGGAAGGACCGCGCCGCCTACCTCGACTGGGCGGTCGGCGCGTTCCGGCTGGCCACGTCCGGCGTCCAGGACACCACCCAGATCCACACGCACATGTGCTACTCGGAGTTCGGCGAGATCATCGGCGCGATCGGGGCGCTGGACGCCGACGTCACCAGCGTGGAGGCGGCCCGCTCGCGCATGGAGCTGGTCGGCGACCTGCGCGCCGCCGGGTACGAGAACGGCATCGGGCCCGGCGTGTACGACATCCACTCGCCGCGCGTCCCGTCCGCCGAGGAGATCGAGGAGAACCTGCGCCGCGCGCTGCGGGCCGTCGAGCCGGGGCGGCTGTGGGTCAACCCCGACTGCGGCCTGAAGACCCGCGCCTACCCGGAGACGGAGGCGTCGCTGCGCAACCTGGTCGCGGCGGCCCGCCGGGTGCGGGCCGGGCTGGCCGGCTGATCCCCCCCCCGCCGCCGCATGGCCCGCCCCCACCCCGGGCCATGCGGCGGCCGACCGGCGGCCTCAGTCGTGCATGCACTCCCAGATCCGGACGAGCTGCTCGCACACCTCGGTGATGTCCTCGATCGGAAGCTTGCCGGACTCCCCGGACGCGGCGCACCAGCGGAACGTCGCCGACTCGCACCAGACGGTCAGGTCACCGCGCCCGGACAGGAGGGAGATGCCGAGTTCGTCCCGCAGTGAGAGCTCGTCGATGCCGCGCTGGAGGAGCAGCGCGTGCAGGTCCTTGGCGGCGTGCGGCTCGTCCATCCGGACGGTGCGCCGGTGGCGGCGGGCGGTGCGCGGCAAGGGCAGCGCGAACCAGGTCGCCTTCCCCCGGACGGCCGGCGTCCGGAGCCGGGAGCGGGACGGGTGGTGCCCCCACCGCCCCTGGGTCAGCAGGTCGATGATCTCCAGGCCGCGGCCGTGTTCGAGCATCGGCCCGGCGGGCGCCTGGGGACGCCAGGAGCGCAGCGTGTCGAACGCCTTGACGACGAGCTCGTCCCGGCCCCGCCCGTCCGTCCGCTGGTAGACCCACAGCTCGGCGCCGGACTGCCCGTCGCCGGGCGTGGCGTGCTGTAAGACGTTCGTGGCCAGCTCGCTGACCATGAGGATGACGTCGTCGACGTCCTGGACGCAGAGCCCGAGCGCGGGGAGAAGGCCGGTGACGTGCGCGCGGGCGACCCTGGCGATGGAGTCGTCCGCGGGCAGCGGCAGGGCGGCGCAGCCGCCGTTCTCCAGCCTCCACGGAATCCCGCACGTCGCTGCGGCCTTCGTCATGACGCCACCTCGGTGGTTACGGAGACATTCGCGATTCAGGCATTCGCGGCTTGAACCTCAACGGTTCGCGACTCGCTATGTGTGAATCACAGAACCCAGCTTCGCACATTTCTGGCCGTCTGGCGCGGCAGACGGCAAGGATCATGCATTTGAAGTTGAGACGTTCACCGATGTGCCCCAAAGCGTCCAAACCACGTTGCCGTCCGGTTCCGCAAGCGTGTACCGGCGGACATGGGACGGCCGGGCCGCGGCGCTGTAGCGTTGACCGCGCCTGAGAGAGGGCCGCACACATGAAGATCCCCCAGGGGTGCCGCCCTGGGGGATCGTGTGTGCGGCCCGGTCAGTCAGCGGTCGTACCTGCCCGCCCGCACGTCTTCGAGGAACGCGGCGAAGACGGATCGGGGCACGACGTGCGCCCCGGCCTCCGGCGTCCTGCTGTCGCGCAGCCCGGTGGCGGTGTCCAGGTCGGCGACCTCGACGCACCCCCCGTTGCTGCTCGCGCTCGCGGTGGCCTTGAACCACCGTGCCTGAGAGAGGTCCATGAGTTCTTACTCCAGCTTCGCGATGAGTGCCTCCAGGTGAACCGCGGTGTCGGCGGGGCTCAGCGCCGCCGCGCGGATCTCTTCGAAGATCTCGCCATACGCCTCCACTTTGCTCGCGTCGTCGATCTCCTGGATGTCGGCGTCGTTCTCCAGGAAGACCATGGACGGTTCGTCGCCGGGGAAGTCGAAGATGTTGACCAGGGTCGACATGCCGGGGTGCAGGCCGTCCGACAGGCGCAGCAGCCGCAGCTCGACGTTCGGCCGGCCGGACATGGTCAGCAGGTGGCGCAGCTGGGCGCGGCGGTCGCCGGGGTCGCCCCACTCGTACATCAGGGACGCCTCGGTGATCAGCGCGACCAGCTCCGGCGCGTTGCCGTCGTCGCGGTCGAGGATCTGCTGGCGCCGCAGCCGGGCCCGCAGCGCCTGCTCGCGCCACTCCGGCGACTGCTGCCCGGTGCTCAGCAGCGCCTGCATGTACGGGAGGGTCTGCAGGAGCCCCGGCAGCACCAGCGGCATGACCACCCGGATCCGCGACGCGTCCCCCTCGTAGCCGGGGAACTCGTTGTGGAACACGTCCGGGTAGTCACGCCACCAGGCCCGCTGCCTGGCGCGCGTCGCGAGTTCCTCGAGCTCGTCGAGGTCGCTGCCCTCGTAGATGCGCGCCAGGTCGCGGATGTCACTGAGCTCCGGACGAACCCAGTTGTTGGCCTCGAACCGGCCGACCTTGCCCCTTCCCCAGTTCAGCCGGTCGCAGACCTGGTTGGCCGTGTATCCGGCCTCGACGCGCAGCTCCCGCAGGCGGCGCGCCAGCCCCCGCTTGGCGATCGTGGCGCCGTACGCCTCACTCATCGGCGCCACCTCCCTTGACATACGGCCGGCATCAGCATACGCCTTCCGAATTTGTGAATCACAGATTTGGCCGGATCAGGAAGCGCATCACGAATCCCGTCGGGTAACAGCACGGGAGCCCGCCTCAGGATGCGGCCCGGTCGAACTCGCCCTTCTTGACGCCGTCCAGGAAGCACGCCCATTCGTGCTGGTCGAAGACCGAGATCAGCTCCCCGGACGTACGCAAAAGCGTCCATTCCCTGACAAAAGCGACTTCGATGCCGCCCTCGTCGCTCCCCGAACGCTGCCAGTCGAGGGCGTCCGGATCGACGCCCAGTTCCTCCGCCGTCGGCTTCCTCATGCCGGCTTCCTCGCCACAGCGGCATAACCCAGCCGTGAGCCATCACTGTTGGCCTCGTCAGGGTCCTCGGCGCCCCAGACCCCGATGTGGCACACCTCCGCGGGCGCCCCCTCATACGGCGGGACGATCTCCAGACCGGTGAAGAACCGCTCGATCTCGGCGCGCGGCCGGGGGTAGGCGCCCTGGGACGACGACTTGGCGTACACCGCGGTCACCTGGTCGAGCTCCTCGCTGACCTGGCGGTCGCTGCTGATCGCGGACAGCGCGATGTAGCTGCCCGGCGCGATCTCGCTGACGTACCGCCGGACGAGGCCCCACGGGTCGTCCTCGTCCGACACGAAGTGGGTCACGGTGACCAGGAGGAGCGCCACCGGCTGCGTGAAGTCGATCATCGCCCGGGTCTGCTCGTGGCCGAGCAGACCCTCCGGGTCGCGGAAGTCGGCGGTGATGAACGCCGTCCCCGGCACCCCCTCCAGCAGGGACTTCGCGTGGATCTCGACGAGCGGGTCGTTGTCGACGTACAGGATCCGCGCGTCGGGCGCGACCCTCTGCACGGCGTCGTGGGTGTTGTTTCCGGTGGGCAGGCCGGCGCCGATGTCGATGAACTGCCGGATGCCGTTCTCGGCCAGCCACTTGACCGAGCGCTGAAGGAACCCGCGGTTCGCCCACGCCGCGTCCTCCAGGTCGGGCATGTGCGCGCGGACCTTCTCGACGGCCTGGCGGTCGACCTCGTAGTTGGCCGTGCCGCCGAGGATGTAGTCGTACATTCGAGCGGGGCTGGGGACCGTGCTGTCCACCCCGGGTGGAGCCTGCTCGATGTCGCTCACGCTTCGCCTCCATTGCCACAACTTGTGATGCACGAATTATGAGGCCTCTGTCCGCCCGAGGCGATGCCGCGGCACCGAACGGTATCCGTCCAGTGCGGGGGACATCGCCCGTGGCCTGCGCATGGTCCCGCCCAGGATTCGACGCGGCACCCCAGGGCATCACGGGGCCGAAAAGGGGGGAATCGAGCATGAAGACCGCACCTGACCTCGCACTACGCCAGCTCACGATGCAGTTCGTCGGCAATGCCACGACGCTGCTGCGCTGCGGGCCGTTCACCTTGCTGACCGATCCCAACTTCCTGCACCGCGGGCAGCGCGCCTATCTGGGGTTCGGGCTTTCGTCCAGGCGGCTGACCGAGCCCGCGCTGCGCATCGAGGAACTGCCGCGGCTCGACGCCGTCGTCCTGTCCCACCTGCACGGCGACCACTGGGACCGGGTGGCGCGCACGAAGCTCGACCGCGGCCTGCCGATCGTGACGACGCCGCACGCGGCCCGCCGGCTCCAGGGGTGGCACCGGTTCCGGCACGCGACCGGGCTGCGCTCCTGGGAGTCGCACACGATGGTGAAGGACGGGGCGCTCCTCCGGATCACCGCCATGCCGGGACGGCACGCGCCCGGTCCGGCCCGCATGCTGCTGCCCCCGGTGATGGGCAGCCTGCTGGAGTTCGCCCCGGCGGCCGGCGAGGTGCAGTTCCGCCTCTACATCACGGGCGACACGCTGATGTTCGACGGCATCCGGCAGATCGCCCGGCGGAACCGGGACATCGATCTCGCCATCCTCCACCTGGGCGGGACCAAGCTGCCCGGCGGGCTCCTCGTCACGATGGACGCCGAGCAGGGCGCCGACCTTTTCGAGACGGTCCGCCCCGGGCGCGCCGTGCCCGTCCACTACGGCGACTACGGCGTCTTCACGTCACCTCTGGACGACTTCCGCCGCGAGATGGAGCGCCGCGGCTTCGGCGACCAGGTGTCCTACATCGAGCCGGGCCAGACCCACACGTTCCTTCAGTCCTGACGCCGGCTCACGCGGTCGCGCATGGCGCGGGCCATGCGCAGCGGGAACAGGCCGACGAGCGGTGCGCGCCGCCCGAGGGCGTCGGTGTCCTTGCGGTCGAAGGCGCGGGCGTAGCGCTGCGCCCGCGCCGCCGTGTCGTACTCCTTCGCCCCTCCGGCGCCGCACCCGCGGACGCACGACCAGCGCAGCGTCGTGCCCTCGGCGGTGAACTGGTAGTCGTGCCCGAATATCCGGCAGGCCAGCATGGGGTCACTCACTCTCACTCCCGGTGTTCCCGGGAGGCCCGTACCGGTTGCGGGCGAGCGGCCTGGCCCGCCCCTCGTGGACGGCCTCGCGCAGCGCGGCGCGGAACCGCCCCGGCCCCCAGTAGCGCGCGCCGACCAGGTCGGCGAGCCGGTTGCGCGGCGTCGGCCCGTGCTCGGCGAGCGCCTGCGCGATGGTGTTGACCTCCCGGTCGAGGGCGAGGTCGGCGTCGGACGCCCAGTCGGTCGTCCACCCGGTCATCATCGTCGGCGAGTAGAACGCGCGGCCGGGGCCGGGACGGAACCGGCGCAGCCCCGCGCGCTCCTCCCGCTCGCGGCGCAGGACCCGCCGGCGGATGCGCTCGTCGCGCTCGCGGGCCGCCCGCTCCCGCTCGGCCGCCGCGGCGCGTTCGCGCTCCTCCTGCTCCATCGAGCCGGACTCCGCGGCCAGCGACTCCGCGGTGGAGCGGTGCTGCGCGGCCTCCATCCGGTCGGCGGCGGACTCGGCGCGCATCCGGTGGACGCCGGCCTCCCGCTGATGCCTCTCGGCCGCGTCGCCGTCTCCTTCGGCGCGGGCCGCGTGCGCGAGCGCCAGCTCGGTGTGCATGCGCTCCCACTCGTCGTAGGTCTCGGCCTGGCCGAGCGCGATCTCGGCCTCGGTCCCGTCGAGCCCTTCGGCGCGGCCGCGGGTCTCGGCGGCCATGGCCCGCTGCTCGCGGGCCCGCGCCCGCTCCGCCGCCGCCTCCGCGAGCGCCGCGTGCACCTCGGAGTCCCGGTCGTTCTCGGCGGCCAGCGCCTCCGACCGCTCGCGCAGCGCGCGAGCACGCTCGTCCGCCGCCGCGGCGCGCTCCAGGGCGCTCGCCCGCTCGGCGCCGGCGCCGGCGCGCTCGGCGGCGTCGCGCTCGTCGTGGGCGGCGGCCTCCTCGATGAGGCGTTCGGCGTCCCACTCGGCGATCTGCGCGAGGACCTCCTCGGCGCGCAGCCGGGCGGCGGCGCCGTCGCCCCCCTCCTCCGCGCGCGGCCTGAGCTCGTGGATGGCGGCGCGGTGCTCGGCGGCGCGCGCCCGGGTCTCCTCGGCGTGCCGCCGCGCCTCCAGCGCGGCGTGGCGCCCCGGGCCGCCGCCGGCCGCCTCCGCTTCCTCACCGGCCGGCGCTTCTTCCTCGTCCGCCTCGTGGACGGTGAGGGGTTTGGCGATGTTCTCCAGCGACGCCTGCTCGGCGCGGACGCCGTAGACCACCTCGGCGATGCCGCCGAGCATCATGATCACGGCGCCGATGAGGAAGCCGATGGCGACCCGGCTCACCATGCCGCTGTCGATGAAGCTGCCGAAGATCAGCGGCCCGGTGATGCCGCCGACCGCCGTGCCGACCGCGTAGAAGAACGCGATGGCGAGGGCCCGGGTCTCCATCGGGAAGATCTCGCTGACCGTCAGGTAGGCGGAGCTGGCGCCCGCCGAGGCGAAGAAGAACGTCACGCAGACGAGCAGGATGAACGACCAGTTCGACAGCGCCTCCGTCCACAGGAAGACGCCCAGCAGGATCGTCAGCGCGGCCGACATGAAGTACGTGCCGGAGATCATCGGCTTGCGGCCCACCGTGTCGAACATCCGTCCGAGCAGCAGCGGGCCGAGGAAATTGCCGATGGCGAACAGGGCGATGTAGTACGGCACCGCCCCGGACGCCACGTCGAAGTACTTGCTCAGGATCGTCCCGAGGTCGAACGTCACCGCGTTGTACAGGAACGCCTGCCCGACGAACAGCGCGAACCCGAGCGTCGCCCGCTTCGGGTAGACCTTGACCGCGACCTGGGCGATCTCCCGGAACGGGATGGCCTTGCGCTGCCGGACGGTGATGCTCTCGCCCGCTTCGTCCAGGACGTGGTCGGTCTGCTCGCGCACCTCCGCCTCGATGTCGTCGACGATCCGCTCGGCCTCCTCCTCGCGGCCGTGGATAAACAGCCAGCGCGGGCTCTCCGGGACGTGCCGCCGGACGAGCATGATCGCCAGCCCGAGGACGGCGCCCATGCCGAACGCGTACCGCCAGCCCATGTCCTGGGCGAAGATCGAGGTGTTCAGGAAGAGGACCGCGGCGAGGGCGCCGAGCGCGGACCCCACCCAGTAGCTGCCGTTGATCGCGAGGTCGACGCGGCCGCGGTTGCGGGCCGGGATCAGCTCGTCGATCGCCGAGTTGATCGCCGCGTACTCGCCGCCGATGCCCATCCCGGTCACGAACCGGCACGCGAAGAAGTACCAGGGCGCGAACGCGAACGCGGTCGCCACCGTGGCGAGGATGTAGACGGCGAGCGTGAGGATGAACAGCTTCTTGCGGCCGAACCGGTCGGTGAGCTGCCCGAAGAACAGCGCGCCGAGGCACGCGCCCGCGACGTAGATCGCCGCCGCGACCCCGATGTCGCCCGCGGTCAGCCCGATCCCGCTGCCCGACTCGGTGAGCCGCGCCGCGACGGACCCGACGATGGTGACCTCGAGGCCGTCGAGGATCCACACCGTCCCCAGGCCGACGACGATCATCCAGTGGAACCGCGACCAGGGCAGCCGGTCCAGGCGCGCCGGAATTCTCGTGGTGATGGTCCCGACGCGCGTATCAGCGGTCATGGTGCAGCCCTTCCGACGAACCGGCGGTCGATCACGACCGGCGAAACACCGGTATGGCTACCCGCCACCCGGAATTCACACCTGGCGGCGCCGCCGGAAATGCGGTGCGCTCCGGGCACGCGAAAAGGCGCCCGCCGCGGCGGGCGCCTCTCGGATGGGTGTCACTTGAGGAACGGGAGCCGTTCGACCAGGCGGGTCTTGCCCCACCAGCGGCCGAGGCCCAGGGTGTCGCCGGCGCTGACCAGGGCCAGCCCGACGATCAGGAGTGCGTAGATCAGGTGGTCGTCCATGAAGACGTTGTTCTCCGGGGGCAGGACCGCCGTCCACATCAGGACCAGCAGCGCCGCGCCCGCGGCGGCGGCGATCCGCATCCCGATGCCGAGCAGCAGCGCCGCGCCGATCCCGGCGAGGCCGATCATGAACAGCCAGTCGGCCCAGGCCGCGCCGGCCAGGTCGTTGTAGAACCCCGCGAACGGGCCCTTGGGCGCGTGCGCCAGGAACCCCTCGGTCGGGCTTCCGCCGTCCAGCCATCCCTTGCCCGCCGGGGTCTCGTGGCCCAGCCCGAACAGCTTGTCCACGAACGCCCAGGCGAACACCCAGCCGAGCGCCAGCCGGGCCGCGGCCCAGATGTAGCGGGCGGCGGGCGTCTCGGTCAGCGGTTTGGGGGTCACCACCCGGATCAGAGTGCTGCGGCCCGCGTGCGTCTTGTGCTCTGAGACTGCCATCGCCGTCTCACCTTCCATCACGTCGCCGGTTTCTTTCACCTCCTACTCAACTCCGGGGGGCGATTTCGCCGTAGGCCCGTTCGGTCCGTTTTCAGCGGGACCAACGTCCCCCTTATCCGGGCGGCGTCCCCGGATTTACGGCGCACCCGGCAAATGGACGATCGGAATGGCGGGCCCCGAATGTGACCGGCGTCGCTCTACGGCCATTCGGTCTTGTGGCCGAAGCCCCGCGAGTTGTCGATGAGCCGGAGCCACGCCGGGCGGACGCCCCAGTGGTCGGCCGCCGCCAGCGCCCGGGCCGGCCCGGCGTCGTCCGCCGCGAAGGGGAAGCGGGCGGCGTAGGCGGCGCGGGCGGCGTCCAGGTCAGCGCCGGTCAGGCGGCGGCAGAGGCCGCGCCCCTGGACGCCGCGCAGCGTCCGCCAGTCCTGGTCGTCGGCCTGGACGGTGAAGGCCACCGGAACGCCTCCGGGGTCGGACGCCAGATGGCGGCCGTGCCGGGTCTCGCGCGAACTGACGAACACCAGGCCGCCGTCCGGGGCCGGGGCGAAGAAGACCGCGCAGACCTGCGGGCCGTCCGCGTCCGCGTAGGCGAGGTTGAGCACGGTGCAGGCGGCCAGCGCATCGCGGAACGCGCCGGTCATCGGTTCTTCAGCGGCGGGACGGCCGGCACTTCCGGGGCGGACGCGATGTCCTCGGCGGTCAGCTTGAAGGCGTCGGGGTAGCGGTCGCGGCGGGTGCGGCGGTCGGGCTCGGTCGTGCGCCAGCAGTACAGGCAGCGCTCGCACTGCAGCACCTCCCACACCCCGGGGACGGGGGAGGCGAACAGCAGCCCGATCTCCTCGTGCGCGCAACGCGGGCAGATCATGTCAGGACTCCGTTCAGCGATCGGCGGCCAGGGCGCGGAGGCGGGTCAGCCATTCGGCGGCCTCGGGCAGGTCGCGGACCTGGTTCCCGTAGTTTCCGCGCGGGTCGGGGGCGACGGGGGTGGTGGCGTCGATGACGAGCTTGTCGGTGATGCCGGGCGTGGTCGCCTGCGGCGCGAGGCCCAGCACGGGCATGTTCGGCACCCGGATCAGGTCGCCGGCGGGGTTCATCTTGGTGGACACGGCCCACATGACCTGCGGGAGGTCGAACGGGTCGACGTCCTCGTCCACGACGACGACCGTGGCGGCGTAGCCGAGCCCGTGCGGGGTGCTCAGCACGCGCAGCCCGACGGCCTTGGCGAAGCCGCCGTAGCGCTTGGCGGTGGAGACGATGACGACGAGGCCGTGCGTGTACATGGCGTTGACCGCGCGCACCTCCGGAAACTCGGCCTTGAGCTGCTGGTACAGCGGCACGCAGGTGTTGGCGGCGATCAGGTAGTCGACCTCCGTCCACGGCATGCCGATGTAGAGGTGCTCGAAGACCGGGTCGGTGCGGTGGGAGATCCGGTCGACGCGGATGACGGTCATGTTGCGCCCGCCCGAGTAGTGCCCGGTGAACTCGCCGAACGGCCCCTCGATCTCGCGCTTGCGGCCCTCGATGACGCCCTCGATCACGACCTCCGACCCCCACGGGACGGGCAGCCCGGTCAGCGGCGCCGCGGCGATCGGGGCGGGCGCGCCGCGCAGCGCGCCCGCCAGCTCGTACTCGTTCTCGTCGTAGCGCATCGGGGTGGACGCGGCGATGGAGATGACCGGGTCGTTGCCGATGGTGATGGCGACGGGCAGATCTTCGCCGGCCTCTTCGGCTTTGCGGAGTTGCAGCGCGATGTCGTGCATCGGGACGGGCTGGAGCGCCAGCTTGCGTTTCCCCTTCACCTGGATGCGGTAGATGCCGACATTCTGCTTGCCGCTGTTTTCCGGGTCTTCGGGGTCCCGGGAGACGACGGCGGCCTTGTCGATGTAGAAGCCGCCGTCGCCGTCATTCAGCCGGACGAGGGGCAGCACTTCGAAAATGTTCACGTCGTCGCCGTCCATGACGTTCTCCGCCCACGGCGGGGAGTCCCGCCATTCGGGTGCGACGGGGAACGCGTCCCAGCGGCGGCTGAACTCGCCGACCTGCTCCTTGACGCCCGTCCCCTTGGGAAGGTCCAGCGCGAGCGCGTGGTTGGCCCACGACCCGTGGACGTTCATGGCGATGCGCGCGCTGGTGAATCCGGCGACGTTGTCGAAGTACAGGGCAGGGGCGCCGTCGCCCATCCGGCAGGCCGCGTTGGCCGCGGCGGCGATGTCGGGCTCGGGCATCACCTGGTCGGTGATGCGCAGCAGCTGCCCCTCCTTGTCGAGGGTCTCCAGGAAACTCCGCAGGTCGTCAAAGGGCATGTTTGTTGTTCCTTTCACGGGCGGCCCGCATTCCCGTCCAGCGGCGTGCCGGGGCGGGCAGGTCGAACTGGTCGAGGACCCTGGCCGTGATGTGGTCGACGATGTCGTCCACCGTTTCGGGATGGTTGTAGAAGGCGGGCATCGGCGGCACCATCCGCACGCCCATGCGGGACAGCGTGAGCATGTTCTCCAGGTGGATCTCGCTGAGCGGCGTCTCCCGCGGGACGAGGACGAGCCGGTGCCGCTCTTTCAGCACCACGTCGGCGGCCCGCGCGACGAGCCCGTCCGAGTAGCCGGTCCGGATCGCCGCCAGCGTCTTCATGGAGCACGGGGCGATGACCATGCCGTCCGTCCGGAAGGAGCCGGACGAGATGGGCGCGCCCTGGTCGTCGGGCGCGTACACGGCGTCGGCGAGCGCGCCGACCTCCCGCGCCGACAGCCCGGTCTCCAGCTCGACGGTCGCCCGCGCCCACCGCGACAGGACGAGGTGCGTCTCGACGTCCGGGAGCCGGGCCAGGTGCTCCAGCAGCCGGACGCCCAGCACCGCCCCCGTCGCGCCGGTCATCCCGACGATGAGTCGCATGGCCGTCCACTCCCCTGAGATTTCGGTCACGCCTGTCCGGCGCCGCGACTCACGCTAAGGCGGGGTCAGATAATCGCTGTCATAGATCAAGGACAGCGGATGAAGAAAAACGGACAACCTCTGCGGGCGGACATTCCGCAGATCCCGTACCGTCCCGCCGCGGGCGCGCCTCCCGGCGTGGAGGTCCTGGACCTGCCCCGGCTGATGGAGCGCGCCCGGGGCCACGAGGTCGACATCTACGCTCCGCGGCGTCCGGTGTTCCACGAGTTCATCGCCGTGAAGGCGGGCACGGTGCACTGCTCGGTCGACTTCAACGAGTACCGCGTGCCGGCCGGGAGCTGGTTCTGGATGCGCCCCGGCCAGATCCACCGCTACATGGGCGACCTCACCCGGGCCGAGGCGACGGTCGTGCTGTTCACCTCCGACTTCCCGGACGCCGCGACCCGCGAGGCCGTGGGCCTCGACCTGCGCGTCCACCACCGTCCACTGACCCCGGCGGGCCCGCAGAAGGCCGCGCTGGACGGCACGCTCCGCCTCCTGGAGGACGAGGCCGGACGTCTCGCCGACCTCCCCCTCGAAGCGCACATCGACGTCATGCGCCACCTGCTCGGAGTCATCCTGCTGCGGCTGACCCACCTGAACGGCGGGCCGGGCGACCCGGCCGCCGACAACGAGGTGTTCCGGCGTTTCCAGCAGGCCGTCGGCGAGGACCTCTCCTCCAGCCACCGCGTCGCCGACTACGCGGCCCGCCTCGGCTACAGCGTCCGGACCCTGACCCGCGCCACCCGGGCCGCGACGGGATGCGGCGCCAAGCGCTTCATCGACGACCAGCTCCTGCTGGAGGCGAAGCGCCTGCTCTCGCACACCGACCTGCCGCCGTCCGCGATCGCCGAGCGCCTCGGCTTCAGCTACCAGACGTCGTTCAGCGCGTTCTTCCAGCAGCGCACCGGGATGCCGCCGACCGCGTTCCGCGCCGTCTCGCGGGGCGCCGCCGGCGGGCCGTGACGGTCAGCGCGCGAGGCGGCGGTGCGCCCCGGCGGCGCTCCGGGGGCCGACCGGGGTCGACTCTGTGATGTGCAGGCGGGTGTGGAGGCCGGTGATGTGCAGGACGCGGAGCACGCGCCCCTGCGGGTGCTGCAGGCGGAGCTGGCGCCCGCGCGCGGTCATCGCCTTGTGCGCCCACACGATCGCGGCGAGGCCGCTGGAGTCGGCGAAGGTCAGTCCGGAGAGGTCCAGCAGCAGCCGGTGCGGATCGTGCTCGACGATCACGTCCTCGATGTGCCGGCGCAGCGTGTCGGCGCCGCTCACGTCGAGCTCGCCGGTCAGCCGCAGTTCCACGGTCGTCCCGTCGGAGAGGGCGCCGATGGAGAGCAGCAGGGTGCCGCCCGCGTAGGTGGCGGGTCTTTCGGCCGGCCCGCCGGGGGGTTGGGCGGGTGTGGATTGCAGGGTGCCGGGGGGGCACCTGTCTGCCTGGGTCATAGAGCCTCCAAAGAGGTGAGGGAATCTCCGACCGGGCAGGGACAGGGACCGGACCGAGGTATCGGATGGAAGGTCGGGTTGGGGGAGCGCACCGGACGGCCGTGGGGGCGCGCCGGTGCGCCGTGGCTAGGCGGCGCCGTCGCTGAGGATCTCGGCGGCCAGGTCGGCGACCCGGCGGCGGCTGTCCCGCGCCTGCTTGCGCAGCAGGTTGAACGCCGAGACGGCGTCCAGGCGGTGGGTGGCCATGAGGTAGCCGATGGCGCGTTCGATGACCACCCGGTAGTCCAACGCGTACTGGAGCTGTGAGGCCGTGGTGCTGTGCTCATGGGACGACAGCGCCGCGGCCATGAATTCACCGATCAGCCCGGCGTAGGCGTGCAGCGCCGCGATGTCCGAGTCGTCCCACCCGTAGGGCTGGGACCGGTAGACGTTCAGCGTGCCGACCGGGCTGCCGCCCAGCAGGAGCGGGACTCCGGCGACCGCGCGCACCCGCTCGTCCAGCACGTCCACGAGTTGCGGCCAGCGGGGATCGGAGCGCACGTCCTTGGTGGAGACGGGCCGGCCTTCGACGTAGGTGTCGTAGCAGGGCCCCTGGTCGGCGTGCGCCTGGGCCTCCTCCAGAGATCGTCCGACCTCGTCCGAGGCGGCCACGTAGAGCAACTGCTCCTTGTCGTCGATGAGCATGATTCCGGCGCCGTCGTGGCCGAACAGGCGCCCGACCGAGCCGACCACCCGTTGGAGAACGCGGGCGACGTCAGCCTCGTGCTGCGCCTTGCGCAGCACTTCCAGGCTGGCGTCCAGCGCTCGGGTGTCGATATGCAACATGCTCCACATCCTTGAACGAGAGAACCGCAGGAACAAGATGTGGAGGCACCACGGCCGACCCCGGACGCCGTCCGCGAGCGGACGGGCCGGAAGGGAAGATCGTCGTCATCGAGTTCGGGGCGCGCCGGGCGGCCGCGACCCTGGTCGCGCGCTGGTCGTTCGCCATGTGCGATCACCTCGGACAGCACTCCGTGGCCGATCCGCGGACACAGGACGGAACTTCTGAACGCCACACTACCCGCTGCACGCCGTTCTAGGCGTCCCGCGCACGAGGAGATCGGCGGCGGCGCCCGCCCCGGCGCCGCCGCCGATCTGGTCCGAAGCTGAGGAATGGCGATATACGGACTGGTCCGATGCTGCTGGGTCCCTCCTTTCCCTGACGATCGGGACGGGACGTCTTCGCGGAAATCGGAGGGGAGCGCTGGCGGCGCGGCGGACGCCGCCGCCCGGCCGCGCGGCCGGGCCGGCCCGGCATCGGGGCGTCGGGGACACCGGGGGGATATGGGTACGGCCGACCGGACGGCGGCGTGCGGGGAGGCGCGGGCGGACCGGGCCTGCCGGGTGAGGCGCCGAAGTTCGCCGCGACCAGGGCGTCGAACGCGTCCCGGACCCACTGGTCGTCGGCGCGGATCAGGTCCGCGAACCTTGCGCCCGCCGGCAGGGTGCCCGAGACCGCCATGTCGATCACTCCCCGGAACCACTCTCAGCGCCACCAGGTCATTGACCGCTTCTATTGTTCCTATAGCCGAAGCTATAGGTAGTTGTCAAGTGCTTCCTCAGCTTGACGGAGGCTCCGCGGTGTCCGCCTCCACTAGATGTATTGCCGAGTCCGCAGATCAAGTAACATCCCGCGGCCTGCGACGCCGACCCGGCCACCCGGACAGCGGCCGTCGAGCGACCGCGTGCACCGGGCGGACTCCCGACTCGGAGGCGGTGCGGGTTGACATGGTGCGCGAAGTAACCTATAAATGAAGTTGAAGGTTTCCTCTTCTGCGAGGAGCAGGACATCGGCGCCCGCCAGGCGCCGACGATCTTCGGAGGTGATGGCATGTTGCTGACGTCGATCGACCCGTTCGTGCAGGAGTTCGAGCGCCAGTTCGACCGGGCCGTCCGGCAGTTCAGCGGGCTGGCCGACGGGAACCTCATGCCGATGGACGGCATCCGCCGCGCCGACGACGTCGTCCTGCGGTTCGACCTGCCGGGCATCGACCCCGGCTCGATCGAGGTCACCGTGGACCGCGGCGTGCTCTCGGTGACCGCGCGGCGCGAGGAGGAGTTCGGCGAGGACGAGCGCGTGTTCGTCCGCGAGCGGGCGATGGGCTCGTTCACCCGCCGGGTCTACCTGTCGGAGCACCTGGACGCCGACGGCATCGAGGCGGCCTACAACAACGGCGTCCTCGCCGTCCGCATCCCGGTCCTGGAGCAGGCCCGGCCCCGCAAGGTCGCCGTCCAGCAGGGCGACGCCCTGAAGGCGATCAAGAGCTGACCGCCACGGTTCCGGAGCCGGCCCCGGCCCGCGCCGGTCCCCCCGAGCGCGCCGGGGCCGTTCTGGTGATCGCGGCGCAGGTGAAGGAGGAACCCCCATGACCCTGCCGATCGACGACGAGCACGCCGCCCTGTTCACCGTCGGCCAAGTCGCGGAGATGCTCAACGTGCAGCAGGCGTTCCTGCGCCGCATCGACGTCCACCGCGTCGTCTCGCCGCAGCGCTCCGCCGGCGGGCAGCGCCGCTACAGCCGGCACGAGATCGGGCGCATCCAGGAGGTCGTCACCATGATGGGCGACGGCATGACCCTGCCCGCCATCCGCCGCATCTTCGAGCTGCAGCACCGGCTGGCCGAAGTGACCCGCGAACGCGACGAGCTCGCCCGCCGCCTCGCCGCCCGCGAATCCGGCGACGCCTGACGCCTTCGCCGGCGGCGCTCACGTCACGCGCCGGAACCGGACGGCCTGGCCGCCGCCGCTCTTGAGGACGGCGGTGAAGGCGTCGTCGCGGGTGACGGCGGACCGGCGGACGTCGAGCCCCGCGTCATCGTCTCCCGCGTCGGAGTAGGACTCCGCGGTCCACGTGCCCTTGCCGAGGAAGGACAGCGGGTAGCGCAGCGTCTGCGCCCGGTCCCCCGTCATGGAGCCGACGTACCAGTCCGCGCCCGAGCGCCGCGCGACGACCAGATGGTCGCCGATCCCGGCTGAGAGCACCCTGGTCTCGTCCCACGTGACCGGCACGTCCTCGATGAACTTGAGTCCGGGCGACCTCGCGTAGTGCTCGGGCAGGTCGGCGGCCATCTGCATGCCCGAGAAGTAGGTGACGTAGTAAGCGAGCTGCTTGGCCGCGGTGGTGTGCACCCGGTGCCCGTCGCGGCGCGGGTCCCACAGGACGTCCATGATCCCGGGCGTGTAGTCCATCGGGCCGGACAGCATGCGCGTGAAGGGCAGGATGAGGGTGTGCTCGGGGGTGTTGCCGTCCCCGATGGCGTCCCATTCCTGCCCGCGCACGGCCTCCCTGGCGAGGGCGTTGGGGAACGTCCGGGCCTCCCCGGTCGCGTGGACGCACTCGTGGCAGTCGACGTTGATGCGATGCCGCGCGGCCTTTTCGAGGACGAGCCGGTAGTGGTTGACCATCCGCTGGTCGTAGTGGTGGTGCCCGGTGATGTTCCCGACGTAGCCGGTCTTCACGTAGTGGATGCCGAGCCGCTCGTACAGCGCGAACGCCGCGTCGAGCTGCTGCTCGTAGTTCTCGACCCCCGCGCCGGTCTCGTTGTGGACGATGAACTCGACGCCCTTGCTCTTCCCGTACGCGACGACCCCGGGGAGGTCGAAGTCCGGGGTGGCCTGCGTGAAGTCCTGGTCGGCCCACGAGCCCTCCCACCCCCGGTTCCACCCCTCGACGAGCAGGCCCTCAATGCCGTGTTCCGCCGCGAAGTCGATGTACTCCTTGGCGCGCTCGGTCGTCGCCCCGTGCCGCGGCCCCGGCTTCCACGTGGCCTGCCCGTGCTGGATCAGCCACCAGATGCCGGCGTACTTGATCGGCTTGATCCACGACGTGTCCCCCTTGCAGATCGCACACGGCGGATTGAGGTTCTCCACCAGGTGCGACTCGATCAGCCCGCCCGCGTTCCCGGCGATGGTCAGCACCCGCCACGGGGTGGCGCGGCCGGTACGGGTGATGACGGCGGCCGCGCGCCCGGGCGTCGGCACGAGCTCGACCCGCAGCCGCCCGAGATCCGGTGCCACGGTCATGGCCGCGTAGTCGTCCAGATCCGCCTCATGGATCGACAGGTAGGTACCGTCCTCGTACCGGAAGGTCACCGGGGTATTGGACGCCCCCATGGCGCTGTAGGGGGACGACTGCCAGGTGTTCTCGTCAGTGTCGAAGTCCCGCCGCGTCCACCAGGCGGTCGGGTTCCCGGCGAGGGCGAACTCGGTGGCCTCGTCCACGATCTCCAGCGACCGCAGGCCGGCCTGCTCCGGCACCTGGTAACGGAACGCCACCCCGTCGTCGTAGGCGCGCGCGATGACGTTGAAGACCCTCCCGCCGGCCTGCCGCAGCCGGACGGTGAGCTCCCGGTAGTGATCACGCACCCGCGAGTCGGCGCCCCACAGCGGCCGCCACGTGCCGTCCCCGGCGGTGACCCGGGCGCCGGTCACCTCCACGTCGCCGCCGAGCACCGACCCGTCGGTGAGCCTCAGCCCCAGGACGGACCATCCGACCAGGACGGACCCGCCCCGGCTGACGGAGTACCCGAGCCGCCCGCCCTCGGCGGACACCGCCAGCGCCAGAACCCCGTCCGGCGACCGCACGGTCGGGCTCCGCGGATCCTGTGCCCGGACGGCCACCGCGCCACCGGCAAGCGTGACAAGCGAAACGAAGGCCGCAAACAGGACGCGAAGCACACGAGATCCCAACAGCGCCCTTCGCACACCACAAACCTCGGCGCAACGCACCCCCCACGTCAAGATCCCTTCCACCCGAACCCGCAGCCCACACGCCCAGAGGCGCTCGCCGGCCCGGGTTCGCGGGTGGTGGTCCGTGCGCCGCCGGAGCCGAACCGTCCGCCCGGATGATCAGGCGGGTTCGCAGATGACGACCGGGATGGCGCGGTCGGTCCAGCGCTGGTAGTCGCCGTACTCGGGATAGAACTCGACCAGGCGGCGCCACAGGCCGGCGCGCTCGTCGCCCTCCGCTATGCGGGCGATCATCGGGCGGGGCCGGCGGCCCGTCTGGACGGCCACCTTCGGGTTCGCTTCGAGGTTCAGGTACCACTGGGGATGGCGCCCCGTCCCTCCCCTGGACGCGACCAGGATGACGCGGTCGCCGTCCGGGAGGTACAGCAGCGCCATCGTCCTCGGCTTCCCGGATTTGCGGCCGCGCGTGGTGAGCAGGCAGACCGGCACTCCGGACGGGAAGGCGCTGCCGAAACGGAAACGGCTCCCGAGCCGTCCGCCGGTGGCGCGGAAGAGTGCGACGTGCCCGCGCGTGAGGGCCTTCATCGCCGGGGCGAACAACGCGGAATCGAAGAACTTCGGCCTGTCGTCGGGCACCGCTCACTCCATCCTCGGGGACGCGTGATCATTGTCCTTCGTCCGCCGGGCGGGGGACGGTACTTCCCCACGGCAAGCCACTTCCTGATGGCGAGAAGTACACGTCGACTCTTACTCCGAAGCCAGGGCAGAGGACCCGTCACATCTGATTAGCTACGGTCCGTGATGCGGAGGGACGGACCGGGGGGGCCGTCCCTCCGCGTCAGGACGCCGGCCGGGTGAAGGTGCACGGCAGCCGTTTGTAGCCGTTGATGAAGCCGGACATGAGGCGGTCGGGTTCGCCGGCGGCGATGTCGGGCAGGCGGGTGAACAGCTCGCGGAACATCACGGTGATCTCGCGGCGGGCCAGGTTGGCGCCCAGGCAGAAGTGCGGGCCGGGGCCGCCGAAGCCGACGTGCGGGTTCGGTGAGCGCAGGATGTCGAAGCGGTCGGGGTCGGCGAAGACCGCCTCGTCGCGGTTGGCGGACCAGTAGAACAGCGTCACCCGCTCGCCCTTGCGGTAGGTGTGGCCGTTCATCTCGTAGTCGCGGGTGACGTTGCGGCGCATGAAGATGACGGGGCTGCTGTAGCGGACGATCTCCTCGACGGCCCCGGCGATGCGGCCGTCGAAGTCCTCCAGCAGCAGTTCGCGCTGGTCCGGGTGCTCGGTGAACAGCTTCAGCCCGTGCGCGATGGCGTTGCGCGTGGTCTCGTTGCCGGCGACGACGAGCAGGAGGAAGAACGCGGCGAACTCGCGCGGGCTCAGGCGTTCGCCGTCGACGTTGGCGTTCACCAGGGCCGAGGTCAGGTCGCCCGTGGGGTTGGCGCGGCGCTCCCGGCCGAGCTTGAACGCCAGCCGGTGCAGCCGCCACCCCGCCGACGCGATCGTGCCCAGCATGCGGAGCGTGGCGAGCCGCCCCAGCCGCGGCCCGTCGCCGCCGTACTCGACGGTGGCGCCCACGTACTCGGGGTCGCTGTACCCGACGATGACGTTGGTCCACTCCACGACCCGGCGGTGGTGCTCGACGGGGATGCCGAGCATGTCGCAGATGACCTCGACCGGCAGCCGCGCCGCGCACCGGGACACGAAGTCGCCGCCGCCCGCCTCGATCAGCTCGTCCACGATCCGGGCGGCCCGCCGCGCGATGTCGTCCTCGGCCTTGGCGAGCATCTTCGGGGTGAACGCCCGCGACACGATCCGGCGGATCTTGGCGTGCCGCGGATCGTCCATGTCGATCATCGAGTTGAAGTACTTGTCCATCCAGCGCGGCATGTCGGCCGGGCTGGTCGCGCTGGGCTCGCTGCTGAACACCTCCGGGTTGCGGCTGGCCTCCGTCACCTCGGCGTGGTGGGTCAGCGCCCACGAGCCGGGGCTCTGCGGGAGGAACGGCAGCTTGGGCAGGGTGAAGAACACCGGCCCCGGCTGGGCGCGCAGCAGCGCGAACGCCTCCGCCCGCTCCGTCAGGGGGCGGGCCCAGAACCGCAGGTCGCTCACGTCGATGTCGGCCAGTGTCAGCTGTCGGGGGGTCTCCGTGGCCACCGGACCTCACGCTCCCGTCTCGACCGCGATTTCTGGTGAAGCCATACACCAGAAATATCCGTGCTCAGCGTCCTCAGATTCGCGGGCGAAGTCAAGGGATGCGGCACAATCGGGGCTGTGACGTCCGAGCCCGCGCCCGCGCGCCCGTACCGGGGCGTGCCCGCCGACCAGCGCCGGGCCCGCCGCCGCGCCACGCTGCTGGCGGCCGGGCTGGAACTGCTCGGCACCCAGGGGTGGGGCGCCACGACCGTCCGGAAGGTGTGCGCCGAGGCCGGGCTCAACGACCGCTACTTCTACGAGAGCTTCCCGGACCGGGACGCCTTCCTCCTCGCGGTCGTCGACGAGCAGGTCGCCCTGGGCACGGACGTGATCCTTTCCGCGGCGCGCCGGGCGCCCCGCGACCCGCAGGCCCGCACCCGCGCCGTGGTGACCGCCGTCCTCGACTTCCTGACCGACGACCCGCGCCGCGCGCAGATCCTCACCCATGCGTTCCCGGCCTCACCCCTGCTCCAGCGCCGCCGCATCGAGATCATCCGGACGCTGGCCGCGATCTTCGCCGCCGAGACCCGCGAGACGCTGGACCGGGTCCTCCTCTCCGACATCGACGTGGAGCTGACCGGCCTCACCCTCACGGCCGGTCTCTGGGAGCTGTTCACCACCTGGTTCCGCGGAGACCTCGACATCGACCGCGACCACCTGACCGATTACACGGTCGCCTTGATCCTGAGCACCACCGAACTGGCCGCCCCCCTCCACCACCGCCTCCGCTAGCCGCCCGTGCCGGACGGATCGGAGCAGGTCGGACTCCTCCTTCAGGTTCCCGGCCCCGGAGCCGAGGACCAGCCGCACGCCGCGCGGCCGGCCGAGCGTCCCGCAGCGCTCGGCGATCTCCAACTCCGGCGCTGCGGCTGAGCTTCGCGCGGCGGTTCCCGGCGGCCGTCCGGATCCCGTCCTGCGGGACGGTTCAGCCTTCGGCCGGGGGTCTCAGTTCGGCCAGGCGGGTCTCCAGGAAGCGGCGCTCGGGGGCGGTCCGGGTGAGCTCCAGTGCGCGCCGGTAGGCGCGTTCGGCTTCGGCCGTGCGGCCGGCGCGGCGGAGCAGGTCGGCGCGGGTGGAGTGGAAGTAGCGGTACTGGCCCAGGTCCAGGCGGTCGAGGATCGCGAGGGCGGCTTCGGGGCCTTCGAGTTCGGCTATCGCGACGGCCCGGTTCATCTCGACGACCGGGGAGCCGGTCCGGCGGGCCAGGACGTCGTAGAGCGCGGCGATCTGCCGCCAGTCGCGGGGCTGCCGCAGGTGCAGGTCGGCGATGGCCGCCTGGATCGCATAGGGGCCGGCGGTGCCGCGGGCCAAGGCGCGCTGGAGGACGCGCCGGCCCTCGTCGATCTGGCCCGCGTCCCAGAGGGATCTGTCCTGGTCGTCCAGGAGGACGAGGCGGCCGTCGCGGAAGCGGGCGGCGCGGCGGGCGTCGTGCAGGAGCATCAGCGCGAGGAGCGCGAGCACCTCCCCCTCGTCCGGCATGAGGTCGGTCAGGGCCCTCGCCAGGTGGATCGCCTCGGCGGCCAGGTCGACGCGGCCGCCGCCCCAGCCCTCGTTGAAGATCAGGTACACGACCGCGAGGACGGCCGCGAGGCGGTCCGGGAGCTGATGGTCGGGCGGCACGGCGAACGGGATGCCCGCGTCGCGGATCTTGCGTTTGGCCCGGGTCAGCCGCTTGCTCATCGTGTCGGGCGGGACGAGGAACGCGAGCGCGATCTCCTCGGTCGACAGGCCGCCGAGCGTGCGCAGGGTGAGCGCCACCTGCGCCTCCAGCGCGAGGGACGGGTGGCAGCAGGTGAAGATCAGCTCCAGCCGCTCGTCCCGGAAGGCGGGCGGGTCGTGCATGGTCGCCTCCGGTGCGGTCTCCAGGCCGCGCGCCAGCAGCCGGGTCTTCTCCGCGAGCAGCCGCCGCCTGCGGAGCTGGTCGACGGCCCGGTTGCGCGCGGTCACCACCAGCCAGGCGTTCGGGTTCGCCGGCTCGCCGTCGCGCGGCCAGCGCTCGGCGGCGATCGCGAACGCCTCCGCGGCGGCCTCCTCGGCCAGCTCGATGTCGCCGAGGATGCCGACGAGGGTCGCCAGGACGCGCGCCCAGTGCTCGCGGAAGACGGCGTCAAGCGCCACGCGGGCACCCCTCGCGGAGCGGGCGGACCTCGATCGCGCCGCCCTCCCGCGTCTCCTGCAGCTCGGCCGCGACGGCGAGCGCGCCGTCCAGGTCGTCCGCCTCGATCATGACGAGCCCCGCGAGGAACTCCTTGCTGTCGACGAACGGCCCGTCGGTCAGCAGCATCCCGGCCTCACCCGCCCGGACGGTCGTGGCCGAGCCGGCGGCGTGCAGGCGGGCCCAGCCGGTCACGTACGGGCGGGCGAGGACCGCGGCGACGGCCTCGTCCATCGGGCGGTCGGGCGGGGCGTCCGGGTCCCCGCCGTAGATCAGCAGTGCGTACTGCATCGGCTCTCCTGTCGGTCGCGGGTCGGTGCCTTCCGAGTATTGGACGAACGGGCGCGCCGCGAACGGACATGCCCGCGGGCGTCCGTCCGGCGCCCGGTCGTTCGTCATCACTCCGAGCCGTCCAAGACTGGAGAAGAACGATGACATCGACCGCGCCACGGCCGGGGTGGGTTCTGGTCCTCACCTCGACCGCGTATTTCATGGTGGTCCTCGACTCGAGCGTGGTGCTCACCGCGTTGCCGCGGATGCGGCTCGACCTGCACGCGGACCTGGCGTCCCTGCAGTGGACGGTCAACGCGTACGGCATCGCGTTCGCCGCCGGGATCATCACCGCCGCCGCGCTGGGCGACCGGTTCGGGCGCCGCCGGACGTTCAACGCCGGGCTGGCGCTGTTCACCGCCGCGTCCGCCGCGTGCGCGGTGGCGCCGCACTCCGCCGAGCTGATCGCCGCGCGCACCCTGCAGGGCCTCGGCGCCGCGGTGGTCACGCCGCTCAGCCTGACGATCCTGACCACCGCGTACCCGCCGCACCGGCGCGGCATGATCGTCGGCGTCTACGGCGGGCTGGCCGGGCTGGCGGTGGCGGCCGGGCCGCTGATCGGCGGCGCGGTCACCGAGGGCCTGGACTGGCACTGGATCTTCTGGCTGAACGTCCCGATCGGGCTGGTCGCGGCCGCCCTCGCGACCCGGCTGCTCCCGGAGAGCCACGGCGCGCCGGAGCGGCTCGACCTGACCGGCGTGGCGCTCGGCACCGCCGGCGTCGTCGGGCTGGTGTGGGCGCTGGTGCGGGCGGACGGGGCCGGCTGGTCCAGCCCGGAGGTCGTCGGCACGCTGGCCGCGGGCGCCGCGCTGCTGGCGGCGTTCGCCGCCTGGGAGCACCGGGCCGCCGCGCCGATGGTTCCGCTGCGGCTGTTCCGCGACCGGGCCTTCGCCATGGGCAACGGGACGATGTTCTTCATGTCCGGCGCCACGTTCGCGGCGGCGTTCCTGATCGTCCAGGAGTTCCAGTTCGCCCGCGGGTACTCGCCGATCTCGACCGGCGTCCGGCTGCTGCCGTTCTTCGCCACCCCGATGGTCGTCTCGCCGGTCGCCGGCGTCGTGTCCGACCGCGTCGGGCGGCGGCCGGTGATGGTCGCGGGCCTGACGCTGCAGGCGCTCGGCTTCGCGTGGGTCGCCGCGCGCGGCTCGCTCGCCGCGAGCTGGGTCGAGGTCACGCTCGCGCTGCTGGTCGCGGGCGTCGGGATCTCGATGGCGCTGCCGACCGTGCCCACCGCCGTCCTCAACGCCGTCGCGCCGGACGAGATGGGCAAGGCGTCCGGCGTGACCAACATGGCCCAGCGGCTGGGCACCGTCTTCGCCATCGCGATCGGCAGCGCCGTCTTCTCCGCCAACGGGCGCCTCGGGTCACCGGACGCCGTCACCGCCGGTTTCCGCGCCGCGCTGTGGTCGGCGGTCGTGTTCGCCGCACTCGCCGCGGCGTGCTCGACGGCCATCGCCTCCCGGGTCCCGGCCGGCGCCGCCGAAGCTCGGCCGGCCGACACCCTCACGAACGCCTGACCGGGGCCGGCGCCGTGGATACTGCCGGGCATGGAGTTCTTCTGCTACCACCGCGACCGGCCCGGTTCACTGGCGCTGCGCCTCGAACTCGCCGAGGCGCACTGGTCGTACATGGACCGGTTCGCGAAAGAGCTGATCGCGCGGGGGCCGACGTTCGCGGACGACGGCGAGACGCCCACCGGCAGCGTCCACATCGTCGACCTGCCCGACCCCGCCGCCGCCCGCGCGTTCGCCTTCGACGAGCCCAACTACCAGGCCGGCGTGTACCGGGACGTCCTGCTGCGCCGCTGGCGCAACCTGCTCGGCCGGACGATGTGGGACTTCCCGGGCGACCCCGGCGACCGGTTCCTGGTGCTCGGTCTCGGGTCGGCGCCGGCCGCCGACCTCGACGTGCCGTCCGGCCGGGACGACCTGATCGCCTACGGGCCGCTGCTCTCAGACGACGGCGCCGCCTGGCTGGGGACGGCCGCGCTCGTCCAGGCGCCCGGCCCGGACGCGGCGCGCGCCGTCCTCACCCGGGAGCGCTACGCCGCCGTCGAGGTCCACCGCTGGCAGTTCGGCGGCCGCCGCTGACCGCCCTCGTCAGGGCGTGTGGACGGGGATGCGGCGGCTCGCCCGGCGGGGGCGCGCCTCGTCCGCTCCCCCCGGGAGACCGGCCGGGGCGATGCGCACCTCGATGCGGCCGCCCTCGATCCGCGTCTCGTAGCAGGGCTGCGGCGAGCTGGCCGGGCCGCGCTCGATGCCGCCGTCGGAGAACCGGAAGGTGCTGCCGTGCCACGGGCAGGTGACGCAGCCGTGCTCGAACGTCCCGTCGCCGAGGGGGCCGCCCATGTGGCTGCAGGTCGCGGCGATGCCGTACACCTTGCCGTCCATCTTGTGGAGCAGGACCCGGACGCCGCCCGCGTCGACCGTGCGGTGGTCGCCCTCGGCCAGCGAGTCCTCCGTGATCGTCGGCGTCCACTCCTCCGGGCCCTCCTGCCAGGCGGTCCGGTTGACGTTGACGCCCTTGACGAACGCCAGGTGCCCGCCGAGATAGGCGCTCACCGTCAGCATCCCGAACCCGGCGAACCCCAGCGCCTTGCCCATCCCGCGGTTGCCGCGGGCACGGGACACGAGCGACGCCACGTACAGGGACAGCGCCGTGGTGTTGGCGGCAGCGTGGACGAACCCGACCCGCCTGTCCCCGCCGATGGTGTCGGACCAGTCGTTCAGGCCGGTCAGCGCGGTGGGCACCGCGGAGATCACTCCGGTCGCCACCAGGATGTCGGACGCCATCTCGGTGTCGCGTCCGCCGGCGGCGTCCAGCAGCGCGGACATGCACCACGCGCCGACCGTCACGTCCGTGAGCGGAGGGTGCGCCGGATGCCCGGCATATGTTCCGCTGAGCAGATTGCGAATGATGCGGGGCTTCACTGCCCACTGGGTCGCCTTGCTCACCGGTTTGGCGACCCTGTCGAGCGCCTCCGCCCGCTCCAGCCGACGTACCATCCTCTGCGGCATGCTCATCCCGGCCTCCCCCAGGGGCACGACATCACTGGTCGGCAGCACCCTTACCCCCCACCGCCCCCCAAAACCTGCCCCGAGCGGAGCACCGTTGAGCAGCGGGCACGGCCGCTCGACCGGGCCGCCGCCACCGAGTACGCGTCCTGGTTCAAGGCCCCGGCCGACCCGGCGCGGATCCAGATGGTGTCGCTGCCGGCCCGCCGCATCGTCGAGTCCGTGGACGTCGGGCAGTCGACCGTCTCGGCGCACCTGAAGGTGCCGGCCGATACACGCGGCACGGCCCGCTTCTACCGGATCAACGACGAGGGCGCGGTCTTCGCCGCCGACGCCATCATGGGCCGCCCGGCCCCTCAGTTGGCGAGGGCGAGGCCCAGTGAGGAGGCGGCCAGGGCGAGATAGGCGCCGGGGAAGGCGATGTTGTAGAAGACGCGGGCCCGCACATGAGCGGCGACCGCGCAGATGAAGAAGGCCACGAGGCCGGCCGCCGCCGCTATGCCGATGGCGTCCAGGCCCAGCAGGCCGAGGACGAGACCGGCCGCGCCGGCGCCCTTTAACGCGGCCAGCAGCGGCAGCGCCTCGCGCGGCACGCCCACCTCGGCCGAGTTGGCCACGACGAACCGCGCCTTGGCGAGGTCGGCGGCGACGATCGCGGCATTGATCGCGACCGTGACAAGGGTGACGGCGACGTAGGTGCTGAACACGGGTCAGTCCTCGATGTGCAGCAGCGCCAGCCGCAGTGGGTCGGCGACGACGTCGTAGCGGACGATGAGGCCGTCGGCGATGTGGAAGACCAGGGCGGCCTGCGGGCCCGTCCCCACGGCGATGCCGGGCCGCCCGTCGATGAGGGCCAGGCGCGCCCGCTGGGCACTGGCCTGCATCATGCGGGTCTCCTCGACCACGGCCTTCCTCCCGCGCACCCGCTGCGGGGCGCCCGGCCGGAGGACCTGCGGGTCGGCCGTCCTCGTCACGTCCGGGTGGAGGACCTCGACGAGGCCGTCGATATCGCCCTGCCGCGCCGCCTTCATGAAGGCGCTGACCACCCGGTGCGCCTCGGTGGACTCCACGTCCGGCCACGCGGTCCGCCGCACCCGCCCCCGGGCGCGGCTGGCGAGCTTCTTCGCCGACTCCGTGGTCGTCCCCAGGATGTGGGCGATCTCCTCGAAGGGCGCACCGAACACGTCGTGGAGGATGAGCGCGACCCGCTGCGGAGGCGTCAGCTCCTCGACCACCACGGTGAAGGCCGCGGTCAGCTCACCGGCGAGCAGCACCACCTCCTCCGGGTCCTCCCCGGCGCCCGGCTCCGGCAGCTCCTCGGGACGCCGGGGCTGCTCACGGGAGCGCCGCAGCAGATCCAGGCACAGCCGCGTCACCACGGTGGTCAGCCACGCCTGCGGGTTGCGGATCTCGTCGACGTCGGCGCGGACGTACCTCGTCCACGCCTCCTGGACGACGTCCTGCGCGTCGGCGTCCGAACCGAGGATGCGGAACGCCACCGCCAGCAGATGCCGCCGCTCCCGATCGAAGACCGCGACCCGATCCATGCACTCCCAACCTTCCGTTGTCACCTACCCACCAGACGCACCGGACGCGCAAAAGGTGACCCGGCCACCCCGGATCACGCCCACGGACGCATCCAGGCGGGCCCCCTTCGCCAGGCCCGGAGGAGCGGTCACCGGGTGCGGCTCGCCGCGGAAGGCGGTCTTCTCGTCCACGTAGATGACGACGTAGGCGAGTCTCGCCAGACAGCCTCGCCCGCCTCAACGGCCTGGCTGCCCCGCTACGAGCCGTCCGGCGCGCTCGTGTCCGCCCGCGAACGCTTCCCGTCCCTCGCGCCGCGGGCCGAGAGGGTTCATGCTCGGCACACCGGCCGACGAGACCGACCGGCACGCCGCACTGCTCCACGGGGTCGCCCCGCTGCCGTGACCGGAGGTCAGTCAGTCGGTGCCGCCTTGCCCATGCTCCCGGTCGATGCGCGCAAGCGTCGCGGTGAGATCGTCCCCCGTGGCCTCGGTGTACATGGCCACGACGGCGCTAGGGATACGCCCTCTCGTGTTCACGCTGATCCCCTGCTCCTCCGCCCATGCGCGCAGCCTTCTCGCATACTCGGCATAGGCGATCCGGCGCGCATAGGAGTGATCGGTCTCCGACTCGTCTCGCTCGTAGATGTCGGACATGGTGATCACTCTGCACGTTGAAGGCGGACGACGTACAGCGAAGAAAGAGGCTCGTGAGCGAGCATCCGGCGGTGGGGAGCGTGCGAAGCCCCGTTTCGCGGACGCCCGACCAAGCACCACTGGCATAGCATCGGATGCCGCAGCGATGTGAGGTGTTCATGGCGGTTAAGCAGCCAAGTGCTCGACGCCTCGCCCTCGTCGGGCTGGGTGCGTTCCTGCCCGTGGCCGTGATCGCCAAGATGGCGCTCGATGGCGATACCAAGTCCTACGTCCTGCAACTCGGCGCGTTCTTCCTCGGCGCGGGCGGGATGATGCTGATGTTCCACCGGTGGCGGCAGCATAGAGATACGCGTGCGAGGGCGTTGCTCTTGGCGGCGTTCGCGGTATGGACGCTGTCGGTCGGCGTTGCCTCAGTCACCGACTCGGGGGCGAGCCTCGGCGGCCCCGGCTCCTGGCTGGCGGGCCTCGCCCTTATGATCGGCTTCGGGGGCGGCGTGATCACTCTGTGGACCATGTACCGCGACCGGCCGAAGAGCGACGACCTCGCCTCTCAGGTGGACCAATGACACTGACCTTGCCGCGCCTACTCCCGAGCCCGCCCGACAAGCCCATCCCGCCACCGGACACCACCGATCTGCTGCGCACCTTCGCCCGTGACCTCGCCACCGGTCACCAGGCCTGGACGCGGGAGACCGCACAGTTCTTCCGGGACCTGTTCGATCAGCTCGCCGCCACCTGGGACACGGGCCAGGCCACCGGACGCGATGACCCGGTACGTGACGCGCTGGCCCGCGGCGGCCCCTTCCCCGACCAGTCCGCGGCGCCGTGCCTGGAACTCGGCTCGGGCACCGGTGCCTACACCCCTCTGCTGACCGACGCCTTCGGCCGAGTGGTGAGCCTGGACATCTCCGCCAACATGCTGCGGCAGGCGGCCGGACGCTCCCCGTCCCGCATCCAGGCCGATGCCGCCGCCCTGCCCTTCCCCACTGGCTCGATCGCGGTCGTGGTCGCCATCGACATGCTGCTGTTCCCGGCAGAGATCAATCGTGTTCTGGCCCCCGGCGGTGTGCTGCTCTGGATCAACCAACTCGGCACTGATGGCCCCCTGTACCTGCCTGCTGCGGACGTCGCCGACGCCCTACCCGGGCAATGGGATGCGGTAGAAGCCGAGGCCGGCTGGGGGACCTGGGCCACCCTCCGCCCGACGGGCTGACCGCCGTGCAGCACGGGGAACGGTGCGGGCACCGTGGGTTCCTATGCCGCGCGGTCATCAGTCGACGCCGGGCTGGAGGCTGGCAGGACGGCTCAGATTCCCCTGCCGGCCCATGCTCCGACCTTCTGGGCGTGCCTGCCTGCTCATGATGCGGGTTCCGCCAGCGCCGAACCAGCGCAGCCGCCCAGCGGCCTCGTAGGAGGCGCTGACAATCCCCCTCCGCCTCACCACGTAAGGAGATCGTACGGGTGTGGGAAGGTCCGGGTCGGCGGGTGATCACGCTGGCTGGATCGCAGATCAGCTTGGGTCGGGTGCTGTTGTAGCGCGGGGCCTTGGCGGTCCTAGTCGACAGGTTCAGGCATGGCGACGTCCAGATGGGGCGGGTGGTGGTCGGTGTGGTTGTTCACCTGGGTTGCCATGCGCGGGCCGTCACGTTGGTGATCTCGTCGCGTAGCTGACGGACGTCGGGGGCGGACAGGAGGCGGTGGCCGCCTGGTAGGGGGACCATGGCCCACCACTGCCGGGTCTGCTGGCCGTACCAGGCGTGGACGCCGGGGAACTGTTGGGCGAGTTGATAGGCGGCTCGCCGGTGCTCAGGGGTGGTGTTCATTGCGCGGGGCCCGTGTCGGGGCTGGCCTTGGCGAGGCGTCGCCAGATGATGTGTTCGATCTCGGTGACCGCGTCGGCGAGGTCAGAGCATGGGATGGGGAGGGGGCTGCTGCGGGCGAGATAGACCCACCGGCCGAAGCGGACGGCGGTGAGTTCCTCGGTCGCCGGCGCGTGTTTGGTCGGGCCGACTCGCAGTGTTGCCGGGGTGACGTGGAAGCGGCGTCGTATCCGCCATCCGTTTGCGGCGAGTGCTTCGGCGAGGCGGTCAAGGTGCCACATCGCCAGGCGGTCGTGGCGGTCTCGGGTGCCGATCCAGCGGACGAATCGGCGGGCGCGGCGGCCTCATAGCCGCAGGGTCAGGGTGGATTCGTCGATCATTGGTCGCTCGCTTAGGTGAGGGCGAGGACGCGTCGGATGCGGTCGGCGGCGTGCTCGGTGTCCCAGAGAGGGCAGAGCGGTTCAAGCTCGGGTTCGGACTTGCGGGTCGGGCCGGTCCAGACCCAGTGCCACCACAGGGTGCCGTCGGGGCCGTGCGGGCGGCACCTGATCTCTTGGCGTAGGCCGGGGCTCATCGCCTGGCCCAGCGGGTTGTCGGGTGCGGGTTCGCCGTTCGGGTTCACGGCCAGGATGGCGCCGTGGCCCCATACCTTGGCGGTTAAGCCGCGTTGGTCCAAGGCGGCTATCAGGGCTGTGGCCGCGTCTCGCCACTCGCGTTGGCTGCTGGGCGGGCGCGTGTGCGCATCGGTGGTGTCCGGCATTGGGGCATCTGGTTGGAGAGTCATCGGGGTCCTTCGGACGTCTGCGTGGAGTGCTCTTGGCGTGGGCTCCTCATCGTGATCTTGCTGGTCAAGAGCCCTGCACTCAGCGGCTGATACTAAAAGTACGTGTACAGTACTTCAAGTACAAGCTACTTACAGTACTTGCGCCGCACAATAAGTACTGGTCTGCTGGAGATCGACGGAGGAGGGTGCCGATGTTCGGCTTGATGGTCCGGTTCACCTGCAAGGACGAAGCGAGCGCCGGAGCGTTCGACCAGTTGGTGAACGAGACGATCGGGAAGATCGAGACGCAAGAACCGGGCACGCTGATCTACGCGGTGCATAAGGTCGACGGGCAACCGCTACAGCGGATCTTCTACGAGCTGTACCAGGACCGGGCGGCCTTCGACGCGCACGAGGAACAGGAACACGTCAAGCGGTTCCTCAGCGCCCGTGAGGAGTTGCTCGCCTCGGTGGAGGTCGACTGGTTGGACCTCCAGGTAGGCAAGGGAACGACAGGGTGAGCACTGAGTACCAGAGAGCGCTCGGGCGACGGATCGCTCAGGAGCGCAAGCGGCGGGGGCTGTCTCAGCCTGAACTGGCGCGGCTGATCGATCGGTCGGTTGCCTGGGTCTCCCAGGTGGAGCGCGGCGTGCGTAAGGTCGACCGGATGTCGGTCTTGGAGAAGGTCGCCGAAGCGCTGGAGCTTCCGCTCTCGGAGTTGGCGGCTGAGGCGCCGGTCGTTGCCGCGACCACTGAGGAACTGCCGGGGTCAGCCGGGCTGCGGCTCGTCCTGTCGGGGGCTCACTCGCTGCGGGCCATGCTTCACCCGGCGCCCGTCCCGCCTACAGCGGAGATCAAGCCGCGGGTGGATCGCGCCTGGGAACTGACGCATGAGAGCCAGTACGTAGAGCTGGCGGACCTGCTTCGGGGACTGGTGCCCGCGCTGGAGTCGGCCGTGCGCTCGGCACCAGACGAACGGCGGGCAGAGCTGTTCGATCTGCTGGCGACGACCTATCAAGCGTGTTCGGCGGCGCTGTCCAAGCTCGGCGAACCGGAAGCGGCGTGGATCGCCGCCGATCGCGCCATCGTGGCGGCCGAACGCGCGGGCGACCCGCTGATGATGGCCGCCGGCGCCTTCCGACTCGGATTCGTCTTCCTGGGGGCGCGCCACTTCGACCAGGCCGAGGAGAACGCCCGGACGGCTGCTGAAGCGTTGTGGTTCCTGGTCGACCAGGGCAAGCCCGAAGCGATGTCGCTGTGGGGCGGCCTGACGCTGCAACGCGCCGTGACCGCGTCCCGTCTCAATCAGGCCGACGAGGCTTACCGGCATCTCGCGCGTGCGCGGCAGGTCGCCGAGCGGCTCGGGGAGGGGCGCAATGACTACAACACCGAGTTCGGCCCGGCGAACGTGGCCCTTCATGAGATCGCCGTGGCGGTCGAACTGGGGGACGCCGGTCATGCGCTCCGAGTGGGCGGCGAGGTCGACACCTCGACGTTGTCCGGGGAGCGTCGAGCGCGGCTGAAAATCGACCTGGCGCGTGCGCATGCCCAGCGGCGGCAGGTCGACGAAGCGGTTGCGGCGCTGCTGGAGGCCGAGTCGATCACACCGGAGCAGATACGGAACCACCGAACCGTGCGTCAGGTCGTGTCCGACCTGCTGACAATGCAGGATCCACCCTCGTCTGACCTGCGGGAACTCGCTGACAGGGTGGGCGCATAGGACGAAGCGGAGCGTTCGTGTTGGCCCTGAAAGCACTCCTGATGGAGGTGAAGGCCCGACACGAACGCGCCGCGTGCGGGGTGCCGGCGCCGAAGAGCCATCCTCACCGCGGCGCACGTCTTCGAGCTGGCTGAGGGTCGGCGTGCGGCCGGTCGGCAACATCCGCAGACTCGACACCGGCGGCCGGGGGGCTGGTGGGCTAGTTGCACGCACGGCGGGCTCGTGGGGGTGCTGACAAGAATGAGGCCCGGGTCGGGGGTGGTGCCCTCGACCTGGGCCTTTGCGCTGCGAGCGGGTGACGGGAATCGAACCCGCGTTATCAGCTTGGGAAGCTGAAGTTCTACCATTGAACTACACCCGCGTGGGGCCTCTGGGAGGCCGCCATGGCTGTGGATACTGTACCGGATCACCGGGTGGGGTGCCGCCTGAGATAGCTTTTCAGCGTGCTGCTCTCCGATCGCGACATCAGGGCCGAGCTCGAGACCGGGCGGGTGAAGATCGACCCGTACGAGCCGGGGATGGTCCAGCCCTCCAGTGTGGACGTCAGGCTGGACCGGTACTTCCGGGTGTTCGAGAACCACAAGTACCCGCACATCGATCCGGCTGTGGAGCAGCCTGACCTGACGCGGCTGGTGGAGGTCGAGCCCGACGAGGCGTTCGTGCTGCACCCCGGGGAGTTCGTGCTCGCGTCGACGTACGAGGTGTTCGGGCTGCCGGAGGATCTTGCGGCGCGGCTGGAGGGGAAGAGTTCGCTGGGGCGGCTCGGGCTGCTCACCCATTCGACGGCCGGGTGGATCGATCCGGGGTTCAGCGGGCACGTGACGTTGGAGCTGTCGAACGTGGCGACGCTGCCGATCAAGCTGTGGCCGGGGATGAAGATCGGGCAGATGTGCCTGTTCAGGACCAGCTCGCCGGCGGAGTACCCGTACGGGTCGCAGCGATACGGGTCGCGGTACCAGGACCAGCGGGGGCCCACGCCGTCGCGGTCGTACCTGAACTTCCACCGGACGAAGGTGTAGCCGGTTTGTGACCCGAATGTGACGCAAGTCCCCGAAAGATGAAACATGTTCTCCGGCCGGGTAGTTTCGGGTGACGCACGTGTACAGCGTCCGGTTTACGGTCTCTTCGACTGAGACCCCGGCGCTCAGGGCGACCCGTTTCCGCGCGTCGACGTGGAAACCCGGAAGGAGATCGTGTCAGTACTCCGCGCGGAAAGCGTCACCAAGCTCTTCGGCCGTAAGGCGGCAGAGGCACAACGGAAACTCGACGCGGGCGCCGATCTGAAGGCGATCCGCGACCTCGGGGTCACACCGGCGGTGGTGGACGCCTCGTTCGAAGTCCGGCAGGGCGAGATCTTCGTGGTCATGGGCCTGTCGGGGTCGGGGAAGTCGACCCTCATCCGGATGCTGAACGGGCTGCTCGGGGTCACGTCGGGAAGCGTCGAGATAGACGGCCAGGACATCGCGAAGATGTCGCCGAAGGCGCTGCGGGCGCTTCGGCAGAACAAGGTCAGCATGGTCTTCCAGCACTTCGCGTTGTTCCCTCACCGGACGGTTCTGGCGAACGCCGCGTATGGGCTCGAGGTCCGCGGTGTCGCCAAGGAAGAACGAGAGAAGAAGGCCCGGGAGTTCCTGGCTCTGGTGGGTCTCGAAGGCTGGGAGGACAGGCTTCCCGGGCAGCTGTCCGGCGGCATGCAGCAGCGGGTCGGGCTCGCGCGGGCGCTGGCGTCGGGCACCGACATCATCCTGATGGACGAGGCGTTCAGCGCCCTGGACCCGCTGATCCGGCGGGAGGTCCAGGACCTGCTGCTCGATCTGCAGGGCCGCTTCGGGAAGACCATCGTCTTCATCACGCACGACCTGAACGAGGCCATGCGCATCGGCGACCGCATCGCGGTGATGCGCGAGGGCCGGATCGTGCAGATCGGCACGGCCGAGGAGATCCTCACCGACCCGGCCAACGACTACGTCGCCCAGTTCGTGGCGGATGTGGACCGTACCAGAGTGCTGACGGCCTCGTCCGTCATGGAGAAGCCGCTGGTCACGGTGCTGGCGTCCACGGGCCCGCGGACGGCGCTGCGGACGATGCGCGAGCACCAGACGTCGGCCGCGTTCGTGGTGGGACGCGACCGCAAGCTGGTCGGCCGCGTGCGGGCGACGGTGATCGCCGACGCGGTGCAGGAGAACGTCCAGAAGCTCGACGGGCTGATCGACCCCGAGGACCCGGTGCCGGTGGCGCCGGACACGCCGGTCGCCGACCTGTTCGGCCGCTGCGCCGAGAGCGACCTGCCGGTGCCCGTCGCGGACGACGACGGGACGCTGCTCGGCGTCATCCCGCGGGTGACGCTGCTGGCGGCGCTCGGCGCGATCAACGCGCACGTGGAGGACGTCGTCGAGGAACCGGAACTCGCGCTGGCGAAGGAGGGCGGCGACGGTGATTGACGCGATCGAGCTGCCCCGGGTGCCGGTCGGCGACTGGTTCGACAGCCTGGTGAGCTGGTGCACCGACAACCTGTCGTGGCTGTTCGACGGGATCGGGTCGGCGATCGAGACGTCCGTCGACGCGCTGACGGACGTCCTGACGGTCCTGCCGCCGCTGGCGCTGACCGGGGTACTGGCGGTCATCGCGCTCGTGATCAGCGGCTGGAGGCTGGGCGTGTTCACCATCGCCGGCTTCGCGCTGATCGACAGCATGGAGCTGTGGGACGCGTCCATGGACTCGCTGGCCCTGGTGCTGGTGTCGGCGCTGGTCTCGACCGTGCTGTCGATCCCGATCGGGATCGCGGCGGCGCGCAGCGACATGGTGAGCCGGGTCGTCCGGCCGGTCCTGGACTTCATGCAGACGATGCCGGCGTTCGTCTACCTGATCCCGGCGATCTTCTTCTTCAGCATCGGCTCCGTGCCGGGCGTGGTCGCGACGGTGATCTTCGCGATGCCGCCGGGGGTGCGGCTGACCGAGCTCGGCATCCGCGGCGTGGACCCGGAGATGGTGGAGGCGGGCGAGGCGTTCGGCACGCCGCCGAACCGTATCTTGACCCGGATCCAGATCCCGCTTGCCATGCCGTCCATCATGGCGGGTATCAACCAGCTGATCATGCTGTCGCTGTCGATGGTCGTCATCGCGGGCATGGTCGGCGCCGGCGGTCTCGGCGGCGTGGTGCTGGAGGGCATCAACCGGGTGGACGTCGCGAAGGGCTTCGAGGGCGGCATCGCCGTCGTCATCCTGGCCATCTACCTGGACCGCCTCACCGGCGCCCTGGGCGGAGGCCCCAGCATGCTCCGCGCGCTGTTCGCGCGCGGCAAGGCCACCCGCGGAGCGGCCCCCCGCGACGTGGCCACCCCGTCGGCCGACCTGGTCGGCTGATCCCACCGGCGGCGTAATGCCCCCGCTCCCCCTACCTCTCACGATGCAAGCCGACGAAAGGACGGGCATGCGTTTCAAATTCAAGGGTCTTACGGTCGCGGCGTTGGCGCTGACGCTCGGTATGAGCGCCGCCGGCTGCGGCGACTCCGACTCGGGTGGGGGTGAGAACGACAAGAGCATCACCATCGGCATGGTCTCGGGCTGGGCCGAGGGCGAGGCGGCGACGCAGCTGTGGAAGCGGCTGCTGACCGACAAGGGCTACAAGGTCGAGGTGAAGACCCTCGACACCGGCCCGCTCTACGCCGGCATGTCGAAGGGCGACGTCGACCTCTTCCTGGACTCGTGGCTGCCCGGCACCCACGAGGACTACTGGAAGCAGTACGGCGACAAGCTGGAGAAGGTCGGCGCCTGGTACGACTCGGCGCCGCTGACGATCGCCGTCCCGGACTACTCGCCGCTGCAGTCCCTTGAGGACCTCAAGGGCAAGGGCGACCAGTACGGCGGCAAGATCGTCGGCATCGAGAAGAGCTCCGGCCTGTACCGGGTGTCGCAGGAGAAGATGCTCCCCGCGTACGGCCTGCAGGACGAGTACAAGGTGACGACGTCCTCCACGGCGGCGATGCTGACCGAGCTGAAGAAGGCCATCGACGCGAAGAAGGACATCGTCGTCACCCTGTGGCGTCCGCACTGGGCGTACGCGAAGTTCCCGATCCGCGACCTGAAGGACCCGAAGGGCGCGATGGGCAAGCCGGACGCGATCTACACCGTCGCCCGCAAGGACTTCGCCAAGGACCAGCCCGATGTCGCGGGCTGGCTGAAGAAGTTCAAGATGGACGACGCGAAGCTGGGGACCCTCGAGGACCTCATGGAGAACAAGTACAAGGGCAACCCCGACCAGGCCGTCGACGAGTGGCTCAAGCAGAACCAGAGCTACGCGACGTCCCTGACGGGCTGACCGTCCGGAAGTCTCCACCAGCGGAGGAAGGGCCGCCCGGCGATCCCGGGCGGCCCTTCGCCGTCCGTCAGCGGGCGAGGCCCACGATGAACAGGACGGCGGCGAGCCCGGCCCCGGTGGCGCAGAGCGTCATGATCCGCGGGTGGACGCTGTGCGCCTCCGGCAGGATCTCCGCGGCGGCGAGATACAGCAGGACACCGGCGAACGTCCCCAGGTAGGGGCCGAGGACGGCGTCGGGGACGGTCGCCAGGGTGCCGAGCGCGGCCCCGGCGACGGGCGCGGCGGCGTCCGCGAGCAGCAGCAGCACGGCGGGCCGGTGGTCGGCGCGGTGCAGCGAGGCCGCGGTGAAGGTGTTGAAGCCGTCCGCGAAGTCGTGCGTGACCACGGCCAGCGCGACGAGGAACCCGACTTCGGCGCCGGACTGGAAGCCGAGGCCGATGCTGATGCCGTCCACCAGGCTGTGCAGGACGAGCGCGGACGCGGCGAGCAGCCCGCCCGCCCCGGCCCCGACCCGGTGCGCGTGGACGTGCGGCGCGTACTCGTCCTCGTGCGCGCGGTGGATCGCCACGGCCTGCTCGACGACGTGCAGCAGCACGAACCCGGCCGCGAAGCCGATCATCGGCGCGGGCACGCCGAGCGGGCGGTGCCGGGTCATCTCCAGCGACTCGGGGATGAGGTCGAAGGCGACGACGCCGAGCATCAGCCCGCCGGCCAGCCCGAGGACGAGGTGCCGCCGGTCCCGGACCCGCATCGCCGCGAGACCTCCGGCGAGCGTCATCACGAACGCGAGGACGGACACGAGCACGGCCATCCCCGTGTCCTACCAGGAACACCGCCGGCAGAACATCACGGCGCGGGAAGGCCGCCCGCCCGGCGGGCGCACGCGGCCCCGAGGCCGCCGGGCGGGCGGCCGGTCATTTCAACCCGTCGACGTCGACCACGGTGCCGGCGGGCGGCCGCCGGATGTCGGCCGGCGACTCGGACGGGAGGTACTCGATGCGGTTGCCGGGGCCGCCGTCCACCGTCAGGACGTACGGCGCCCCCCGCGTCGCCACCTGCATCTCGTCGCCGGTCGCCGCGACCAGGCTGATGGTCGGCGTGCCGCCGACCATCCCGGCCTTGCCCTTCTTCCAGGGCTTCCCGGCCTTCACGGCCTCGTCGAAGATGGCCGTGCTGTCGGTGAAGAACGACAGCTCCTTGAAGCCGGCGGACTTGACGGTCGTCTTCATCTGCTTGCCGGCGAGCAGCTGCACCGCGCTCTTGCCGCCGACCGTCTTCAGGAACGCCTTGTTGCCCTTCAGGTAGACGTCCTTGCCGACCCTGATGATCTCGACGCGCTGGGCGCCGTTCCGGAACCAGCCGGACGCCTTCGTCTTGCCCGCGTAGCGGAAGTCGAACGCGTACTTCTCGCCGTCCTCCTCGCTGGTGCCGCGCACCCGCAGCGCGCGCGCCGAGGCGGTCGCCTTGCGGGCGCGGGCGAGGATGGCGGCGCCGTCGAGCTTCTCCACGCCGTTGGACGCGGGCGCCGCCGACGCGGCGGAGGACGCCGCGGGCGCGGAGCCCGTCTTCGACGTCGTCGCGGCGTCCTCCGCCGGCCCGCAGGCCGCGGCGGTCGCGAGCGCGAGAACGAGTGCGGCGGGCGCGTGACCGCGCCGCAGCCGGTGATCTGGCATCTGAGGACCCCTTCATGTACTTCACGGACATCACCCCCGATGTCCGGAAAGATCCTGTTGCCGATCAGTGCGGGACCAATGTCGTTATGCTGCGGTCACTGCGGCCCCGCTGCCGAACGACTGCGGCAGCGCGCCGGAGCAGGGGTACTGGGAGGTGGTCGCGCTGCCGGGGAAGGCACCAGCGGTGCGCTTCGAGATCCTGGGCCGACCCGCCGCCTGGCGGGACGGACGGGAGCTCGACCTCGGGCCGGGCAAGCAGCGGGCCGTTCTCGCCGTGCTGCTGCTGTCGCCCGGTCAGCCGGTGCCGACCGCCTCCATCGTCGAGGCGGTGTGGGGGGACGAGCCGCCGGACAACGGCGCGAACGTCGTCCAGAAGTACGTGGCCGGGCTGCGGCGCGTCCTGGAGCCGGACCGTTCCCCGCGCTCTCCGGGACGGCTGCTGACCCTGACCGGTGGCGGGTACGCGCTGCACGTCCCGCCGGAGTGCCTCGACACCGAGGTCTTCGAGGAACGGGTGAAGGCGGCGCGGGCCGTGCACGCCGAGGGCGACCCGAGGCAGGCCGAGGCGATGCTGCGCGAGGCGCTCGCCATGTGGCGGGGTCCGGCGCTGGCGGGGCTCAGCGGCGCGTTCTTCGACGCGGCGCGCGGCCGCCTGGAGGAGATGCGCGCGGGGGCGCTCGAAGCGTGCGCCGAGGCCGCGCTGGACGCCGGCGAGCACGCGCGGCTGGTGCCCGAGCTGCTGCGGCTGGTCGCCGAGTTCCCGCTCCGGGAGGGCTTCCGGTACCTGCTGATGCTGGCCCTCTACCGGTGCGGCCGCCAGGCCGAGGCCCTCGCCGCCTACCGGGACGCGCGCGACTTCTTCGCGGACGAGTTCGGCGTCGAGCCCGGCGAGCGGCTGCGGAACCTGCACCTCGGCATCCTGCGCTCCGACCCGTCGCTGGCGTCGCCGCCCGAACCGGAACCGGCACCCGAACGGGAACCCGCGCCCGAACCGGAACCGGCGCCCGAACCGGCACCGGCACCGGCACCGGACGAGGCGAAGGAACGTCCAGAACCGCCCGCCGCCGCTCCCGGCTTCGCCCCGCCCGACTCGCCGCTCGCTCCCCACGCGCCGACCGGCCTGCTCCCCCCGCCCGCCGACGCCCTCTCCCCGCAGCCCATCGGCTTTCCGCAGCCCATCGGCTTTCCGCAGCCCGCCGATCCCATGGCGCACCACCACCTCGCCGGCGGGCCACCGGGGTGGGCGCCGCCGCCCCCCGGGCGGCGGATCGCATGGCCGCTGCGCGCGGTCCTGATCGCGCTCCCGCTGTTCAGCCTGGGCGTGGCGACGTGGGCGCTGATCACCTACTACGCGGCGCGCGGCCGGAGGCGGCTGCTCGGCCTGATGGCCGCCGGCTACCTGGCGCTCACGGTCGTCTTCCTCGTCGGCGCCGTCAACAGCGACCCGGACGGGACCGGCCCCTGGGAAGGTCCGATCACCGTCGCGCTGCTGGCCACGACGGTCGGCGGCGCCGTGCACCTCGCGATCCTCACCGCCGACCCGCTGCCCGCCGCGCCGCAGAGCGGCACGCCCGTCCCGAACGTCCAGATGATCGAGCGGAGGGTCCGCCGGGAGCAGGCCCGTGCGCTGGTGCGGCACCACCCGTCGATCGCCCGCCGGCTCGGAATCGGACGTCCCGACATACCGGGCGAGTTCGACGACGGCGGCCTCGTCGACGTGAACTCGGCGCCCGAGCACGTCCTCGCCTCGCTGCCGGGCATGGACGCCTACCACGCGAGGCTGATCGTCGTGGCCAGGGCGACGCACGGACCGGTCGCCTCGGTCGGCGAGCTCATCACCCGCGGTGTCCTGCCGTACCAGGCGGCCTACGCCCTCGGCGACGTCCTGACGGCCATCCCCCCGGCCGGGGAGGCGGGACTCGACCTGCGGAAGCCTCCCGTAGAGCCCGCCCCCGGCCCTCCGGTGGAGCCCGCCCCCGGCCCGTAGACCCGCAGGGGCGGGCGCGATGCAGACGCGGAAGGACCCCGAGCCCTGGGGGCGCGGGGTCCTTCCTCTTCTCTTCGCTATTCGGCGGCCACGGTCTCCTTCTCGGGGGCGCGTCCCTCGCCGCCGCCCTTGATGGAGCGGATCAGGAGCTGGGAGACGTCCACGACTTCCAGCGACTCCTTCGCCGCGCCCTCGTTCTTCTTCTCGTTGATGGCGTCGCCCAGCATCACCAGGCAGAACGGGCAGGCGGTGGAGACGGTGTCGGGATCGGTCTCCAGCGCCTCGTCCACCCGCTCGGTGTTGATGCGCTTGCCGATGCGCTCCTCCATCCACATCCGGGCGCCGCCGGCGCCGCAGCAGAAGCCGCGGTCCTTGTGCCGGTGCATCTCCCGCGTCTTCACGCCGGGGACGGTCGCCATGATGTCGCGCGGCTGCTTGTAGACCTTGTTGTGCCGGCCCAGGAAGCAGGGGTCGTGGTAGGTGATGTTCTCCTCGATCGGCGAGACCGGGGTGAGCTTGCCCTCCTCGACCAGGTGCGCGAGCAGCTGCGTGTGGTGGACGACCTCGTAGTTCCCGCCGATCTGCGGGTACTCGTTGGCCAGGGTGTTGAAGCAGTGCGGGCAGGTCGCGACGATCTTCTTGACGCCCGCGTCGTTCAGCGTCTCGACGTTCTGCTGGCCGAGCATCTGGAAGAGGAACTCCATGCCGAGGCGGCGGGCCGGGTCGCCGGTGCACGCCTCCATGGGGCCGAGGACGGCGAACTTGACGCCCGCGATGTGCAGCAGCTCCGCGACGGCCTTGGTGGTCTTCTTGGCCCGGTCCTCAAGGGCGCCGGCGCAGCCGACCCAGAACAGGTACTCGGTGTCCTCGGAGACCTTGTCGTCGACGACCTCGACCTCGAAGTCCAGCTCCTCGATCCATTCGAGGCGCTTCATCTCGGACATGCCCCACGGGTTGCCCTTGTTCTCCAGGTTCTTCAGCATGACGCCGGCCTCGCTCGGGAACGAGGACTCGATCATGACCTGGAAGCGGCGCATGTCCAGGATGTGGTCGATGTGCTCGATGTCGACCGGGCACTGCTCGACGCACGCGCCGCAGTTGGTGCAGGACCACAGGACGTCCGGGTGGATGACGCCGTCCTCGCCGACGAGCTCCTTGTCGACCTGCATGGCGGCCTTCTGCTCGTCGGTGAAGGCGCCGCGGGCCTCCTCCGAGGCGAGGATGTACGGCGCCTTGGCGAGCGCGTGGTCGCGCAGCTCCAGGATGAGCATCTTCGGCGACAGCGGCTTGCCGGTGTTCCAGGCGGGGCACTGCGACTGGCAGCGGCCGCACTCGGTGCAGGTCGCCATGTCGAGGAAGCCCTTCCAGGTGAAGTCCTCGATCTTGCCGCGGCCGAAGACGTCCTCGTCGGGGTCGGCCTCCTCGAAGTCGAGCGGCTTGCCGCCCGACATCATCGGCTGCGCGGCGCCGAGGCCGTCCGGGCGGCGCTTGAACATGACGTTCAGCGGCGCCAGGAAGATGTGCAGGTGCTTGGAGTGGACGACGAACACCAGGAAGACGAGCGCGACGCCGATGTGCAGCAGCAGCCCGACCGACTCCAGGACCTCCAGGGTCGAGTCGCTGCCGATGCCGTCGAACAGCTTGCCGGTCAGGTGCGAGAAGTACGCGGCCCCGCCGTAGCCGAAGTTGTCGCGGGCGACCTCGACGCCGCGGAAGAAGAACATCGTCCAGATCACGTTGAAGATCATGAACAGCGTGATCCAGGCGCCGGACAGGTGCGAGCCCTTGAACCGCGACTTGCGGCCGATGCGCTTCGGCGAGTTCTTGATCCGGATGGCGGTGAAGACGACCAGGCCGGCGAGGCACGCCAGCGCGATGGTGTCCTGGACGAACCCGATCGGGCCCCACGTCTGCAGGCCGGGGATGTGCGCCTCAAGCCCGAAGAGCAGCTGGACGCCCGCTTCCAGGTACACGGTGGCCAGCAGGAAGAACGCCCACATGACCGCGAAGTGCGCGGCGCCGGCGACCGTCCACTTCAGCAGCTTGCGCTGCCCCAGGACCTCGACCGCCTGGCCCTCGACGGCCTTCGCCGGCTCCCGCTTGACCTGGAGCGTCCGCTCGGGGTCGGGCTGCCCGCTCATGGCGATCCGGTACAGGAACAGCACCCGCCGGCCGGCGAGCGCGAGAGCGACCGCCGTTCCGGCGAGCCCAATGACCAACGTGATCCAGAACACTGTTCCGTCCTCCTGGGGTACGGGCGATGGCAGTCAGCGTAGGGCTCGCGACAGACTGCTCGTCATCCGGGTCCCGAATACTACTCGGTAGTAGCTTACGCGTCACATGCCCTGGTCAGACCGCTCCCGCCCCTTTCCCGGCCCCTCTCCACGCCGACCGGACGCGTGCCGTCCGTCATACCTTAGAGATTTCGCGCACCGATGAGTATCGGCGGGTTCCCGAGTCCATACCCCCGGACGGGACGCGTCCAGCCCCGTCCCGCGGATCGGAACGGAGGAATCCGGATGAGCTCGACGCCCGACCTGGCTCCCGCGGCCCGGCGGATGGCCGCGCTGCTCGCGAACGTCCCCGACTACCGGCTCACCGCCCCCACCCCCTGCGCCGACACGTCCCTCGGCGCGCTCATCGACCACGTGAACGGCCTGGCGCTCGCCTTCACCTGGGCCGCGGAGAAGGACTTCCCCGAAGGCGGCTCGCCGCCGCCGTCCGCCGACGCGGCCGGCCTTCCCCCGGACTGGCGCGCCCGCATCCCCGAGCGGCTCGACGCCCTCGCCGCCGCGTGGCGCTCCCCGGACGCCTGGCAGGGCATGACGAAGGCGGGCGGCATCGACCTCCCCGGCCGGGAGGCCGGCCATGTCGCGCTGAACGAGCTGGTCGTGCACGGCTGGGACATCGCCCGCGCCGCCGGCCAGTCCTACGCCGCCGGCGACGACGAGATCGAGGCATGCCTGGCCTTCGTCGCCCCGGCCGTCGAGCAGAGCAACGGCGAGGGCGTCCCCGGCCTCTTCGGCCCCGCCGTCGACGTCCCCGCCGACGCCCCGGCCCTCGACCGGCTCATCGCCATGACCGGCCGCAGCCCGTCCTGGACCGCCTCGCAGACCTGACCGGCCGCACGCGGACCCGGCGCCCTCCGGCTTGACGAACCCATCAGCTAACCGCTAGCTATTGGCTAGCCGTTAGGGGTGGTGCATGCAGGACGCGTTGCTGGCGATGCTCGCGAAGGAACCGTCGCACGGGTACGGGCTGCGCATGCGGCTGCGGCGGGCTCTCGGGCCGCTCGGCGAGTCGATGAACGCGGGCCAGGTCTACGTCACGCTGGCCCGGCTGGAGAAGGCCGGGCTGGTCGTCTGCGAGCGGGCGGACGGGCTCCCCGACCGGCCGGACCGCAAGGTGTACGCGCTGACGCCGGCCGGGCAGCGGCGCGTGTCGGCCTGGCTGACCGAGGTGAACTGGCCGAAGCCGAACCTGGCGGAGTTCCATCTCAAGCTCGCCGCCGCGGCGGCGGCGCGGCTCGCCGACCCCGTGGAGCTGGTGGACGCGCAGCGCCGCGAGCTGCTGCGGCGCCTCGCGGAGGTGCAGCGCGCGGTGCTGGCCGAGCCGGACGGCTCCACCGCCGGCCTGCTGCTGGAAGGGGTCGCGCTGCGGCTGCAGGCGGACCTGCGCTGGCTGGACGCGTGCGAGCGCGTCTGGTCGAGGACGGGGGACGGCGCGTGAACGAGTCCGGCTGCGTGCTGCAGGTCCGCGGCCTGTGCAAGGAGCACGGCGAGGGGCAGGGCCTGGTCCGGGCGGTCGACGAGGTCGACCTGGACGTCCCGGCGGGGCAGACGCTGGCGGTGATGGGGCCGAGCGGCTGCGGCAAGTCGACCCTGCTGCACCTGATGGGCGGCCTGGAGCGCCCCACCCGCGGGGAGGTGCGGCTCGCGGGACGGCGCATCGACACCCTGAGCGAGCGGGCGCTGGCCCGGCTGCGACGCCGGTCGGTGGGCTTCGTCTTCCAGTCGTTCCACCTGGTGGAGGAGCTTTCGGCGGCGGAGAACGTGGAGCTGCCCGCGCTGCTGGCCGGGTGCTCGCCGCGCGCGGCCAGGCGCCGCGCCGCCTCGCTCCTGGAGCGGTTCGGGCTGGCCGACGGCGCCCGCCGGCTGCCCTGGCAGCTGTCGGGAGGGCAGCGGCAGCGGGTCGCCATCGCCCGCGCCATCGCCAACGAGCCGCTCGTCCTGCTGGCGGACGAGCCGACCGGCAACCTCGACACCGCGGCGACGCTCGACGTGCTGCGGCTCTTCGGGGAGCTGCGGGCCGCCGGGCAGACCCTGGTGATCGTCACGCACGACGAGCGGGTCGCCTCCACCGCGGACCGGCTGATCTCCATGCGGGACGGGGCGTTCGTCGACGACACCCGGCTGGCGGGGCACGGCCCCGGGCGGCTCGGCGGGATGCTCGGGCTGGGGGACTGACCGCCGTGGGCCGCATCCTGCTCGTCCTGCGCCTCGTCGTGGCCGACGTCCGGCGGCATCCGGCCCAGGCCGCGATCCTGCTCGTCTCGATCACCGCCGCCACCGCCATGCTCAGCCTGGGCGGGTCGCTGCACGGCGCGACCGAGAAGCTCTACCGGCACACGCGGGCGGCCACGGCCGGACCGGACGTCGTCGCGTATTCACCCGGCACGCGCCGGACCACGATCACGGCCCTGGAGTCGCTGGGGCGGGCGCCCGGGGTCGTCGCGCACAGCGGACCCCACCGCCAGTACTACACGACGCTCACGGCGCACGGCGCCACGGGCGCCGCGGTGGTCCAGGTCGCCGACCAGGCGCCGGGCCCGGTCGGCCGTCCGCTGCTGACCTCGGGCGGCTGGGTCCGTCCCGGGGGCGTCGTGATCGAGCGCGGCTTCGCCACCGCGCTGGGCGTCCGCGTCGGCGACCGCGTCACCGTCGCGGGCCGATCGCTTCCCGTCACCGGGATCGCCGTGACCGCGGCCCGCTCGGTCTACCCGTGGGCGCCGGGGATCGGTCCGCACGGCGGGCCGAGCGACGGCGGCGGCCTGGTCTGGGCGGCCGAACGGGACACCCGGGCGCTGGAATCGCCCGATGTGCCGGTGACGTCCTTCATCAACCTGAGGCTGCGGGATCCCGCCGCGGCACGGGCGTTCACCACGCGCGATCCCGCGATCGCACCGGCGTTCGAGCACACCTGGGTGAACGTCCGCGCCTGGCAGGACGTGGCCCGGCAGGACTCGGTCATGCTCCGCGACAGCCAGCCGATCCTGGTCATCGGCAGCTGGCTGCTCGCCTTCCTGGCCATCGGCGGCCTGGCCACGCTGGCCGCGGGGCGCGCCGCCGCGCAGACCCGCCGGGTGGGGCTGCTCAAGGCGGTCGGCGCCGCTCCCGGCCTCATCGCCGCCGTCCTGTTCGCCGAGTACGTGACGCTGGCGCTGCTCGCCGACGCGCTGGGGCTGGCGGCCGCGCGCCTGATCGAGCCCGCGATCGTGAACCCCAGCGCCAGCCTGATCACCACGGCCACCGGACCGAGCGCCGGCACCATCGTCCTCACGACCACCGCCGCGCTGGCGGTGGCCGTCCTCACCACGCTCGGCCCGACCGTCCGGGCCCTGCGCACCGAGACCGTGGCCGCGCTCGCCGACGGGGCCCGCGAGCCGCAGCACCGGGCCCACCTGACGAGGATCTCCGCGCTGATGCCGACCTCGCTCCTGCTGGGGATACGCCTGATCGCCCGCCGTCCCGGCCGCGCGGTCCTGCACGCCTGCGGCACCGCCGCCACTATGGCCACGGTCACCGGCCTGATGGTGATCTACGCCCAGCCCGCGAAGGGCTACCCGGGCTCCCCCATGGCGAACGAGCTGCGGGACGCCCAGCAGCACCATGTGATCCTGGCCGTCACCGCCGCGCTGATCGCCCTCGCCGCCGTCAACACCCTCACCGCCACCTGGACCACGGCCGAGGAGGCCCGCCGCACCATGGCCGTCGCCCGTACCCTCGGCGCCACCCCCGGCCAGGTCACCGCCGGGCTGTCCGCCGCGCAGGTGCTGCCGACCCTGCCCGGTGCCCTGGCCGGCATCCCGATGGGCCTCATCCTGTGCCTGCCCTTCTCCGGCCCGGACACGATCTGGCCGCCCGCGTGGTCCCTGCTCGCCGCAGCGCTCACCGCGCCGCCGGTCACGGCCGCCCTCGCCGCCATCCCCGCGCGCGCCGCGGCCCGCCGCCCGGTGGCATCGACGCTGAGCGCCGAAGTGCCGTGAACCGTCCCCGGCCGTCCGGGTGCCGGGCCGGTTCCCGAGCCCGGAGCCTGCCGTGTTGAACCGCCATGCTGAAATGCGTGGTGAGCGGAACGAGCGAGGAGGCGGCGTGGAGCAGTGGGCGCGGCGGGCGGCGACGGTCCGGGTGATCGGCACCGGGGCGATGGGGCGCGGGATCGCGCAGCTCGCCGCGGCGGGCGGGCTGACCGTGGAGCTGGCCGACATCCGGATGGAGGCCGTGGTCGCCGCGACCGAGTACATCGGCGCCATGTTCGACAAGCTGGTGGCCAAGGGACGGATGACCGCCGAGGAGGCGGAGGCGGCCAAGGGGCGGCTCCGGCCGGTCGGCGAGCCGCTCACCCCGTTCCAGGAGTGCGACCTCGTGGTGGAGGCCGTCCGCGAGGACATGGACACCAAGCGGGAGCTGTTCAGCTCCTTGGAGAAGGTGTGCCCGAAGCACACGATCCTGGTGACCAACACCAGTTCGCTGCCGGTGACCGCCATCGCGGCCGCCCTGGAGGATCCGTCCAGGGTGGCGGGGCTGCACTTCTTCAACCCGGTGCCGCTGATGCGCCTCGTGGAGGTGATTCCGGGGGCGCGCACGGCGGAGTGGATCCCGGACGCGCTGGCCGATCTCGTCAGGCGCCTCGGCCACGAACCGGTGCTCGCGCCGGACGCGCCAGGATTCCTCGTCAACCACGCCGGGCGCGGCCTGGTGACGGAGGCCCTGCAGATCCTGTCCGAAGGCGCCGCGGAGCCCGTGGACATCGACCGGATCGCGCGGGACGTCCTGGGCCTCAAGATGGGGCCGTGCGAACTGCTCGACCTCACCGGGATGGACGTGTCGCACCCGGTGATGGAGTCCATCTGGACGGGGTTCTACACGGAGCCGCGGTTCCGTCCGTCCAGGATCGGGCGGGCGCGCCTGGAGGCCGGCCTGTACGGGCGCAAGACAGGCGAGGGCTTCTACAAGTACGTGGACGGCGCCAAGCAAGAGCCACCGGAGGTCACGGCCCCGGCGGTGGAGCCGCGCCCGGTGTGGGTGCACGGCGACGTCCGCGAAGAGCTGGGCGCGTTGCTCTCCAGCGCGGACGTGGAGGTCGAGTCGGGGGACCGGCCGTCCGAGCGCGCCGTCGTCCTGGTCGCACCGTTCGGCCAGAGCACCGCGGCCGCCGCCGAGGGCCTTCCCCTGGAGCGCACTTTGGGCGTCGACCCGTTCGGCGGGTTCTTCACCCGCCTCACCGTGATGGTGCACCCGGGCGTGGACAAGGACGCGGGACGCGCCGGCCTCGCCGCCCTCGCGGCCACCGGACGTGCCGTGACGGTCGTCCGCGACGCCCCGGCCCCCGTGGCGCAGCGGCTCCTCGCCTCGATCGTCAACGTGGGCTGCGGGATCGCCGAGCAGCGCCTCGCCCGGCCGCAGGACATCGACACCGCCGTCCGGCTCGGCCTCGGCTACCCGCGCGGACCGCTGGAGTGGGGCGAGCACGCCGGCGCCGACCGCGTCCTGACCATCCTGCGCGGCCTGCACCGAGGCACCGGCGACCCCCGCTACCGGCCGAGCACCTGGCTGACCGAGCGGGCGGCGCTCGCCCTCCCGCTGACCGAAGCGGGCACCTCCCCGTCCGACCTCACCCCCTGACCTCGTCCCCCGGCCTCGTCCCCCTGACCGCTGCGCTCCAGCCTCAGACCTCGACGGGATCCGGGACGTCGGCGGGAGCCGGGCGGCGCGGCCGGAGGACCGCGGCGGCGAAGAGCGCGGCGGTCAGCATCGCGGCGCAGGCGGCCCAGGAGGCGACCGCGACCGCGTGGGTGAAGGCTTCGCGGGCCGCGCCGGCGAGGGCGGGGTCGCCGAGCGCCAGCGCCTCGCCCAGCGAGTGGCGGGCGGCGGCGGAGGCGGTGCCGGGGAGGGCGCCGGCGTAGGCGGCGGAGACGATGCTGCCGAGGACGGCGACGCCGAGCGCGCTGCCGAGTTCCTGGCCGGCGTCGTTCACCGCCGAGCCGACGCCGGCCTCCTCGCGCGGGACGGCGGCCATCAGCGTGCTGTACGCGGGCGGGGTGCCGAGCCCGGCGCCGAAGCCGAGGACGGTGAGCCCGGCGGCGAGCACGCCGTAGCCGCCGTCCCCGGTGACGGCGAGGACGCCGAAACCGGCCGCGACCGTGGCGAATCCGGCGATGAGCGCGGGACGGGCGCCGAAGCGCGACTCCAGGGACACGCCGAGGCCGTTGCCGAGCCCGGCGGAGACCGCGACCGGCAGCAGCGCCAGACCCGCCTTGAGCGGGCCGTAGCCGAGGACGAGCTGGAGCTGCTGGGTCAGCGCGAACAGCATCCCGGCGAGCGCGAAGCCGAACAGCGCGATCATCGTGGCGGCTCCGGCGAAGTTCCGGTCGCGCAGCAGGCGCAGGTCGAGCATCGGTTCGGGGTTGCGGTGCTGCCACAGGGTGAACAGGCCCAGCGCGGCGGCCCCGGCGAGCAGCCCGCCGGCCGTGCGGGCGCCCGTCCAGCCGTGCGCCGGGCCGGAGATGATCGCCCAGACCAGCGCCGCCATGCCGGCCGTGGACAGGACGGCGCCGAGCACGTCCGGGCGGCGGCGCGGACCGCGCGACTCGGGGACGAGCACCAGCAGTCCGGCGACCGCGGCGGCGGTGACGGGCACGTTCACCAGGAAGACCGATCCCCACCAGAAGTGCTCCAGCAGGAACCCGCCGAGCGTCGGCCCGGCGGCGAGCCCGACCATGGACGTCGCGCCCCAGATCGCGAACGCCTTGGCGCGCTCGTCCGGCCCGAACACCTGCGCCATGATCGACAGCGTCCCGGGCATGAGGAGCGCGCCGCCGACGCCCATGAGCCCGCGCATCGCGACGAGCTGGGCGGGGCTCGCGGCGAACGCGGCGAGCAGGGAGCCGGCGCCGAAGAGCGCGAAGCCGGCCAGCATGGCGCGGCGTCGCCCGAAGCGGTCGCCGAGGCTGCCCGCGGTGATCAGCAGGCCGGCGAAGACCAGCGAGTAGGCGTCGATCACCCACTGGACGTCGGAGGTGGTGGCGTCCAGGTCCTTGAGCAGGGACGGGATCGCCACGTTGAGGATCGTGTTGTCCACCACGACCACGAAGAGGCTGAGGCACAGGACGCCGAGGATCTGCCAGCGCCGCGGATGGGGAGTCATGTCGATTCCTTCTCGTACACTGTTCGAGATAACTCGCACACTGTACGACTATCCTCGTACAGTGTTCAAGTCTCGTACCCTGTACGAGAGAGGAAGGGGCATGCGATGGCCGAGGAGAAGGCGGCGTCCGTCTGGCTGCGTCCGGAGCGGCCGCGGCGCGCGCAGCCCGCCCTCACCCGGACGCAGATCGTCGACGCCGCGCTCGAACTGCTCGACGCCGAGGGGCTGGACGGCCTGAGCATGCGCCGCCTCGGCGCCCGGCTGAACTCCGGCGCGACCTCGGTCTACTGGCACGTCGCGAACAAGGACGAGCTGCTGGAGCTCGCCCTCGACCGGGTGATGGCGGAGGTGGCGGTCCCGTCGGGGGGCGGCTGGCGGGACGCCGCGACCGGCTACGCGCGCAGCCTCCGCGCGATGATCCACCGGCATCCGTGGACCGTCACGCTGTTCGGCGGCCGCCCGATGATCGGCCCGAACGCCACCCGCGTCCTGGACGAGGTGCTCGCCGCGTTCGGCGCCGCCGGGTTCACCGGATTCGACCTCGAATACGCCTGGTCGGCGGTGGTCGACTACGTGATCGGCGCGGCCGGCAGCGAGGCGAGCTGGCAGCGCAACCAGCCCGGCACGTCGTCCGCCGACTGGATCCGTGAGCTCGGCCCGTACCTGTCCCGGCTGGACGAGGAGCGGCCGGGCCTCGCGTCCCACATCCGCGACATCTGGATGAAGGAGACCGGCGACGTCCTGGAGGGCCGGTTCGCGTTCGGCCTGGCCTGCGTCCTCGACGGCCTCGAAGCCCGCCGCCCCTGACGACGCCGCCCCTGACGACGGACGCACCTGGCGCCGCGATGCCCCCCGCCCGGACGGTGGGCGGGGGGCATCGCGCAGGGAGGCGGCTTTCGCCAAAGGGACAACGCGGCGGTCACCGCCCCCGGTCCGGACGGGTCAGAAGGGCAGGTCCGCGGGCGGCTCCGGCTTGGTGTCGGTCCAGCCCGACGAGCGGACCGCCACGTAGTTGATGACGAAGCCGGGCCTCATCTCCGCGTACGGGCCCCCCGGCCTGGTCAGCGTGTCCTGGACCGACAGGACGCCCCCGGTCTTCTCGTCGAAGACGATGACCAGGCGGTGGCCGTAGGCGCCCCGCTCCGCCTTCGGCCCACCGTACTCGCCGGTGATCGTGGCGGTGCGCTCGGGGGCGGCCAGCGCGACGCCGCGGCGGCCCAGCGGGTCGGCGACGCGGCCGATCGCCTCGATGCCCGGCCGGGAGGCCAGCGCCCGCATCAGCCCCGCCCGCACCTTCGGCGGGACGGGGGTGCCGCCGAGGATCGACGACGTCCGCCAGATCCCGGCGGAGGCCGCCTGCGCCGGGCTCGGCGTCCGGCCGCCCTTCGCCCCGGGGTCGATGCCCCGGGCCGCCTCCTCGCCGCTCAGGAACCGCTCGGCGAGTTCGGCCGGGTCGGTCGGCAGGTTCTGCCACTCCTCGGCCGGCCTGCCGAGGAACTCGCCGCCGCCCTCCGGGTCGATGCCGACCTCGGGGCCGTCCGACCGCCACTGCGTGGCCTCGGCGGTGTAGGTGTAGTAGTGGTCGTTCGACCAGACCCGGAACCTCGACGGCGACCCGGCCTTCTTCCACAGGGCCTCGTCCCGCGCCGTGAGCGGCCGGGCCGGCAGGTCGCGGCCGTAGTACGCCTCGCCGGTCCCCTTCTTCACACCGGTCCAGCCGAACGACTCGCTCGCCGCGCCGACGATCGCGTACGTGCCGGTCTTCGCCCGGATGACGTACGACTGCCCGTCGACGCGGTCGGTGTACCAGTACTTGCCGGTCGGGGTCAGCTCGGCCTTGGCCGCCGCCGCGAGCACCGCCTGCTTGTCGAGGTCGACGCCGGCGGGCGTGCCCGGCGAACCCGGCGAACCCGGAGTCCCCTGGCCGGTGAGCGCGACCGCGACGGCCGCCGCGGCTCCCGCCGCGACCAGCCCGAGCCCCAGCCCGGCCGGCCGGCCGAGCCGGCGCCGTCCCGCCCGGGACGTCCGTGCGCGCCCGCCCGCCATCTCGTCCTCCAGCACGGCCAGCGCCTTCGCCGACGCCTCCGCCGACGGGGGCGGCGCCTCGCGCAGCAGGCTCCGGACCCGGTCCATCTCGTCCATGTTCATGCGGGGCTCTCCTCAACGATCAGCGCGGGGTCGGTTCCGCCGAGCGCCTCCCGCAGGCGGCGCCGGGCGCGGTGCAGCCGGGACGCGACCGTGCCCGTCTTCAGGCCGAGCGCCTGCCCGACCTCCTCGTAGGACAGGTCGGCCAGCGCCACCAGCAGCAGGACGTCCCGGTCGCCGCGCGGCAGCCGGGCGAGCGCGTCCGCCAGGTCCGCGCCCGCGCCGCCCGCCGTGACGCGCGCCGCGACGGCGTCCTCGTGGCCGTCGTGGAAGCGGTCGGCGGGCGTGCGCGCCAGGGCCCGGTACCGGCGGCCCTCGGCGCGCCGGTGCGACCCGATCAGCCGGGTCGCGATCCCGTACAGCCAGGGCCGGACCGTCCCGCGCTCGGGGTCGAACCGGCCGCGCCTGCGGAACGCGGCGAGGAAGACCTCGGCGGCGACGTCGTCCGCCGCGTCCGCGCCGAGCCGCCGCGCCGCGTAGCCGTGGATCGCGGGGAAGTGGCGGTGGAAGATCTCCGCGAACGCGGCGGGATCGCGCCGCGACCGCACGATCGCCTCCGTGTCGGGGTCGTCCCCGCCGGGATCCGGCGGGCGCTGCTGGGCCATGGAGTGATCCTCGCTGTGGGGGTGCTCGATTGCTCGGTCACCCCGTTCTCCGCCGAACCCCCGATCCGCCTTCGCGCCGGGACGCCCGGCCGCCCGGACACCGGGCCGCCGGGCGTCCGCACCCGGTCAGAAGGGCGGTTTCGCGGGCGGCTCCGGCACGGTGTCCGTCCAGCCCGTGTCCCGGACGATCCCGTAGCTGATGACGAACCCGGGTTCCCGGTCCCTGTACGGGCCGCCGGGCGCGGTGAGGACCCTCTGCGTCGCCAGCACCCCGCCCGTGGCCCGGTCGAAGATGATCTCCTCGCGGCTGCCGAACTCGCCCTGCTCCTCCGGCGGCGCCCCCCACTCGGCGGTGATCTTCGTGGTGCTGCTCGCGGACGCCAGCGCGACGCCCTTGCGGCCCAGCGGGTCGGCGGTCTCGCCGATCGCCGTGATCCCGGGCTGCGCGGCCAGCGCCCGGATGAACGCGGCGCGCACGTCCGGCGGGACCGGCGAGCCGCTCAGGACGCGCCCGACCAGGAGCACCTTGTTGCGGGGCCCCATCACCGCCTCGCGCTTCTGCCTCCGCATCTCGGCGAGCTTCCGTTCGCGCTCGTTCGTCGGCGGTTTCGCCGGCTCCCGGCTCTCGTCCGGGTCGAAGAACATCTCGGCGAGCGCCCCGGGGTCGGCGGGCAGGGCCAGGATGTCCTCGGTGGTCCTGTCATCGTTCAGCCACGTGCCGCCGCCGTGCGGGTCCGGGGCGTTCGCCCGCCATGGCGTCCTCGACGTGTCGTAGGTGTAGTAGTGGTCGTTCGACCAGACCCGGAACTTCGCCGGGGAGCCGGCCTTCCTCCACAGCCTCTCGTCCCGCGGGGTCAGGGGCCGGGCCGGCAGGTCGCGGCCGTAGAACGCCTCCCCCGTCCCCGCCTTCGCCCCGGCCCATCTGAAGGACTCGAAGTGCGCGCCGACGATCGCGTAGCCGCCGGTCTTCGCCCGGACGATGTACGACTGGCCGTCGATCCGGTCGGAGAACCAGTACGTGCCGGTCGGCTGGGCCGCGGCCTTCTCCGCCGCCGCGAGCACGGCCTGCCGGCCGAGATCGACCCGGGACGGCGGGGCCGGCGAGCCGGATCCGGTGACGGTGACGGCTACGGCGACGGCCGCACCGGCGGCGACCGCGCCGAGCCCGGCCTTGATCCGCCATCCGTGGCGCTTCCGGCGGAGCCCCGGCTCCGCCAGCACCCGGGCGCGGGCCTCGGTCATCTGCCGCGGGGTCGGCGGCTCGGGCTCCCCGTACGCCTCGCGGATCATCTGCAGTTCATCCATGGTCGTCCCGCCCTTCGCGCATCGGGTTCGTCCCGCCGAGTGCCTCGCGCACCTTTCTCCTGGCCCGGCTCAGCCGCGACCCGACCGTCCCGTAGGGGATGTCCAGGGCCGCCGCGACCTCCTCGTGGGTGAGGTCGGCGAGCGCGACCAGGAGCAGCACGTCGCGTTCGCCGGACGGCAGGCCGGCGAGCGCGGCGGCCAGCCGCCCGCGCAGCCCCTGGGCGCTGACCCGGGCGTCCACGCGGTCGGCGTGCCCGCCCTCGTCCCGGACGGGACCGAGCCGCGAACGCGCCCGCAGCCCGCGGACCTCGTCGCGCCGGTGCCTGCCGATGACGTTGGTGGCGATGCCGTACAGCCAGGTCCGCACGTTCGCCCGCGCCGGGTCGTAGCGGTCGCGGTGGCGGAACGCCTCCAGGAACGTCTGGGACGCGATGTCGGGCGCGGCGTCGGGGCCGAGCCGCTTGGCGGCGTACCCGTGGATCTCGGCGAAGTGGGCGTCGAAGACCTCGCCGAACCGTTCGGGGTCGTGCAGGGAGGGCCGCGCCGCGGCCGGGCCGGCGGGAGGCCGGTCCGGCCGCGCCGCGGCGAGGGGGTTCCCCGTCATGTGGTGCCTTTCCGTCGCGCGGATGGCGGTCGCAGACGTATCACCCGGAGCCTCGCGCCGCTTTCGTTCCCGGCCCGCGCCCGCCGGACGCGGTGGGCGCGGGCCGCGCGGTGGCGGGCGCATTCGCCGGGGGCGTACGGCATGCCGAGTCCGGGCCGCGTCAGTACGATCTTGAGCCATGGGACGGGCCCGTTATGGTGTCGATGCCCCAGGCGCCCTGATCGGGCAGATATCGGGCGGCCTCGCCGGCTCGCTCGTCGCCGCGGGGCTACTGGCGGCCGGCTGGTGGATCGGCTGGATCGTGCTCGCCGGCGGGCTGTTCGGCTTCGCCTCCGCGGCCGTCTACCTGCACACCACCCTGCGCGGCAAGTTCGCGGTCTGGGCCCGGGAGCTGCGGCGGCTGGAGCTGGACGGCGGCGAGCGGGCGCTGGACCTCGGCTGCGGGCGGGGCATGGTGCTGATCCAGGTCGCGAAGCTGCTGCCGCGCGGGCGGGCCGTCGGGATCGACCTGTGGCGCGGCAAGGACCAGTCGGGCAACACCGGCGAGGTGGCGCGGCGCAACGCCGAGGCCGAAGGGGTGTCCGGCCGGGTGGACCTCGTCACCGGCGACATGCGCTCGCTGCCGTTCGAGGACGGTTCCTTCGACCTGGTCGTGTCGAGCCTCGCCGTCCACAACGTCCCGGACGCCGAGGGCCGCGCCCGCGCGGTCGCGGAGGCGTACCGGGTGCTCGCCCCCGGCGGGCGGCTGCTGCTGGCCGATTTCCAGCACGTCCGGGACTACGCCGCCGAGCTGCGGGCGCTGTCGGGCACCGAGCCGGCCGTCCGCGGTCTCGGGTGGCGCTTCTGGTACGGCGGCCCGTGGTTCGGCACGCGCATGGCGACCCTCCGCAAGCCCGGCTGAGCGGCCCGCGGGACGTGCGGAGGAGACGCTCCTCCCAGCGGGTGACGGCGGCCGGCCCGGCCCTCCTCCATCTGGTCGATATGTGAATCGACGGGCCCGTTCGGGGAACCGGAATACGGGGCTCAATCGTCCTGTTGTAGAGGTCGTCAGCAAAGTTGAGTCGGGTACGCTCAAGTCATTTGACAGCGGGGCGGGCGTCCGGGCAACCTTGCGGGCAGAGAAGACGAACCGGCCGCGCCCTGGGGGCGACCGGGGCTGCGATAACCACCGGAAACGACGGAGGACGAGAACATGGCACGTGCGGTCGGCATCGACCTCGGGACGACCAACTCGGTCGTCGCGATCCTGGAGGGCGGCGAGCCCACGGTCATCGCGAACGCGGAGGGGTCGCGGACCACGCCGTCCGTCGTCGCCTTCGCCAAGAACGGCGAGGTTCTGGTCGGCGAGGTCGCCAAGCGCCAGGCGGTCACCAACGTGGACCGCACCATCCGGTCGGTCAAGCGCGAGATGGGCACCGACTGGAAGACCAAGATCGACGGCAAGGACTTCAACCCGCAGCAGATCAGCGCGTTCGTGCTGCAGAAGCTGAAGCGGGACGCCGAGGCGTACCTGGGCGAGACCGTCACCGACGCGGTGATCACGGTTCCCGCCTACTTCTCGGACCACCAGCGGCAGGCCACCAAGGAGGCCGGCCAGATCGCGGGCCTGAACGTCCTGCGCATCATCAACGAGCCGACCTCGGCGGCGCTGGCCTACCACCTGGAGAAGGAGAACGAGGCCACCATCCTGGTCTTCGACCTCGGCGGCGGCACGTTCGACGTCTCCCTGCTGGAGGTCGGCGACGGGGTGGTCGAGGTCAAGGCCACCAGCGGTGACAACCACCTGGGCGGCGACGACTGGGACAACAAGATCGTCGACTGGCTGGTGGACAAGTTCAAGAACGCCAACGGCGTCGACCTGTCCAAGGACAAGATGGCGCTGCAGCGGCTGCGCGAGGCCGCGGAGAAGGCGAAGATCGAGCTGTCCGGCTCCTCCGAGACGCAGATCAACCTGCCGTACATCACCGCGTCCAGCGAGGGCCCGCTGCACCTGGACGAGAAGCTCACCCGGGCCGAGTTCCAGCGGATGACCTCCGACCTGCTCGACCGGACCAAGGCGCCGTTCCACTCGGTGCTGAAGGACGCCGGCATCTCGGTGAGCGACATCGACCAGGTCGTCCTGGTCGGCGGCTCGACCCGCATGCCCGCCGTGTCCGACCTGGTGAAGGAGCTGACCGGCGGCAAGGAGCCCAACAAGGGCGTCAACCCGGACGAGGTCGTCGCGATCGGCGCCAGCCTCCAGGCCGGCGTGCTCAAGGGCGAGGTCAAGGACGTCCTGCTGCTGGACGTGACCCCGCTGAGCCTCGGCATCGAGACCAAGGGCGGCATCTTCACCAAGATCATCGAGCGGAACACCACGATCCCGACCAAGCGGTCGGAGACGTTCACCACCGCCGACGACAACCAGCCGTCCGTGGAGATCCAGGTCTACCAGGGCGAGCGCGAGATCGCCGCGTACAACAAGAAGCTCGGCACCTTCCAGCTCACCGGTCTGCCGCCGGCGCCGCGCGGCGTCCCGCAGATCGAGGTCACCTTCGACATCGACGCGAACGGCATCGTGAACGTCAGCGCGAAGGACCAGGGCACCGGCAAGGAGCAGTCGATGGTCATCACGGGCGGCAGCGCGCTGCCCAAGGAGGACATCGAGAAGATGGTCCGCGAGGCCGAGCAGTACGCCGAGGAGGACCGCAAGCGCAAGGAGGAGGCCGACGTCCGCAACCAGGCCGACACCCTCGCGTACTCGACCGAGAAGTTCCTGCGGGAGAACGACGAGAAGGTCCCGGCGGAGCTGAAGACCGAGGTCAACGACGCGGTCGCCGAGGTGAAGAAGGCGCTGGAGGGCACCGACGTCGACGCCATCAAGGGCGCGACGGAGAAGCTCGCCCAGGTCAGCCAGAAGATGGGCGCGGCCATGTACGCGCAGAGCCCGGACGGCGCCCAGGCGGGCGCCGAGGACCACGGTCCCACCGCCGACGCGCAGGGTCCGCAGGACGACGAGGTCGTCGACGCGGAGATCGTCGACGACGACAAGCCGAAGGGTGATGCATCGTGACGTCCTCTCCCAATGAGGGTGAGGAGAAGGAGGGCCCGGTGATCCGCGACAAGCGGCGCATCGATCCCGAAACGGGGGAGGTCCGGGTGCAGGCGGGGGGTTCGCCTGCCCCGGAGGCCCCGGCCGACGGGGGCGACGGCGACGGCAAGGCCGAGCAGGGCGGCGAGGAGGTCGCCGAGCTGCGCAGGCAGCTGGCGGAGCGGCTCGCCGACCTGCAGCGGCTGAAGGCCGAATACGACAACTACCGCAAGCGGGTCGAGCGCGACCGGGTCGCGGTCCGCGAGCAGGCCCTCGGGCAGGTGCTGTCCGAGCTGCTCCCGGTCCTGGACGACATCGGCCGCGCCCGTGATCACGACGAGCTCACCGGCGGGTTCAAGTCCGTCGCGGAGAGCCTGGAGGCGATCACTGGCAAGCTCGGCCTGGTGCGGTACGGGGAGAAGGGCGAGCCCTTCGACCCGACCGTGCACGAGGCGCTCATGCACTCGCTCTCGGCGGACGTGACCGAGACGAGCGTCGTGGACGTCCTCCAGCCCGGCTACCGGATCGGCGAGCGCATCCTGCGGGCGGCGCGCGTCGCGGTGGCCGACCCCGACCCGGAGGCGGGCTCGGACGAGCCCGCCGACGAGCCGGACGGCCCGGACGCGGAATCGGGCGAGTGAGCCCCGCGGGCCCGTCCCCTTCCAGGGGGCGGGCCCACTACGGGGGATGAAGGCAAGCAGTAAGTGGCGATAGCAGAAGGCGGGGCGCCGTGAGCACCAAGGACTACCTGGAGAAGGACTACTACAAGGTCCTCGGTGTCGCGAAGACGGCCTCACAGGAGGAGATCAAGAAGTCCTACCGGAAGCTGGCGCGCAAGTACCACCCGGACGCCAACAAGGGGGACTCGGAGGCCGAGGAGCGCTTCAAGGAGGTCTCCGAGGCGTACGACGTGCTGTCCGACGAGAAGCGCCGCAAGGAGTACGACGCCGTCCGGTCGATGCCGGGCGGGTTCCGCGGCCAGCAGGGCGGCGGGTTCGGGTTCGACCTCGGCGACCTGTTCGGCCAGGGCGGCACGCAGCCGGGCGGCGCCGGGGAGCGCATCGGCGACCTGTTCGGGGGCCTGTTCGGCCGCGGCACCCGCACCACGGGGACGACGCGGCGCGCCCGGCGCGGCGCGGACGTCGAGACCGAGGTGACGCTGTCGTTCGGCCGCGCCATGAACGGGGTGACCGTCCCGATCAAGCTGACCAGCGAGGCGGCGTGCAACGCGTGCCGGGGGACGGGCGCGAAGGCCGGCACGGTCCCGCGGGTGTGCCCGAACTGCGAGGGCACCGGGCACGAGACCCGCAACCTCGGCAGCTTCGGCTTCCAGGAGCCGTGCCGGGAGTGCCGCGGCCGGGGCCTCGTCGTCGACGACCCGTGCCCGGTCTGCCACGGCAGCGGCCGCGCGACCGGCACCCGGACGATCCAGGCCCGCATCCCGGCGGGCGTCGCGGACGGGCAGAAGATCAGGCTGAAGGGCAAGGGCGCGCCCGGCGAGAACGGCGGCCCGGCCGGCGACCTGTACGTGAACATCAAGGTGCGTCCGCACGCGGTGTTCGGGCGCAGCGGCGACAACCTCACCCTGACGGTCCCGGTGACGTTCCCCGAGGCGGCGCTCGGCGCCGAGATCCGGGTGCCGACGTTCCAGGGGCAGCCGGTCACGCTGAGGCTGCCGGAGGGCACGCCCAACGGCCGCAGGTTCCGGGTGAAGGGCCGCGGCGCGCCGCGGCGGGACGGGACGCGCGGCGACCTGCTGGTCACCGTCGACGTCCAGGTCCCGCAGAAGCTGGACGACCAGACCCGCGAGGCCCTCGCGAAGCTCCGCGCGGCGGGCGAAGGCGAGGAGCTGCGCGCAGGCATCATCCAGCAGGCCAGGCAGGAGTGAGGCATGGACCCGTTCGGCGATGACACTCCGGTCTACGTGATCTCGGTGGCGGCGCAGCTGTCCGGGCTGCATCCGCAGACGCTGCGGACGTACGACCGGATGGGCCTGGTGTCCCCGGGCCGGACGGCGGGCCGGGGGCGCCGCTACTCGATGCGCGACATCGTGATGCTGCGGGAGATCCAGCGGCTCTCCCAGGAGGAGGGCATCAACCTCTCCGGCATCAAGCACATTCTGGAGCTGCAGCGCGACAACGTGCGGCTCCGCGAGGAGCTCGCGAAGGCGCACGCCGCGCTGGAGGAGCTCGCCAACGAACTCGAGTCGACCCGTGCGGTCGCGGCGCGGCTGGCGCAGCAGCGGCGGCACGGCGGGTCCGCCGGCGCCCCCGGCGCCGACCTGGTGCCGATCCGCCGCACCGGCGTCGTCGTCTGGCACGAACGGCGCTCCGACTAAGCGAGTCTGGGCAACGCAGAGCACTTTCCACGGGGACGGGACATGGACTACAAGCTGACGCAGAAGAGCCAGGAGGCGCTGTCGGTCGCGGTCCGCAGGGCGGCGGCCGAGGGGCACCCCGAGGTCGAGCCGCAGCACCTGCTGGCGGCGCTGATCGCGCTGCCCGACGGGACGGCGGTGCCGCTGCTGGAGGCGATCGGCGCCGACTGGCAGGCGATCCGGCGGCGCGCCGAGGAGCAGCTCGCCGCGAAGCCGCGGGCGCAGGGGTCGACGGTGTCGTCCCCGCGGCTGTCCGCGCAGCTCCAGCGGTCGATCACCACGGCCGCGAACCGGGCGCAGCAGCTGGAGGACGAGTACGTCTCGACCGAGCATCTGCTGGTCGGCCTGGCCGCGGACGGCGGCCCGGCGGCGGGCCTGCTGAAGGAGTTCGGCGCGACGCCGCAGGCGCTGCTCGACGCGTTCGAGAAGGTGCGCGGCCACGCCCGCGTCACCAGCGAGAACCCCGAGGGCACCTACCAGTCGCTGGAGAAGTACGGCGTCGACCTGACCGCGGCGGCCCGCGACGGGCGGCTCGACCCCGTCATCGGCCGCGACGCGGAGATCCGCCGGGTCGTGCAGGTGCTGTCGCGCCGGACGAAGAACAACCCGGTGCTGATCGGCGAGCCGGGCGTCGGCAAGACCGCGGTGGTGGAGGGCCTCGCGCAGCGCATCGTCGCGGGCGACGTGCCCGAGTCGCTGCGCGGCAAGAGGCTCGTCGCGCTCGACCTCGGCGCGATGGTCGCGGGCGCGAAGTACCGCGGCGAGTTCGAGGAGCGGCTGAAGGCCGTGCTGAACGAGATCAAGGAGTCCGAGGGGCAGATCGTCACGTTCATCGACGAGCTGCACACCGTCGTCGGGGCGGGCGCGGCCGAGGGCGCGATGGACGCCGGCAACATGCTGAAGCCGATGCTGGCGCGCGGCGAGCTGCGCATGATCGGCGCGACGACGCTGGACGAGTACCGCGAGCGCATCGAGAAGGACCCGGCGCTGGAGCGCCGCTTCCAGCAGATCTTCGTCGGCGAGCCGACCGTGGAGGACTCGATCGCGATCCTGCGCGGGCTGAAGGGCCGCTACGAGGCGCACCACAAGGTGCAGATCAACGACTCGGCGCTGGTCGCGGCGGCGACGCTGTCGGACCGCTACATCACCTCCCGGTACCTGCCGGACAAGGCGATCGACCTCGTGGACGAGGCCGCGTCCCGGCTGCGCATGGAGATCGACTCCCGCCCGGTGGAGATCGACGAGCTGCAGCGCCAGGTGGACCGGCTGAAGATGGAGGAGCTGAACCTCGCCAAGGAGACCGACGAGGCGTCCCGGCAGCGGCTCGACCGGCTCCGCAAGGACCTCGCCGACAAGCAGGAGCAGCTGACCGCGCTCGTCGCCCGCTGGGACAAGGAGAAGGCCAGCCTGAACCGCGTCGGCGAGATCAAGGAGACGATCGACCAGCTGCGCGGCGAGGCGGAGCGCGCCCAGCGCGACGGCGACCTGGAGACGTCCGCGCGGCTCACCTACGGCGAGATCCCGGCGCTGGAGAAGCAGCTGGAGGAGGCGTCGGAGGCGGCCGAGCACCGCGACGCGATGGTCAAGGAGGAGGTCGGCCCGGACGACGTCGCCGACGTGGTCGCGTCCTGGACGGGCATCCCCGCCGGCCGGCTGCTGGAAGGCGAGACGGCGAAGCTGCTCCGCATGGAGGACGAGCTGGGCAAGCGCCTCGTCGGGCAGGAGACCGCCGTCCGCGCGGTGTCGGACGCGGTGCGCCGCGCCCGCGCGGGCATCTCCGACCCGGACCGCCCGACCGGCTCCTTCCTGTTCCTCGGCCCGACCGGCGTCGGCAAGACCGAGCTGGCGAAGGCGCTCGCGGAGTTCCTGTTCGACGACGAGCGGGCGATGACCCGCATCGACATGAGCGAGTACTCCGAGAAGCACTCCGTCGCCCGGCTGGTCGGCGCGCCGCCCGGGTACGTCGGCTACGAGGAGGGCGGTCAGCTCACCGAGGCCGTCCGGCGCCGCCCGTACTCGGCGGTCCTGCTGGACGAGGTGGAGAAGGCCCACCCCGAGGTCTTCGACATCCTGCTGCAGGTGCTGGACGACGGCCGGCTGACGGACGGGCAGGGCCGCACGGTCGACTTCCGCAACACGATCCTGATCCTCACCTCCAACATCGGGTCGCAGTTCCTCGTGGATCCGACGCTGGAGAACGGGGCCAAGCGCGAGGCGGTGTGGAACGCCGTCCGGAACTCCTTCAAGCCGGAGTTCCTGAACCGCCTCGACGACGTGATCCTGTTCGACGCGCTCTCCACGGACGAGCTGACCCGCATCGTGGACCTCCAGGTCGAGAAGCTGGCCGAGCGCCTCGCCGAGCGGCAGCTCACCCTCCAGGTGACGCCCGCGGCCCGCGAGTGGCTGGCCCTCACCGGCTACGACCCCCTCTACGGCGCCCGGCCGCTGCGCCGGCTGGTGCAGACGGCGATCGGCGACCAGCTCGCCCGCGAGCTGCTGTCCGGCGAGGTCCGCGACGGCGACGAGGTGGTCGTCGACCTGGACGAGGCCGCCGACAAGCTGACCGTCCAGCCGTCCCGGGGCCTGACCCTCACCAAGTGACGAGGCCGGCGCTCCGGGTTCACGGCCAGAACCCGTCGTCGCGAGCGACGACCGCGTCGGATGCCGTGCGCAGGAGCTCGGCCAGGTGGTCGTGCAGATCCTCGGCCGGGACGGCCTCGATGAGGGCCCTGCGCATGGCATGGTCGTGGTTCGCGGCGGCGGCCAGCAGGTACCCGACCCATCGGGCGGTCGGCGGCCTCTGGCCGGCGTCGGCAGCGATGGCGAAGTCGCAGGTGATGGGCACCTCCCGGACCCCCTCGCGGGCGGGCGCGGCGGGCGGCAGGCCGGCCAGGACGGCCTCGGTCCAGACCGTGACGAGCTGTTCGACCGCGACGGGTCCGCGGCGGACCGCGCGGGCGGTCAGGTCGCGGCCGGCGTCATCGTCGCCGTAGGTGGCGGCCGTCAGCGCGCGCCCGGCCAGCAGCCCGGCGTACCAGCGGACGGCGCGGTCGGCCAGTCTGCGCCGGATCATCACACTCCCGTCGACCGGGCCCGCGGCCCTCTCCGAAAGGCCGCACCGGGGGTACGGCGCCCGAGTCGCCGGCTGGGCGGCGGCGCCCCGTCCTCGCAGCCCGTGATCCACGACCATGCTCAATCGCACTCCGTCCGGATGAGGGCGGTCGACCGCGCCGCGACGAACGCGCTGAAGATTTCGCGGGCCTCTCGGTTCACAGGACCTCCTCGGTGGCGTCACCTCCTCAGACACGGCAGAGGCCCGGAACTATGCCGCCGCCGATGATTGCCTTCGGTGCTTCACCGGCCCGTGTGACCGGGGTCCGGCCGGCGCACCCGGTGCGCCGGTCCGCTTGTTTTCCCAGCTTGTCGGCCTGCGGCGGGCGGCCCGGGATGCTTTCACGGTCTCTTCGAGAATTATTAAAGTTTCTTTATGGATACTGCCAGTAGCGTCCCACGGCATTGCGGCGCACCGAAATCCGGTGGCCGCGGAACGACCGTTGGGAGTGTTCTTCATGCGCAGGTCCGTCGCCTACCCCCTCGCCGCCGTGGCGGCCGTCGCGGCGCCGGTGCTCGTCGCCGCACCCGCGTCGGCGCACGGCTACGTCTCCGCACCCCCGAGCCGGCAGGCGCTCTGCGCGACGGGGGCCGTCCCCGACTGCGGCCCCATCCAGTTCGAACCGCAGAGCGTCGAGGGCCCGAAGGGGCTGAAGAGCTGCGACGGCGGCCTCAGCCAGTTCTCGGTGCTCTCCGACGAGAGCCGCGACTGGCCGGCCACGTCGGTCGGCACCAGCGTCCCGTTCCGGTGGGTGTTCACCGCCCGGCACCGGACGTCCAACTGGGAGTACTTCGTGGACGGCACGAAGGTCGCCACGGTCGACGGCGGGAACCAGCAGCCGGACGCGGTCGTGACCCACAACATCGACCTCAGCAAGTTCAAGGGCCGGCACACCGTCCTCGCGGTGTGGAACATCGGGGACACGCCGAACGCGTTCTACAGCTGCATCGACCTGAACATCGGCGGCGGGGGCGACGGCGGTTCGCAGCCCGCGCCCACCGGCGAGCCGACCCGGGCCCCCGCCCCGACGACGCAGCCCACCACCCCGGCGCCGGCGAGCAGCAGCCGCCCGCCGGCGCCGACCGGGGAGCCCGCGTCCGGCAGAACGTGGAAGGCGGGCGAGACGTACAAGACGGGCGACGTGGTGACCTTCAACGGCGCCCGGTTCCGCTGCCGGCAGGGGCACACGGCGCTCCCCGGCTGGGAGCCGTCGCAGTTCACGCTGGCCCTGTGGCTGCCGCTGTGAGCGCCCGGCGCCGCGCGATCCTGCTGGTCGTGCTCGCCGCCGCCCTTCCGCTGACCGCCTGCGACGGCGACCCGGCGGAGACGAAGGCGGCGAGCGCCGCGTCCAAGGCCCCGTCCTCCGGGTACAACGACCAGGACGTGATCTTCCTGCAGATGATGGTCGCGCATCACGAGCAGGGGCTGGAGATGGTGCGGCTGGCCGCCGACCGCGCCGAGCGCGAGCAGGTGCGGACGCTGGCGTCCGCCGTCGACGCGACCCAGACCGAAGAGCTGAAGCTCATGAAGTCCTGGCTCGCCAAGTGGTCGAAGCCGACCACGTCGGAGGCGGCGGAGAACGCGCACCTGCACCACGGCGCCGCGCCCGCCACCGGCGCCAAGGAGATCGGCGCGCTGCGGAAGGCGAAGGGCGCCGGCTTCGAGCCCGCCTTCCTCAACCTGTTCATCGGGCACCAGGGCAGCGCGGTCGAGATGGCGCGGACGGAGCAGAGCAAGGGCGCCAGCTCCGACGCCAAGGCGTTCGCCGGCCGGGTCGTCGAGTCCCGGACGGCGGAGATCCGGCAGATGCTGCGCCTGCTCAACAGCTGACGGGCGGCGGCCCGTCCACCGGCCGCACCGGCCGGTGGACGGGCCGCCGGCGTCACACCTCCAGGTTCTCCTCGATGTCGCGGAGGCGGTGCCGGGGCGGACCGGTTACGCCGTGAGCGTGCAGGCGTTCCGTACAGTACGTACAGACTGCATAGTTCTGCCCATGAGGATGCTGATGCTGGGCGGGACGGAGTTCGTGGGACGGGCCATCACCGAGGACGCCCTTGCGCGCGGCTGGGATGTGACCGTCTTCCACAGGGGACGCCATGCGGCGCCCGAAGGCGTCGAGTCGCGGCACGGCGACCGCACCGCCGAGGACGGTCTCAAGGCGCTCCGCGACGGGGAGTGGGACGCGGTCGTCGACACCTGGTCGGCCGCGCCGTCCGCCGTGCGGGACACCGCTCGGCTGCTGCGCGGGCGCGCCGGGCGGTACGTCTACATTTCGAGCCGCTCCGTGTACCGGTTCCCCTCGCCGCCCGGGCTCGGCGAAGAGGCCGACGTGGTGGACGGCTCTCCAGACGACGGCGACGTCGACTACGCGGCCGCGAAGCGCGGTGGCGAGCTGGCGGCGCTCGACGCGTTCGGGGGCGGGGCGCTGCTGGTGCGGGCGGGCCTGATCCTTGGCCCGTACGAGAACATCGGACGCCTGCCCTGGTGGCTCACGCGGATCGCCCGAGGCGGCGCCGTTCTGGCGCCCGGTCCCCGCGATCTCGGCATCCAGTACATCGATGTCCGCGACCTCGCCGCTTGGACGCTGGACGCGGCCGAACGCGGCCTCAACGGCCCTTACAACCTGGTCAGCCCGCCCGAGCACACGACGATGGAGGAGCTGCTGCGAGCCTGCATACGGGTGACGGGGGCGAACGCCGACCTCGTGTGGACGGCCCCCGAAACGATCCTCGAAGCGGGCATCCAGCCGTGGACGGACCTTCCGGTCTGGCTTCCACCGGGCGAGGCCCACGACACCATGCACCGCAGCAACGTCACCAAGGCTCTCGAAGCGGGGCTGCGTTGCAGGCCCGTCCAGGACACGGTCGCGGACACCTGGGAGTGGCTCCAGTCGATAGGCGGCCAAGCACCGCAACGCCCCGACCGCCCCACGGTGGGGCTGGACGCCGGCAAGGAGGCCGAACTCCTGCGCTCATTCCCCACCGAATGAAAGAAAAAGAATTCGGCCATGAGCCACTAATAAATCCCGCTAGGCGATACGCGATGCCGCACGCGGGAAGCGGGTGCGCATCGCGACGATGCACCTGTCGCGGGAGGTGGGGCCGTTGAACCGGAGGCGGTCATAGGCCGTGAACGCGGGCTCCAACGCGTCGAGTTCGTCGATCAGAGCGTGCAGGCGCTCGGTCCATTCCGCCGAACCGGCATCCGGCTCGTCGGGCGCGGCGCTGATCGCGCCCGTCAGGTAATCCTTGCGCTGTATATTGGCCGGGGTGACCGAGTGCAGGCACACATACTGGCCGCTGATGTACGAATTCCACTCCTCCCTTCCCGCGGCCCGGTCGGCCCAGTGAGCGGTGAACCAGGCTTCGAGGCGGTCCACGCCGCCCGCTTCCTCGGCGAGTGCGAACAGATCGGCCGGCACCATTTCCGCTCCATCGGAGCGCAGGTATCCCGGAAGCGGCAGACGCCGCTCCAGCATCAACCGGCGAACCTCGTCGGCATCACGGCCCTGAGCGGCGCACAGATCCTCCAGAACGACGAATTGCGCGCTGACGTACGCGTCGTCTTCACCGGTCATCGGATGGTCCCCGTTGACTTCGCGGAACCGCGCGGCAATCTGCTGTTTCAGATCCGTCTCCGCCATGAGCATCCCTTCATCGTCGCCCGCGCGGGATCTGCCGAGCGCCGTTCCCCGGACGTTAGCAGCCATATATTTCGGCCCCCGCCGAACTATCCGGGAGCGTGCGGCCGCATCGGCCCTGGCTCCGGATCGAAGCTGTCCATTCTCAGGGTGAAAAGCGGGCATGCCGAGGGCGGCCGGACGGTGCCCCGGGCGCGGGTGGCGCGCTCGGCACCGGCCTTCGCGGCGTGCGCCGCCCCGAGGCCGGCCCGGCCGGGTAGACGCGGCGGGGTCCGGTCCGCTAGAGACGGTCTATGAGCGCATTGGTACTCGGGCCCCATCTCCGGCATGTGAGTCACCACACCGCGACGATCTGGGTGGAGACCGAGCGGCCCTGCGAGGTGCGGGTCGTCAACGAGGAGCACGGCGTCGACGCGTCCGCCCGGACGTTCACCGCGCACGGCCACCACTACGCGCTCGTGGAGATCGAGGGGCTCGCGCCCGGTTCGCGCATCCCGTACCAGGTGCTGACCGACGGCGAGGCCGTGTGGCCGGAGGACGACGGCTTCCCGCCGTCCCAGATCAGGACGCTCGGCGACGACGGGAACCTGCGCATCTCGTTCGGGTCGTGCCGCCGTTCGCCCGGCACCGTGGAGCAGTTCGGGTACGACGCGCTGTCCGTGTTCGCGGAGCGGCTGCGCACCGGCGGCGACGCGGTCGCCTGGCCCGACGTCCTCCTCATGGTCGGCGACCAGGTGTACGCGGACGAGCTGAGCGACGAGATGCGCGCGTTCATCGGCGGGCGGCGCGGCCCGGACGAGCCGCCCGCCGACGAGGCCGCCGACTTCGAGGACTACACGCACCTCTACCAGCTGGCCTGGCACGGCGACCCGGCGGTCCGCTGGCTGCTGTCGACCGTCCCCACCTTCACGATCTTCGACGACCACGACATCCGGGACGACTGGAACACCTCCTACACGTGGCGGCGGGAGATGTGGGCCCAGCCGTGGTGGAGGGACCGCATCACCGGCGGCATCGGCTCCTACTGGATCTACCAGCACCTCGGGAACATGTCGCCGCAGGAGCGCGCGGCCGACCCCCTGTTCGAGGCGCTGCGCAAGGCGTCGGACGCGACGGGCGACGCCGGCGCCGTCCTGGACGAGTTCGCGGAGAAGGCCGACAAGGACCCTGCCAGTACGCGTTGGAGCTATGCCCACGACTGGGGCGGCACCCGCCTGATCGTCGTCGACAGCCGCTGCTCCAGGCTGCTCACCGGGGACCGCCGCGGCATGCTCGACGACGAGGAGTTCGAGTGGCTGGACGGCCAGTGCCAGGGCGGCATGGACCACCTGCTCATCGCCAGCTCCCTCCCCTACCTGCTCCCGATGGCGATCCACCACGCGGAGTCGTGGAACGAGGCCGTCGCCGAGGGCGCCTGGGGCAGGCGGGGCGCGGCGCTGGGGGAGAAGATCCGCCAGGCCGCCGACCTGGAGCACTGGGCCGCGTTCGAGCGGTCGTTCCGGGACGTCGCGGCCGACGTCGTCGCCGTCGGGCGCGGCGAGCGCGGCCCCGCGCCGGCGAGCATCTCGTTCCTGTCCGGCGACATCCACTACTCCTACCTGGCGCGGGTCACCGAGCCCGGCACGCGGTCGAAGGTGTCGCAGATCGTCTGCTCGCCGCTGCGGAACCCGCTGCAGGGCAGGTTCAGGTGGGCGAACCGCATCGCGTACTCGCGGGCGTCGGGCGGCCCGTTCCGGCTGCTGGCGAAGCTCGCGAAGGTGCCCGCGCCGCCCATCCGGTGGCGCATGACCGACGGCCCCTGGTTCCACAACGCGATCGCGACCGTCGAATTGTCGGGCCGCGACTGCGACGTGCGCTGGGAAACTCCGCACGACGGCGGCACGCTCACCGAGATGGGCCGCGCCCGTATCACATGACGCCCGGCCATGGCCCGGCACGAGGAAAGGAAAACACGTCCGAAAAACTTAACGGTCGGTGGTCAAGCCACCACAACGAGCAAGAAAGCGAAAGGTTTCGAGAATCCCGCGGCTCCCGGACCTGAGCCTGCGACCTGCTTCTTCCCGTAAAGATCATGCTGAAGCGCCGGGCCGGGCCGAAACGGCTGGTAGCGTCCCGCGCGGCTGCCCAATTCGTTGTTACCGAGCAGTCGCCAACGGGCGGTCCGTCATGAAAGAGTGGCGAATCGCCGTATCGACCTACTGGGCTGCAGGGCTTCACTACGCTATAGGCGCCCGGGGTCGCTACATCGAGTGGGCACGCTGTGAGCTCCCGTGTTGAGGAAGGACGGTGCCGCATGGATCGCTGCGCGCTGTTCGTAGACGCCGGCTATCTGCTGGCGGACGGCGCCATGGCTGTGCACGGCACGCGCCACCGTGAGACGGTCTCGTGGGACTTCGGCGGGCTGCTGCAACTCCTGGGCAACCTCGCGCGGGAGCGCACCGGCCTGCCCCTGATGCGCTGCTACTGGTACGAGGCGACGATCGAGGGCCGCCGCTCGCCGGAGCACGACGCGCTCGCCGACCTGCCCGGGCTCAAGCTGCGGCTCGGCCGCGTCCGCCCCGGCCGCCGCGAGGGCGTCGACACCGAGATCCACCGCGACCTGATGACCCTGGCCCGCAACGGCGCGCTCGCCGACGCCGTCCTGGTCAGCGGCGACGAGGACCTCGCCCAGATCGTCGCCGACGCGCAGGACCTCGGCGTCCGCGTCACCGTCGTGCACGTCGCCGTCGACGGCAACTGGACGATCTCCCGGGTGCTGCGCCAGGAGTGCGACGACCTCATCGAGATCGGGGCCGGCCACCTGCGCCCCTACGTCAACCTGCTCGCCGGCGTCGACGGGGCCTCGTCCGGGTCCTCGCTGTCCGGCTCCTCGTACGGGACGAGCCCGCTGTCCAACGGGCACGGCGGCGCCAACGGGCACGGCGGCTCGCTCGGCCCCCTGCAGACGGCCTCGCAGAACGGGCCGCCGCCCGCGTCCCCGGTCAGCGGGCCGGCGGCGCCGTCCGGCTCGCCCGTCCGCGACCTCGGCCCGGCGATGACCGGCGGGCTGAACAGCGGCTCCTCCGGCGGCAACACCGGCCCGATGCCCGCGCCCGGCGGATCCGGCGGCCTCCCCGGATCGTCGTACAGCACGGGCGGCCAGCAGGCCCCGCTCCAGACCGCCACGACCTCCGGCCCTTCGCCGCTGCCGCAGCCGTCGCCCGCCCCGGCGCCCTCCGCGCCGCCGATGCCGGCGCCGCCGAGCCCCGGCCCGCAGTACAGCTCGTCGCCCGTCCCGGCGCCGTCGCCCCCGCCGCCCCCGCAGACGATGCCGGCGCAGCAGCAGGGCGGGCAGCACGGCCCCTACACCGGCCCGCAGCAGATGTCCCCCGTCCCGGCGCAGAACACCCCGACGCTCGCGGACGCGGTCAAGGCCGCCCACCAGGAGGGCCAGGACTTCGGCGAGTCCGTCGCCCGGGACGCGCCCGCGCTGTGGCTGGAGGCCGTCCTCGCCCGCAAGCCGCGCATGCCGTCCGACCTGGAGGCGCGGCTGCTGCAGGGCTCCTCCCTGCCGATCGACTTCCTCCTGCACGACGAGGTGCGGCACGCGCTGCGCCGCGGTTTCTGGGACGCGCTAGAACGTTCCCGCAGGTGAGCTGACAGGTACGCGGCGGTATTCGACGATCATCGTTGATTCGCCCGCTTCGGCCGCACGCCGCCGGGTAGCGTGGAAGCGTGACGCATGTGACGGAAGACGATCTCGACGACCTGGAGTTCGACACCCTGCGCACCGGCGATCACATCTCGGCGGCCCGCCGGCTGTCCGAGCTGGCCGAGTCGGTCTCCGGTGGGGTGTCACGCGCCAACGTCCTGCTGCGCGCCGGCGAGCAGTGGCAGCACGCCGGCGACCACGAGCGCGCCGCCGAGCTGTACCGCAAGGCCATCGAGGACGGCGGCGAGACCTACGGCGACCCCCGCGCCTACCTCGCCGACGCGCTGTTCGAGCTGGGCCGCGCCGACGAGGCCCGCACGCTCCTCGACCAGATCCGCGCCGACAGCCCGCGCGACCCCGAGGTGTACCGGGCCGTCGCCGAGGTGCTGTACGCCCAGGGCGACGCGACCGGCGCCCACGAGTGGGCCACGAGCGGCGCCGACGTCGTCCTCGCCCTCCGCGACCGCGCCGTCGGCACCGGCATGGGCGGCGGCCCCGACGAGGCCCCGGCCTCCGGCGACGCCGACTCCCTCACCCCGGGCCCGGACGACGTCGCCATCGCCGAGGACAGCCTGGAGGCGCTCCTGCGGCTGCGCTACCGGGCCCGCGTCGACCTCGGCCGCGGCGAGGACGACTACGACGCCCTCCTGGACGACCTTCTCAAGAACGCCTGAGTCAGAGCCCGGCGATCAGCTCGCTGAGGGATTGGGCGACGGACGCCGGAGGCTCGTGCTCGATCACCTGCCAGCCGCGCAGACGCGCCTCTCTGCCCGCTTCCTCGTGCGCCCGGTCCGAATGGGTACGGAGGTAGCCGCAGGGCGCCTCGGGCCAATCTGGGGCCGTGGGGAGGGCATCCTGCGGGGACTCGTGGTCATGCGCGCCCCGCCGCGGCAGGTCCGCGTCCACGAACACGAATCCGGCGATGGGCCGGTGGGCCGCGCGCTGCGCGAGGGCGATGCCCGGCAGGAGGGGGCCGGCGGCGCCGTGTGCGACGAGGACGAGCGGCACCGCCGGATCGGTCGCGGTGATGATCAGCGAGACGCGCGCGATGTAGCGGGGGCCGGTCGCGTCCGGGACGTCCGGCGCCACCACGTCCAGACCGTACGAGCGGAGCATCTCGGGCATATCGCCCCAGGAGGACGCCTTGGCCTCCGGGGCGTGCAGCAGGACGACGGTTCCGGGTGTCACGCGCCGAACCTACACGGCGGTCCGCGGGCGCGTGAGCGGGGTCAATAGGCTCTGAGCGTGAGCGATCGCGACGAGCTGCTGCAACTGATCAAGGACAAGGCCGTGGTGCACGGCGACTTCGTGCTGTCGTCGGGCAGGCGCGCGTCCTGGTACGTGGACCTGCGCCGGGTCACGCTGGACGGGGCCGCGGCGCCGCTGGTGGGACGGGTCATGCTGGACGAGACCGCCGACCTCGACTACGAGGCGGTCGGCGGGCTCACCCTGGGCGCCGACCCGGTCGCGACCGCGATGCTGCACGCGGCCGCCGCGCGCGGGCGGAGGCTGGACGCGTTCGTCGTCCGCAAGGCGGGCAAGGCGCACGGGCTGCAGCGCCGCATCGAGGGGCCGGACGTCGCCGGGCGGCGCGTCCTCGCGGTCGAGGACACCTCCACCACGGGCGGGTCCGTCCTGACGGCGGTGGAGGCGCTGCGGGAGGCGGGCGCGGAGGTCGTGGCGGTCGCGACGATCCTGGAGCGGGGCGCGGCCGGACGCATCGCGGAGGAGGGCCTCGCGTACCGCCACCCCTTCGACGTGGCGGATCTCGGGCTCTAGCTCTTGGCCTTCACGAACCACTGCCCGCGCTGGCCCGCGGGCTTCTGCGGCTGCACCTCGCCGTAGATGACGACCTTCAGGGAGCCGCCGTTGGTGGCGACGACCTGGAGGGGCGCCTGGTCGTACTTGAGCGTCACCCCGGTCTGGAGCGTGCCGTTGGTGAGCACCTCGCCGCGGGTGTCGGCGACGCGGACGACCACGTTCGTCGGCTGGCCGGTCACGCTGATCACCAGCGGCACGTCGGCCGCCGGCGTCGTCTTCTCCTTGCTGCTCGGGGACGTCTTGCCGCCGCCGTCGGACGGTGAGGCGACGGATGGTCCTGCCTGGTCGGGTTCGCCCGTTACCGCGTTGAACAGAGCCATGCCGCCCACCACGAGGAGGGCCAAGGCGGCCACCACGGCCAGTGCCGCGATCAGAATGCGCGCGAGACCCCTAGGGTCCGACCGATGACGTCCCACATGGGGAGGTTAGCGATAAGTGTCACCGCTGAGCGACGGACGTGACTCTTCGGGACCATTCTTATTCGGACCCTGGTCCGCTTTACGCCCCTTGAGCACCTCCCGGATGATCGGAATCACCGACAGGATCAGGATCACCGCGACCCCGGGCAGGATGTACCGCTCGATGTCCGGCACCTCGGAACCGAGGAAGTGGCCGAGCAGGAACAGGGCGTCCGTCCAGGCGATGCCGCCGATGGCGTTCCAGACGAAGAACCGCTTCGCGTCCATGCCCAGCATCCCGGCGAGCGGGTTCAGGAACGTCCGGACGATCGGGATGAACCGGGCCAGCACCACGGCCTTCGCCGGGCCGAACCGGTTGAAGTAGTACTCGGCCTTCTCGACCCACTCCTGCTTGAAGATGCGCGAGTCGGGCCGGTCGAACAGCTTGCGGCCGTACCTGGCGCCGAGCCAGTGGCCGAGCTGCGCGCCGGCGACCGCCGCGACCGGGCCGCCGACGAGCAGCCAGGGCAGCGACAGGGGCTGGAACTCCTGCCCGTTGACGGTCGAGACCGCCGTGAGGATCCCCGCCGTGAAGAGCAGCGAGTCGCCCGGGAGGATGCAGCCGAACAGCAGTCCGGTCTCCGCGAAGATGATGGCGAGCACGCCGATCGTCGCGAACGTACCGAAGAGCTGCAGCCATGCGGTCGGGTGCAGCCACTCGGTGATGCTTAGGGGAAGGGTCGTGAGATCCACACGGCGAGCGTACCTTTCATCGCACTCCGGGAAGGCGGGATACTGAGGGTGGACGGCATGCCCGACCCGGAGACCATGTGACCTGGGCGCTCACCTGGGTACACGGACGTCCGGGTGCCACCGCCCGGCTCCAGCTGCCCGGCGGCACCGCTGCGTATGAAAGGACGCTGACAATGCCCATCGCAACGCCCGAGGTCTACGCGGAGATGCTCGACCGTGCGAAGCAGGACGGCTTCGCCTTCCCCGCGATCAACGTGACGTCCAGCCAGACGCTGAACGCCGCGCTGCGCGGCTTCGCGGAGGCCGAGAGCGACGGGATCGTGCAGGTGTCCACCGGCGGAGCCGAGTACCTGTCCGGTTCCACCGTGAAGGACATGGTCACCGGGGCGACCGCGCTCGCCGAGTACGCCCGGGTGGTGGCCGACAAGTACCCGGTGAACATCGCCCTGCACACCGACCACTGCCCGAAGGACAAGCTCGACGGCTTCATGCGTCCGCTGATCAAGATCTCCCAGGAGCGGGTGGCGCGCGGCGAGGAGCCGCTGTTCCAGTCGCACATGTGGGACGGGTCCGCCGTCGAGCTGCACGAGAACCTGCGGATCGCCGCCGAGCTTCTCGACCAGTGCGCCAAGGCCCGGATCATCATGGAGATGGAGATCGGCGTCGTCGGCGGCGAGGAGGACGGCGTCGCCAACGAGATCAACGAGAAGCTGTACACGACGCCCGGCGACGCGATCGCGACCGCCGAGGCCGTCGGCGTGGGCGAGAAGGGCCGCTACATCCTCGCCGCGACGTTCGGCAACGTGCACGGCGTCTACAAGCCGGGCTCGGTCAAGCTGCGCCCCGAGGTGCTCAAGGAGATCCAGGACGCGGTCGGCGCCAAGTTCGGCAAGGAGAAGCCGTTCGACCTCGTGTTCCACGGCGGCTCCGGCTCGTCGCTGGAGGAGATCCGCGAGGCCGTCTCCTACGGCGTCGTCAAGATGAACATCGACACCGACACGCAGTACGCGTTCACCCGCCCGGTCGCGGACCACATGTTCCGCAACTACGACGGCGTCCTGAAGGTGGACGGCGAGGTCGGCAACAAGAAGCAGTACGACCCGCGCTCGTGGGGCAAGGCGGCCGAGGCCGCGATGGCCGCCCGCGTCGTCGAGGCGGCGGAGCACCTCCAGTCCGCCGGCAAGAAGCTGAAGTAAAGAACCCGCAACAGCGGCCCCAGGGATGCCCCTGGGGCCGCGTTGTTTGACGAAACTCGGGTAGTGTCCGGCGTGTGGCACTGCCCCGTACGTACGAGTCACAGAACTGCTCGGTCGCCCGCTCGCTCGAAGTCGTCGGCGACCGCTGGACGATGCTGGTCATCCGGAGCGCCTTCCAGGGCGTGCGGCGCTTCGACGACTTCCAGGACGTCCTCGGCGTGGCGCGCAACGTCCTCACCGACCGGCTGAACCGGCTGTGCGACGAGGGCATCATGCGCCGCGTCCCGTACCAGGAGCGCCCGGCGCGCTTCGAGTACCGCCTCACCCGCAAGGGCGTCGAGCTGTGGCCGGCGGTGATGACCCTGCTGATGTGGGGCGACCGCCACTACGCGCCCGACGGCCCGCCGCTGATCATCGGCCACCGCGGCTGCGACGGCCGGCTGACGCCGGACTTCACCTGCGACTCCTGCGGCGCGCGCCTCGGCCCGTCCGACGTGGCCCCGCGCCCCGGCCCGGCCGCCTGACCCAATGGGTTGCTTCAAGCAACTTTATGCGGTCCAATAAGTTGCATGAAGCAACTCGATGTGCGCGGCGCGGTCCACATTGACGACGTGCGGATCCGCCCGTACGGGATCACCGACGGCCCCCGCGTCCGCCGGATGTCCGAGCGGCTCTCGGCCGCCAGCCTCTACACGCGCTTCTTCTCGGGGACGCCCCGCATCCCCGACCACTATGTGGGCCTGCTCGACCGCCTCGACCACTGGGACCGCGACGCCCTGGTCGGCCTGGACGGCGACGAGATCGCCGGCATCGCCGAGTACATCCGCGCCCCCGCGCGGCCCTGGCGGGCGGACGTCGCCGTCCTCGTCACCGACCCGTGGCAGCACCAGGGCCTGGGCAGCACCCTCGTCGGCTACCTGGCGCAACTCGCGGCAAGGCGCGGCATCACCGAGTTCGACGCCGACGTCATCCTCACGAACCGGCAGGGGCTCCAGTTCGTCCACCGCGGCTGGCCGTCCGCCCGCTCCACCCTGGACGGAGGCGCGGCCCACTTCACCCTCCCGCTGCCGATCTCCTCCCCGGCCGGAACCTGAAGGCGCCCTCGCCCGCCGGGCAGGCCGAGCCGGGCTTCGAGATGCACGGTCCGCAGAAGCGCCGGATGCGTTCCGCGGCGACCCGGGCGTTACTGGCCAGTAGCGGCCGCCGGACAAGGCCGGAGACGGCACAAAGGATCTTGAAATCGGGGGAAGTCGATCTTTACAGTGCTACCGGCTGGAACGGTCCCAAGCGCCGCGACCGGCGCACCAGAAAGGCACCCCACCCCATGAAACCCTCCCCCCGTGCTCGGCTGCGGCCGCTGCTCCGGTCCGCCCGCCTGCTGTCCGCCCTCGCGCTGGCCGTCCCGGCCCTCCTCGCCGTCGGCGCCGCGCCCGCGGCCGCGGCCCCCGGCGAGAACGCGCCCGTCGAGTTCGACTTCGGCGACTGCCCCGACCAGCTGCCCGTCGGCGCCGACCCCGCCGACTGGCAGTGCGCGATCATCGTCCTCGGCAGCGGCACCATAAAGCTCGGCTCGATGACGCAGGAGATCACCGAGCCGATCTCGATCACCATGCAGAGCGGCTACGACCACGAGACCAACGAGCCCATCAACATCTTCGTGAGCATGCGGTCCAAGGCGATGACCGTGCCGGACGGCGCGCTCGGCATCCCGGGGACCGGGTCACTGCCGCTGCTCGGCCTCAAGGTCAAGACCAAGTACGTCGGCGACTTCAGGCTCTACACCACCGACCAGGGCCAGTACGCCTCCACGATCGACATGAGGATCAAGCTCAAGAACGATCTGCTCGGCGATGACTGCTACATCGGCACCAAGAAGGCGCCGGTCTCGCTCAACCTCATCGGCGACGACAGTTCGGTCGAGTGGTTCGACAACGCCATCGCCATGAAGATGAACGACACGGCGTTCTCCGTGCCCGCCAGCAGCTGCGGGCTCTTCGGCTGGCTCGTCGACTTCCGGGCCGGGCTGCCGTCGGCGTCCGGGAACAACGCCGCGAACTTCCAGATGTACCTGACGAGCAAGAGCTACACCGACCTGTTCCCGGCCATGCGCACCCGGGCCACGACGTCCGGTTCGGCGGCGCCGAAGCTGACCGACCGGGTCGCTTCCCTGTTCGGATCCGCCAAGTAGCACCCGCCCGGTGCGCGGGCGCATCCCGGTCCCGGGGCGTGCCCGCGCACGGGTCCGGCGGGGCGGGCCCCAGGTTGAGCCGCGCCCGCCCGGCCTGCTTACGATGGCCCGCATGACCCAGAACCTGCTCGGCGGCCCTCCTCCGACCGAACTGCCGGACAACATCGAAGCCCGGACGGCCTTGGAGAACGGCGTCGACCCGTTCGAAGTCGCCGCACGCCACCCGGACTACCCGGCCGCGTGGGCCGAGCTGGCCGACCGTGCCTTCGCCAACGGCTCCGTCATCGACTCCTACGCGTTCGCCCGCACCGGCTACCACCGCGGCCTTGACCAGCTCCGCCGGGCCGGCTGGAAGGGCCACGGACCCGTCCCCTGGGAGCACGAGGCCAACCGCGGCTTCCTGCGCGCCCTGCACGCCCTCGGCCGCGCCGCCGCCGCCATCGGCGAGGAGGACGAGGCCGAGCGCTGCAAGACGTTCCTGCGCGACAGCAGCCCCACGGCCGCCGACGTCCTCAACGGCTCCTGATCGAGCGCGCCCCACCTGACCAGCGAGGCGGATCGGGCTCCGGTTTCCTTGGCGCCGAGGTGCGGGTACGCTTTGATCGCAAGAGGCCCCTTCGCGCTTGCGGCGACCGGGGCCTTCGTCGTGGGAAGGGAAAGTGGCATGCCTGCCATCGTTCTTGTCGGTGCCCAGTGGGGAGATGAGGGCAAGGGCAAGGCAACAGACCTGCTCGGCGGGGACGTCGACTACGTCGTCCGCTACCAGGGCGGCAACAACGCCGGCCACACGGTGGTCATCGGCGACAAGAGCTACGCGCTGCACCTGCTGCCGTCCGGGGTCCTGTCGCCCGGCGTCGTCCCGGTCATCGGCAACGGCGTGGTGATCGACCCGGCCGTGCTGCTGCAGGAGATCGACGGGCTGCGGGAGCGGGGGATCTCCTGCGATCGCCTGCTGATCTCGGCGAACGCGCACCTGATCATGCCGCACCACCGGGCCCTCGACAAGGTCACCGAGCGGTACCTCGGCAAGGCCCGGATCGGCACGACCGGGCGCGGCATCGGCCCGACCTACGCCGACAAGATCAACCGGATGGGCATCCGCGTCCAGGACCTGTTCGACCCGAACATCCTGACCCAGAAGCTCGACCTGTCGCTGCGCGAGAAGAACCAGGTGCTGACGAAGGTCTACAACCGGCGCCGCATCGAGACGGGGCCGATCGTCCAGGAGTACCTGGGCTACGGGGAGCGGCTGAAGCCGTTCGTCGCCGACACCACGCTCGTCCTCAACAAGGCGCTGGACGACGGCAAGGTCGTCCTGCTGGAGGGCGCCCAGGGCACGCTGCTGGACATCGACCACGGCACCTACCCGTTCGTGACGTCGTCCAGCCCGACCGCCGGCGGCGCGTGCTCGGGCTCCGGCGTCGGCCCGACGAAGATCACCCGCGTGATCGGCATCCTGAAGGCGTACACGACCCGCGTGGGCTCTGGACCGTTCCCCACCGAGCTGCTGGACGAGCAGGGCGAGTACCTGCGCAAGACCGGCGGCGAGTACGGCGTCACCACGGGCCGCGACCGCCGCTGCGGCTGGTTCGACGCCGTCATCGCCCGCTACTCGACCCGCGTCAACGGCATCACCGACTACTTCCTCACCAAGCTGGACGTCCTGTCCGGCCTGGAGCGGGTCCCGGTGTGCGTCGCCTACGACGTGGACGGCACGCGCATGGACGAACTCCCTACGACCCAGACCGACTTCCACCACGCCAAGCCGATCCTGGAGTACCTGGACGGCTGGCAGGAGGACATCAGCGGCGCCAAGAAGTTCGAGGACCTCCCCCCGAACGCGCAGGCGTACGTCCGGGCCCTGGAGGAGATGTCCGGCGCCCAGATCTCCGCGATCGGCGTCGGTCCCGGCCGCGACCAGACACTTTCCCTACGGTCTCTTGTCTGACGTTCTTCACCGCGCGTCCGGTCACGGACGGTAACGTGCGTGCGGTGATCTCAACCGTCGAGGTGCACGGACACCGGGGGGCACGCGGCCTCCGTCCGGAGAACACCCTGCCCGGCTTCTCCCACGCCCTCGACCTGGGCGTCGACGCCGTAGAGCTGGACGTGGGCCTGTCGTCCGACGGCACGGTCGTCCTGAACCACGACCAGACTCTCCTGCCGAGGAACCTCACCGACACGGGCCCCGCCCAGCCCGACGACCCGGCCTTCCCCTACGTGGGCAAGCCGATCCGCGAACTGACCCTCGCCCAACTCCGCACGGTCGACGCAGGCGCCGGCGCAGGCATCCCCACCCTCGCCGAGGCGTGCACCCTTCTAGCCTCGACAGAAGTGGCGCTCTCCGTAGAACTCAAGACCGACCCCGAGTGGACGGACGAGGAGGTGGCCCTCTTCACCGCCGCCGTAGCGGACGTCCTGAGGTCGCACGGCGTCACAGGCCGCGCCCGCCTCCTGGCCTTCGACTGGCGCGTCCTGACCGAGGCCGCCGACCACTACCCGGACCTCGGCCGCGTGGCGCTCATAGAGCGCAAGACCCTGGTAGCGGACACCGCCTGGCTCGCGGGCCTCTCCCCGGCCGACCCCGTGGCCGCCGCCCTGGCCATCGGCGCCACGGCCCTCTCCCCGGAACACGCCATAACCACACCCGACCTCGTGGACGCGGCCCACGCCCTGGCCCTCCCGGTCATCGTCTGGACGGTCAACGACTACGAGGACATGACCCGCTTCATCAAGTACGGCGTGGACGCGATAGTCACCGACTACCCCGACCGCCTCCAATCCATCCTGGCGGCAACCCCAACGCCCTAACAAAGAACAACGACCACGAGCACAGGCACAACAGACCGCAACAAAGTCGCGAGGATCGCCTGCGTTACCGACGGGAATTCCAGCGGGTCGCCCCCTGGACCAACACAGCCCCTCTTGGACGAGCACGATTCACACGCTCTTGGACCAGACCCGAGCCGAAGCACCGACCGAAGCGACAGGCACGGGCAGGCACGCGGAGGGCGCTCTGCGCCCGGAGCGGGCATGCCCGGCGACGCAGGCGACCGCAGCGACCCCGCACACGCCCGTCACAGGCACGACAGACCGCAACAAAGGAGCGAGGATCGCCTGCGTCGCTAACGGGGGTTCCAGGGGGTCGCCCCCCTGGGCTAGCCGCGTTACAACCAGCCGTTCCTTCGGAAACCCCTGTACAGCGAGAAGCAGGCCAGCCCGATGATGCAGAGGATCATCGGGTAGCCGAACTGCCATTGGGTTTCGGGCATGTGCTTGAAGTTCATGCCGTAGATGCCCGCTATGGCGGTGGGGACCATGAATATGGCGCCCCAGGCGGAGATCTTGCGCATGTCCTTGTTGTCGGCGACGGTGACTTGCGTCATGTGCGCCTGGAGGATGGGGTTGAGGAGTTCGTCGTAGGACTCGACCTGTTCGCGGACGCGGGTGAGGTGGTCTTCGACGTCCCGCAGGTATTCCCTGATCTCGGCGGGGACGAAGCGGCGGCCGGAGAGGTTGCGGAGGGGGCCGGCGAGGGGGCCGACGGCGCGCTTGAGCTGGATGACTTCGCGCTTGAGGCGGTAGATGCGGCGGGACTCGTCGGTGCGTTCGGGGGAGAAGACGGCCTCTTCGACCTCGTCGATGTCCTCCATGACGGCGTTGGCGACGTTGACGTAGCCGTCGACGACGCGGTCGGCCACGGCGTGGAGGACGGCGGCTGGGCCGAGCGCGAGGCGGCCCGGGTCGCGTTCCAGGTCGCGGCGGACGGTGCCGAGTTCGCCGTGGGTGCCGTGCCGGACGGTGACGACGAAGTCGGGGCCGCAGAACAGCATGACCTCGCCGGTGACGACGGCTTCGTGGCCGCCCGGCTCGCTGGCCACGTATCCGACGGTCTTCATCACGACGAAGTGGACGTCGTCGTAGCGCTCCAGCTTGGGCCGCTGGTGGGCGTGGATCGCGTCCTCGACCGCGAGCGGGTGCAGGCCGAAGACCTCGGCGATGTCGGCGAGTTCGGCGGCGGTCGGCTCGTGGAGGCCGACCCATACGAATCCGGCGCTGTCGCCGTCCGCGACGAGGCGCCCGTCGCGGATCATGCGGACGGCGTCGGCGACGGTGTCGGTGCAGACCCGGTGGCCGTCGATGTAGGCGGCCCAGTCGATGACGGCGGAATCGCGGTTCGGAGCCTGCACGCCTGCGGGGCGGCCGCGCGTCTTGAACAGCGCGCGGCCCGGACGGACTCGTGTCATGGCCATGAGGTGCTCCTAACCCGCCGGCCACGCACGCAGCGCGCGCTCAACCCAGGCTGGTCAGCGAAGGGAGCGCGCGAGCACGGCGGCCGGACGCCAGATGGAGGCGGACGGAAGGGCAGTCCGGTACGGACTGTGGGGGTTTTCCGGCGAACTGCAAGGATCACCAGGACTCATCCCGACCACCTCCTTTCACGCACCTCGACACCGGGCGGTAAAGCCCGTGGCAGCTTACCAGCCGACATTTAGGACGCGGCCCATAACAGGCAGGTTCACCCACCCCGCTGTGACGGTCGCCTCACTCGGCTCGATCTCCGCAACGACCGGGGTCGCGCTCCTCATTCCCCGTGCCGGCATCTGTAAGCTCGCGTCACGTGCGAGTACTCGTCCTTGGATCGGGCGGCCGCGAGCATGCGCTCGCCCGCGCCCTGCACCGCGACCCCGCCGTCACCGCGCTCCACTGCGCCCCGGGCAATCCCGGCACGGCCGAGATCGCGGACAACCACCAGCTCGACCCGTGCGACCCGACGGCGGTGCGGGAGCTGGCGGAGCGCCTGCGCGCAGACCTCGTCGTCATCGGCCCGGAGGCCGTGCTGGTCGCCGGGGTCGGCGACGCCCTGCGCACGGCCGGCATCCCGTGCTTCGGCCCGGACCGCGCAGCCGCCCGCATCGAGGCGTCCAAGGCGTTCGCGAAGGAGGTCATGGCCGCGGCCGGGGTCCCCACCGCGGCGGCCCGCGTCTGCGACACGCCCGCGCAGGCCGAGGAGGCGCTGGACGCGTTCGGCCCGCCCTACGTGGTGAAGGACGACGGCCTCGCCGCCGGCAAGGGCGTCATCGTCACCGAGGACCGCGCGGTCGCGTCCCAGCACGCGGCCGACTGCGACCGCGTCGTCATCGAGGAGTTCCTGGACGGCCCCGAGGTCTCCCTGTTCGCGCTGTGCGACGGCCAGCACGCCGTGCCGCTCCTCCCGGCCCAGGACTTCAAGCGCGCCTACGACGGCGACGCGGGCCCCAACACGGGGGGCATGGGCGCCTACACCCCGCTCCCCTGGATCTCCCCCGACCTGGTGGACGAGGTCATGTCCACGGTCGTCCAGCCCGCGGTGGACGAACTCCGCCGCCGCGAGATCCCCTACGTCGGCACCCTCTACGCGGGCCTCGCCCTCACCTCGAAGGGCGTCCGCGTCGTGGAGTTCAACGCCCGCTTCGGCGACCCGGAGACCCAGGTCGTTCTGGACCGCCTGGCGACGCCGCCGGCCAAGCTCCTTCAGTCCTGCGCAATCGGCGGCCTGGACCCCGGCTTCCGTCCCGAGTGGCACCCGGGCTCCGCCGTCACGGTCGTCCTCGCCGCCGAGGGCTACCCGGCCGCGCCGGTCAAGGGCGACGAGATCACCGGTCTGGACGAGGCGTCCGAGGTGGACGGCGCCTACATCCTCCACGCGGGCACGAAGCTGGACGCCGAGGGCCGGCTCATCGCCAACGGCGGGCGGGTCCTGAACGCGGTGGGCACCGGCCCCGACCTCTCCGCCGCCCGCGCGACCGCCTACGAGGCCCTCTCCAAGATCGCCCTCCGCGGCTCCCACCACCGCACCGACATCGCCCTGAAGGCCGCCCTGGCCTGAGCTCTCGCGCACCGCCGGGGGGCGGCGGCGACCCGGGCGCGCGGAGCGGCCGCGGGACCTGGGAGAATGGGCGGGTGATCGAGCGGTACACACTTCCGGAGATGGGGCGCGTCTGGAGCGACGCGCACAAGTACGAGCTGTGGTGCCGGGTGGAGGTCCTCGTCGTCGAGGCCCACGCGGAGGCCGGCACGATCCCGCCGGAGGTGGTGGAGCCGGTGCGCAAGGCGCCGCCGCCGACGCCGGAGGCGGTGCACGAGATCGAGGCGGTCACGCAGCACGACGTGATCGCCTTTCTGTCGGCGTGGGCGGACAACACCGAGCCGCGGGAGGCCGCACGGTACGTCCACTTCGGGATGACGTCGTCCGACCTGCTGGACACCGCGCTGGCGCTGCAGCTGGTCGAGGCCACCGACATCCTGCTGGAGAAGGCCGACCGGCTGGTGGCGACGCTGCGCGACCACGCGCTGGAGCACCGGGGGACGCTGCGGGTCGGGCGGACGCACGGGATCCACGGCGAGCCGGACGTGTGGGGGCACCGCGTCGCCGACTTCGCGTTCGCGATGGCCCGGTCCCGGGACCGGCTGCGGCGGGCCCGGGAGGCCGTGGGCGTCATGGCCATCTCGGGCGCGGTCGGGACGTACTCCAACATCGACCCGGCGATCGAGCTGCACGTGGCGCGGAAGCTGGGGCTGCGGCCGGCGGACGTGTCGACGCAGGTCGTGATGCGGGACGGGATCGGCGAGTGGGTGTCGTCTCTGGCGATCATGGCGACGGTGTGCGAGGCGATCGCGCTGGAGGTGCGGCACGGGCAGCGCACCGAGGTCCGGGAGCTGTGGGAGCCGTTCGGGAAGGGCCAGAAGGGCTCCTCGGCGATGCCGCACAAGAAGAACCCGATCATCTCCGAGCGGCTCGCCGGGATGGCGCGGATCGTGCGGGCGCAGATCGTCCCGGTGCTGGAGGGCATCCCGCTGTGGCACGAGCGCGACATCTCGCACTCGTCGACGGAGCGGATCGCGCTGCCGGACGCGGCCATCGCGCTCGACTACATGCTGAACCTGACGAACCGCCTCATGTCCGGAATCGTGGTGGACAAGGCGCGTATGAGGGAGAACCTGGAGTCGACCGGCGGTCTAATCTACACATCGACGGTGCTGCTGGAACTGGTCGAGGCGGGCATGTCGCGCGACGACGAGGCGTACCCGCTCGTCCAGAAGGCGGCGATGGAGACGTGGGAGACGGGGACGCCGTTCCGCGAGACGCTGCGCAAGCACGCCGCGGAGGCGGGCCTGGCCTTGGACGAGGAGCGCCTGGACGAGGTATGCCGACCGGAGCGCTTCGTCGAGCGGCTGGGCCCGGTGTTCGACCGGCTGGCCGCGCTGAGCTGACGAACCGCCGGGCCCGCTCCGCGGGCCGAGCCGACACGGGCCGGGCAGACACGGCGCCGGCCACGCCGAGCCGACACGAGGAGGGGCCTTGACGGGGACCCTGACCGAGCTGAACGCCTACCCGCTCAAGAGCGGCGGCGGGACCGCGCTGCGCAGCGCCGAGCTGACGCCCAGGGGCCTGCGGTTCGACCGCGAGTTCATGCTGGTCCGCCCCGACGGGCGCTTCCTGTCGCAGCGGGACCTCGCGCAGATGGCGCTGCTGCGCCCGTCCTACGACGGCGAGGTCCTCACGGTGGGCTTCCCCGGCGCCGCGCAGCTCGTCCACAAGGCCGTGGACGACGGCGAGGTCCTGGACGTGACCGTCCACCGCAAGGAGTGCCAGGGCATCGACCAGGGCGAGGAGGCCGCGGCCTGGTTCTCCGAGCTGCTCGACACCGAGTGCCGGCTGGTGCGCTTCACCGGTCACCGGCCGACGTCGCGGGGCGGCGGCGAGGTGATGTTCGCGGACGGGTATCCGCTGCTGGTCATCTCCGCCGAGTCCCTGGCCGACCTCAACGCGCGCCTGGACGAGCCGCTCCCGATGAACCGGTTCCGGCCGAGCCTCGTCATCGAGGGCCTCGGCCCGTACGGCGAGGACGACGTCCGCCTCCTGCGCGTGGGCGAGGCCGTCATCGAGATGGTCAAGCCGTGCGCCCGCTGCCTGATCACGACCACCGACCAGGAGACCGCTGAGCGCGGCCGTGAGCCCCTGCGGACGCTCGCCGCCTACCGGACCCGGGACCGCGGCATCCAGTTCGGCTACAACGCCGTCCCGCGCGCGCTGGGCACTCTCGCGGTCGGCGACGGGATCGAGGTCCTCGAAGCCCGCTGACCCGCCGCCCGGCCGGGCGGTTCCGCATAAATGATCACGTTTGCCGCCCCTGGGCGGGACGCCGCCCCTAGGCTCACCTTGGGAAATTTCCTGGGGGAGTGCGAACTTTTTGCGCCGAGCGAAGGTCTCACCAAGCAGACTGACGCCAGCGTGCCGCGGCCGGACGGCACATGTCCGGTCCGGTGGTTTACTGGGGTCGCGTTGGCGCAGAGGGGGGACACCGTTCGGCGCGCCGGCCCTCGTGCTCCCACTTGATGGCAGGCACCTACCCGCACCCGAGAAGGAGTAAGGCGGCATGAGCATGGGCCACGAGGTTCGTTACCGCGTGCGCGGCGGCAGGCGGCTGCACGGCACGGTATTCATCCAGGGGGCGAAGAACGCCGTCCTGCCGATGATCGGTGCCTCGCTGATGGCCGCCAAGGGGCGCACCGTCCTGCGGAACGTCCCGATCATCGAGGACGTGCGGCGGGCGGTGGAGCTGGCCCGCGCCGTCGGGGCCAAGGCCGAGCTGCACGAGACCGAGCGCACCCTCGTGATCGACGCGTCCTCGCTGAACAGCCCGGTGCTGCCCGCCGAGATCGCGTCCCGTTTCCGCGGCTCGTTCCTGTTCGTCCCGGCGCTGCTGCACCGGCTCGGGGAGGCGGTCATCGAGGGCGTCGGCGGCTGCAACCTCGGCAGCCGCAACCTGGACTTCCACTACAACGGCTTCAAGCGGATGGGCGCCACGGTCACCGAGCACGTGGCCGACAACGGCGACGGCATCATCCACATCAAGGCCGGCGACCTGCGCGGCGGGACGCTCTACTGCGACACTCCCTCGCACACCGGCACCGAGAACCTGATCATGGCGGCGGCGCTGGCCCGCGGCACCACGCTGATCAAGAACGCGGCGCTGGAGCCGGAGGTGCTGGACAACATCGCGATCCTGCAGGCGATGGGCGCCAGGATCAGCGGCGGCGGCACCGGGTTCGTCACGGTCGAGGGCGTGGACGAGCTGACCGCCGTCGAGCACACCGTGATGCCCGACCGGATCGACGCCGGCGTGTTCGTGATGGCCGCCGCGATCACCGGCGGCGACCTGAACCTCGTCGGCGCGACGCTGGAGCACCTCGGCGTCGCCGCCGACAAGCTGGAGCAGATGGGCGTCGAGTTCCGCCAGCAGGGCGCCGTCCTGCAGGTGCACCGCGACCGGACGCTCCGCCCGATCAACGTCATCACCGACGAGTACCCGGGCTTCGCCACCGATCTGCAGTCGCCGATCATGGCGCTGTCCTGCCTCGCCGAGGGCCAGTCCTACATCTACGAGCGGATCTTCGACGGCCGGTTCAAGCTGGCCGGCGAGCTGGCGAAGATGGGCGCCGACATCGAGGTGGACGGCAACCGCGCGAAGGTGAACGGCCCGCGCGCGCTGCGCGGCGCCGAGGTGGAGGCGCACGACCTGCGCTGCGGCAGCGCGCTCGTGCTCGCCGGCCTCGCCGCCGAAGGCGAGACGACGATCACCTCGGCCTACTACCTCGACCGCGGGCACGCGCACACCGCGGAGCGGCTGTCGCAGCTGGGCGCCGAGATCGTCCGCGAAGCGGAGTAGCGCCGCGCGGCGGGCGGAGTAGCGCCGCGCGGCGGGCGGAGTAGCGCCGCGCGGCGGGGCCGCGAACGGCCGAATGTGGCCCCGTCCTGACCAACTCCGCGTTCGCACCTGACGGGGCATGTAACGCCGGGGCCGGAATTTTCAGAGCTTAGAGTTACGGGACAACTACGCAGCGGTGCGGCAATGCGCCTCGCGAGTCGCCGATCCGGACCGCTGACCTGGGAAGAAACCCCATGGAACGCTCCGGATCGGATGGCCCGTAACCCGGTAAATAATCACCGAGCCTGATCATCGCGGGCCGCGGGACGGATCGTTCGTCTTTCCGGCGCGGCCGGCGTCGACTCGTCCGGATTTCGGCCCGCAGGTAAACCAAACCGGTACTCCAGGGGTCCTTCCTGTACGTGAGAGCGTCAGGAGGGGCCCCGAGCCGTGTTTTGGGGTCTTGCCTTTCAACTTCGGACATCCGAAGATGCTACATCGAGACTGCCCGAATGGTGACAAATTACTGACCAGGGGGTCGCGTAGGTTACTTTTTCGCCGCACTCTTGATTCGATTTCGCGTCTGGGTGTCACATCTCGTCACCCTGACCCGATCTCCCGGCGGAGGAGCCTTCCTCCGCTTCTCGGCAGGTGGGGCTGCGGGAAGGCGATCGCGGCGCCGGGTCAGGAGGCAGGGGCGACGAGCCCATGGAGTCAACCGTTGGGCGAGACGTGCGCGAACAGGTGGCCGGGGCGGCGCCCCCGCCGAGAGGACGGACCGGAAGCGAGCGAGCATCGATGACGGCGGCACGGACGGGGTCGGTCACGCCCGATCTCACAATCGGCGTCGTGGGCCCCCACGACCTCGTTGAACGGGTCATGCTGATGGGCCACGGCCCCACTCCGGTACCGAGCCGGCTCGTGGCCGCCGCGTACCGGGACGAGCAGGAGGCGGCCGACAAGGTCGTGCGGCTCGGCTCGGGCGTGGACGTGTGCCTGTTCGCGAGCCCGGTCCCCTACGACTTCGCCCGCAAGGCCGGCGTGCTGACGATGCCCGCCACGTACGTCCCGCTGAACGGCGCGGCGCTGCAGGGCGCGCTGCTGCGGGCGTCCCTCGACGAGCGCTTCGACCCGGCCCGGGTCAGCATCGACGTGCTGGGCCGCGCCGAGGTGGAGGAGGCCTACTCCGAGATCAACCTCGGCACCGAGCAGGTGCACCTGCGGGAGGAGGCCGCCGGGCCCGGCACGCTCGCCGCGTTCCACGAGCGCCTCTGGCGGCGCGGCGCGACCACGGTGGCGATGACCTGCGTGCACGCCACGGCCGAGCGCATGGAGATGGCGGGCGTCCCCACGATCCGCGTCCGCCCGACGGGCGCCGCGATCCGCAGCTCCCTGCAGACAGCCGCCCTCCTGGGCGCGCACCACCGGCTGGAGGAGTCCCAGCTCGTCGTGGTCCTGGTGGACGTCCCGACCCTCCGCGAGACGCCCCGCCGCGTGACCCCGCGCTACTGGCGGGACGAGCTGAAGCTCGCGCTGCACCGCGTCCTGCTCCAGGAGGCGCACCGCATGAACGCCTCGGTCTGGCCGCTGGACGACCACAGCTACCTGGTCATCGCGACACGGGGCTCGGTGACGGCCTCCACCGAGGGCTTCCGCACCCCGCCGTTCGTGGAACGCGTCCGCGAAGAGCTGGGCCTGGCCATCGAGGTGGGCATCGGCATGGGCCGCACGGCCCACGAGGCCGAGAACCACGCCCGCGCCGCGCTGGCCCGCTCCCAGAGCTCCCAGCGCGCCCAGGGCTTCGCGCTCGACCGCGACGGCCGCGCCCTGGTACCGGCCCCTCGCACGCCGCCGCGCACGCAGCCCCAGGCCAAGCCGAAGGGCCTGGAGATCCTGGCCCGCCTGGCCGACAAGCTGGGCGACCAGGAGCAGCCCCTGATCGTGGACGCGGAGAACGCCGGCAAGATGCTCGGCGTGACCCCCCGCACGGCCCGCCGCCTCCTGCGAACCCTGGTCGAAGAGGGCCTCGCCTGGCCGCTCCCGCCGAACCGCACTCCGCAGCCGGGCCGCCCCCGCCAGCTCTACCGCCTCATCGTGGAGAAGCTGGGCCCCGCGAAGGCGGGCTAGGGCGGAGACGGGCCGGGAGCCTCGCGGTGCCCTCCGAGGCCGGACGCCCGCGCGCCCGGCCGCGGCCCGGGGGACGGGTCAGTTGCGGTGGGGGAAGGACTTCGCCACCGCCAGGAAGGCGTCGTTCTCCTCGGGGGAGCCGATGGAGACGCGGGCGCCCTCGCCGGCGAAGGGGCGGACGCTGACGCCCTGGGCGTCGCACGCGTCGGAGAACTCCATGGTCCGGTCGCCGAGGCGCAGCCAGACGAAGTTCGCCTCGCTCGGCGGGACCGTCCAGCCGTCGGCGAGCAGGGCGCCGCGGACGCGGTCGCGCTCCTTCACCGTCCCCTCCACGCGTTCGAGGAGCTCGTCGGTGGCCGCCAGGGACGCGACGCCGGCGGCCTGCGCGACCGAGTTCACGCTGAACGGCAGGAACGTCTTGCGGATCGCACCGGCCACCTCCGGGTGCGCGACGAGGTACCCGATGCGCAGCCCGGCGAGGCCGTACGCCTTGGAGAACGTGCGGAGGATCGCGAGGTTCGGGCGGTCGCCGTAGAGGGTGAGGCCGTCCGGGACCTCGTCGTCGCGGACGTACTCGCGGTACGCCTCGTCCAGGACGACCAGGCAGTCGGCGGGCACGCGGTCCAGGAACGCCTCGATCTCGGCGCGTCGGACGACGGTGCTCGTCGGGTTGTTCGGGTTGCAGACGAAGACCAGCCGCGTGTTACCGGTGATCGCGTCGGCCATCGCGGCCAGGTCGTGGGTCTCGTCCTTCAGCGGCACCTGCACGCCGGTCGCCCCGGAGAGCGACACCAGCAGCGGGTACGCCTCGAACGACCGCCACGCGTAGACGACCTCGGCGCCCGGCTCGGCGACGGCCTCCAGCAGCATCTGCGTCATCCCGACGGAGCCGCAGCCCACCGCGACGTGGTCGGCGGGGACGCCGCAGAACGACGCGATCGCGTCGGTCAGCGCGGTCGCGTTGTTGTCGGGGTAGCGGTTGACGTTCCGCGCCGCCTCCGCGATCGCGTCGACGACCGACGGCAGCGGGCCGTACGGCGACTCGTTGGACGACAGCTTGAACGAGCGGCCCTCCGGTGACACCGCGACCTTTCCGGGCTTGTATGCCACGAACCGGTCGAGGACGGAGCGGAAGCGCGGAGTGGTTGCCTCGGACACCGTTGTCCTCCAGATCGCACATGGGGGTGATGACCCCTCAGCCTACGCAGCGTCCCTCATCATCCAGCAAACGGCCACGATGCGGACGAACTCCCAGTCCCGCGGGTCGTCGGGCCACCAGCCGCGGTTGAAGGCGTCCTCGGCGAAACCGTGCAGGTACTCCATGAGCTCCGTCTCGCCAGGGCTGCCCAGCTCGTCGCGCAGGGTCGCCACGTGCTGGTCGACGGCCGCCGCGAGCCCGGGGGAGCCGGCCATCTCCGCGACGCCGGCGGCGCCGATGTCGCGGACGAGCGGGCCGAGCGCTTCGTCACCGTTCATAGGGGCCGAAAATAGCAACCGACCGGCGGTGGTCGCGACGCTCGCCCCCCAGGCCGCGGGCCTGGGCGGGGTCACGGCCGCGGGCGCAGCATCGGCGGGCGCAGCTGCTCGGCGTCGCCGCGCCGGTACAGCCGGGCCGGGCGGCCGCCGTCCCGCGTCGTCGTCCGGTCGGTGGGGATGAGGAACCGGTCGGCGCCGGTGACCTTCCGGTGGAAGTTCCGCGGGTCGAGGCTGGTGCCCCACACGATCTCGTAGACGCGGCGCAGCTCGGCGACGGTGAACTCGGGCGGGCAGAACGCGGCGGCGAGCGAGGTGTACTCCAGCTTCGCCCGCGCCCGCTCGACCCCGTCGGACAGGATGCGCCGGTGGTCGAACGCGGCCTTGTCGTGGTGGAGCAGGTCGTCCACGGCCGTCCACAGCACCTGCGCGCGGCTGGACGCGGGCAGGTCGGGCGCCAGCCCCAGGTAGGCGACGCTCACCACCCGCTGCCGGGGGTCGCGGTCGGGGTAGCCGTAGGTCGCGAGCTGCTCCAGGTGGATCCGCACGTCCGCGAGCCCGGCCCGCTCCGCCATGAGCCTGGACGCGGCGACGGGGAGGTCCTCCTCCAGCTGGATGAACCCGCCCGGCAGCGACCACGCCCCGGCGTAGGGCGGCCGGTCCCGCCGCCACATCAGCGCGCACAGGCGCTGCTCCCGCACGGTGAGGACGACGAGATCGACGGAGACGGCGAGCCGCGGCACGGACATGCATCGAACTTAGCGTCAGCCGGCGGTCCCCAACGCCAAGAAGGCCCGGCCGGGCGGCCGGGCCTTCGTCGGGTCGGGGGTGTCAGCCGTCCTCCTTGGGCGCCTCCACCGGGACCGTCGCGGCGGGGACGCCGTTGTGGCCGTTGGCGGCGGCGCCCTGGGCGCCGTTCAGGTTGGCGAGGAGCTGCCGGGCGACGCCGAGGCCCGTGCCGCCGAGCGTGAGCGCCTTGGCGAGCATGTCCTCGACGCCCTCGGCGCCGTTGAGCACGACCATGTTGTCGACGTTGCCGAACACGCCCGCGCCGGCCTCGACGATCTGCGGCCACTGCTCGGCGAGCTGCTGCGCGATGACGGCGTCGGTGTTCTTCGCCAGCGCCTCCGCGCGGGCCTTGATCGCCTCGGCCTCCGCGAGCCCCTTCTGCCGGGTCGCGTCCGCCTCGGCCTCACCGAGGATCCGGGTGGCCTCCGCCTCGCGCTGCGCGCGCAGCTGGATCTCGGTCGCCGCGGCCTGGGCCTGCGCGATGCGCTCCTCGCGCTCGGCCTCGGCCAGCTTCACCTGCTCGTACGCGCGGGCGTCGGCCGGCTTGCGGATCTCGCTCTCCAGCCGCTTCTCGGTGCGCTCGGCCTCCAGCTCGGCGTTGCGGGTCTCCTTGAGGATGACCTCCTGCCGGGCCTGCTGCGCCGCCTGCTGGACCTGGCCCTCGTACTCGGCCTTCTTGATCTCGGTGTCGCGGATGACGGCGGCGTTCTGCCGCTCGGTCTCCTGCTCGCGCTCTGTGGCCTCCTGGTTCCTCTCGGCCTCCGCGATGCGGGCCGCGGCGGCCACCTTCGCGGCATGCGGACGGCCGAGGTTCGTGATGTAGTCCGTCTCGTCGTCGATCTCCTGGATCTGCAGGGAGTCGACGACCAGGCCCAGTTTGCTCATCTCATCGGCGGCGGAGCTGCGCGTCTCGCTCGTCAGCCGCTCCCGGTTGAGGATCAGGTCCTCGACCGTGAGGTTGCCGATGATCGAGCGGAGGTGGCCGGTGAACAGCTCGTGGATCGCGCCGTCCATGGACGACTGCTGCTCCAGGAACCGCCGTGCCGCGTTGGCGATCGACACGAAGTCGTCCCCGACCTTGTAGATCACGACGCCGCGCACCTTGACCGGGATGCCCTGCTGCGTCACGCAGTTCACCTCCAGGTTGGCGGCCCGGCTGTCGAGCCGGAGGCGCCGCGCGACCTGGAAACCGGGCAGGACGGACGTCCCCTTGCCGGTCACGATCTTGAATCCGAGGCTGTCCACGCCGTCGATCGGCTTGGATCTGGCGCCGAGCCCGGAAATGATCAGAGCCTCGTTCGGCTCCGCGACCCGCCAGACCATCTTGAACAAGATGATCAGCACGATGACGGCGACCACGACACCGATCGCCACGGCGACTACGGGCATACGGCCTCCTCTTCAGATGTCAGTGCGCGTTTCCCCTCAGACGCACGGGAGGCGCGTTCGGTTCTCGGCGCGGATGGCCTGTTTGCGCCACCTTCCGCAGGCCGGGATCGGCGGGCCGGGCTCACTGGGGCAGTGCGGGCGCCACGTACACCGTCCGGGGCGGGTGGTGCTCGACGACCACGACGATCGTTCCCACGGCGATCTCGTCCTGCGGGTTCACGGGGTGCGCGTAGAACGCCTCGACCCCGCCGCGGACAGGGATCATGACCTCCCCCACGAGCCCCGGCCCTATCCGGCCGGTGACCCGCCCTTCTTTACCGATCAATGAGACTCCCGGGAGAACGGCGCGCCCGGGGCCGCGTCCCGCGACCCCGTGTAAGCCGAACCGTATCCGCTGATCCGCCGCGCTCGCACGGCCGGTTCACGGCAGGACGCGTTCCGCCTGCGCGTGCGCCTCGCGCGCGAGGCGCTCGGCGTCCTCCCGGGTGACGGACGGGCCGAAGACGCTGACGGTGGCGAGGTAGTGGCGGCCGCGGAACACGACGTACCAGGTGCGGGTACGCGCGGCGCCGCTGGTGGTGGAGACGCCGACCGTGCGGGAGCCCTCGCCGATGTCGCCGCGCGGCGTCTGCACGACGCGGTGCTCGGCCCAGTGCGACCCGACCTTGGTGCGGAACCGCAGGCAGCCGGCCGGTACGCGCGCGTTGATCTGCTTCTCGGCGTCGGCGGGGGACATGCCCATCAGCGTCTCGGTGGCGGTCTGCCCGGCGCTCCCGGTGAACGAGACGAGCGCCGCCGGGACGTCGCCCGCCACGGCGCCGCCGGGCCGGGCCCTTCCGCACCGCGGCTTGTCGAGGGTGGTCTCCCGCTGCAGCCTCGCGGCGTTCTGGATGGCCTTCAGCGACCCGTACTCCCCCGAATCCGGTTCCCCGGCCCGCCGGTACCCGGGCGCCTCCCCGAGCAGCGCCTGCGCGAGCTGGTCGGAGGTGTACCCGATGCCCGCCACCTCGGCGCGGGCGGTGCTGTGCACCTCCCGGGCGCGTTCGCCGCCGCCGCCGCACGCGCTCGCACCGGCGGCCGTCACCAACAGGACGATCGGGAGAAACCTGTGCACCATGGCCGCGACATTACGGCCCGCTCCCCGTCCCGGCCCCCCGGCGACACGCCCCCGGCGGCAACAGTTCCGCGCGCGGCGGCCGGAGCCGGAGGCCCGCGCCGCGGAGGGCTCCGCTAGCTCTGCTCCGCGCGCTCGTTGTACTCGCCGGCGTAGTCCTGGCCGGACATCTTCTGGATGGTCTCGACGATCTCGTCGGTGATCGCGCGGCGCGCCTTGGCCGGGGGCAGGTCGCGGTAGTGGGAGAAGTCCATCGGCGGGCCGATGCGGACGGTGGGCCGGGGGCCGAAGACGCGCGGGAACGCGGCGCCGATGGGCTGGATCTTCTCGGTGCCCTCGAGCGCGACCGGCAGGACGCGGGCGCCGGATTCCAGGACGAGCCAGCCGACGCCCGTCCGGCCGCGGTAGAGGCGGCCGTCGGGGGAGCGGGTGCCCTCGGGGTAGATGGCGAACGCGCCGGCGTTCTCGAGGACCTCGGCGGCCTGTTCGAGGGCGCCCATCGCGGCGCGGCGGGCGCCGCGGCGGACGGGGACGTGCCCGAGGTTGGTCAGGAACCAGCGGACGAAGCCCTTCTTCAGCCCGCCGCCCTCGAAGTAGTCGGCCTTGGCGATGTAGGTGACCGGGCGGGGGACGGCGAGCGGGATGATGAAGCTGTCGATGAACGACAGGTGGTTGCTCGCCACGATCAGCGGCCCGTAGCTCGGCACGTTCTCGCCGCCGACGACGCGGGGCCGGAATAGCAGCCAGAGGATCGGCCGCACCACGCGCGTCATGAACGTGTAGAACATCCAGCCTCCCGAATTTCGCCACCGCCACTGTAACCTCTGCGCCGATCCGGGCCGGAGTCAGCGTCGGCCTTTCGCGCCGGGAGGCCGGTAAGAAATGGCCCAGCCGCAGGTCAAGGGTCGGCCGAGTGAGATTGGACGCCATTTCTTACCATCGGGTAAGTTTCTCTTGAGTAAGTTATTGCCCCCGTTTCCCGGATGTCCCCGGACGCATCCGGACGGCCCGGACGGCACGTCGGGTAGAGTCTGCACGGGGGACCGGCCGGGCGCCCGGGAGGCGTTACGGTCCGGGGCGCGGGCCGCGTGCCCGGTCCCTATTCCCGGTGAGAGCTTGGAATGCGGGCACGGGTGCGCGATCCTGTGGAGTCACCTGAGATGGCCGGGTACCACCGGAGTGGGGCGTGAGGTGACCATGGACTTCGACATCAGCCTGATGCGCGACGACCGCTGCACGGTCGTCCGCGTCCAGGGCGACATCGACGTGGTGTCCCGGACGCGTTTCGAGGAGACCCTGTTCGAGGTCGTCGACACCGGAGAGCCGATGGTCGTCGACATGCGCGAGGTCACGTTCTGCGACTCCACCGGCCTGAACGCGCTCGTCGCCGCGAACCGCCGCGCGCGCGAGCACGGCGGCCACATCGCGCTGGTGGCGCTCCCGCCGCGCGTGCAGCGGGTGTTCCGCATCACCGGGATCGACAAGTTCATCCCGATCTACGACACGTTGCGCGAGGCGATCGTCGCGTTCCCGTCCACCACCACGCCCTGACCTCAGGTACAGCCCTCGAACTGCGGGACGCTCGTCGTCAGCTTCAGCCCCGACTTGCCGAACCACTTGGTGAGCAGGCGCTGCGCCGTACCGTCCTGGTACATGGCGGTGATGGCGCGGTTGACCTCCTCGCAGCCCTTCAGGTCGCCCTTCTTGAGGCCGACGCCGTACTTCTCGTCGGTGAACGGCGCGTTGATCATCCGCCCGGGGCGGCCGGCCGCGAACCCCGCGAGGATGAGGTCGTCGGTCGAGACCGCGTCGAGCTTCCCCGCCGCGAGGGCGTCCATGCAGGCCCCGTAGGTGCCGACGGTGACGGGCTTGGCGGCGACCTTGCGCTCCTCGATGACGCGGCGCCAGGAGTTGGAGCCGGTCACCTCGCAGATCCGCTTGCCCTTGAGGTCGCGGACGTTCCTGATGGACGCGGCGCCGGCGCGGACGAAGGTGTCCTGGTGGGCGACGTAGTAGGGGCCGGCGAAGGTGACCTTCATCTTGCGCTTCGCGGTGATCGAGTAGGTGGCGACGATCATGTCGACGGTGCCCTTGGCCAGCGCCTCCTCGCGGACCGACGAGTTCGTCGTCTTCCACGTGATGCGGTCCTTCGGCACCCCCATCTTGCCCGCGATGTAGGTGGCGACGTCGACGTCGAAGCCCTCGTACGTCCCGTCCGGGCGTTTGACGCCGAGAGCCGGCTGGTCCGCCTTCACGCCGATGACCAGGGAGCCCTTGTCGGCGACGGACTCCTCCTCGGTGCCGCCGAGGCTGCAGCCCGCCAGCACCGTCGCGGTCAGGACGGCGGCGGTCGCTCGGGTGGCGCGCATGGTCTCTGCTCTCCTCCGGTCAGCGGAACTCGGCCAGCCGGGGACGAACCCCCGCGAGGATCAGGAGCGCGATGACGGCGGCGGCCGCGGGCGGGACGGCGTTCCAGCCGCGCAGCCCGCCGTCGGCGTCCCGGATCGCCTCGTCGAACGCGTCCTGGTGGACGGCCGTCAGCGCGCTGAGCGAGGCGTCGAACGCGCCGAAGTCGCGGATGGCGCCGGACGTCCGCCCCATCCGGTGGTCGATCGCCCCGGCGCGGTTCCCGGATTCGGCGAGCTGCCGCATCCGCTGGTCGTTGCGCTGGACGGTCCGGTACGCCTGGAGCGTCTTCGCGAGCGCGTCCGCCTCGCGGCCCTCGTCGACCGTGCGCGCCTCGTCCCCGAAGAAGCCGAGGAACGGCACGGCGCCCTGGCCCGGCTTGTACGGGGCGACCTTCTGCTCCAGGCCCGCGTAGTAGTTCTCCAGGTTCACCGGCTTGTCGCCGAGGTCCGGGTAGATGACCGACAGCGACTTGTCGAGGTAGGTCTGCTCGTAGGTGTCGGCGCGCCCCGGGTCGAGGAGGTAGCGGCTCTCGTCGGCGAACGCGCTGTGGCTGATCGCCCGCGCCCGCGACAGCTGGAGGATCGAGTCGAACCCGTCCTCCTTGGCCTTCCTGATGTGGCCCGCGTGCGCCGTCAGCAGGCCCGCGCCGACGGCGGTGAGGACGACGGTCGCGAGCGTCGCCAGCACCAGCGCCGGGTTGAGGAGGCGGCGGAACGTCCGGGCCAGGTACAGCTGCGTGGCGATCAGGAGCAGCAGCGCGACGAGGCCGGTGACGGCGACCCAGGTGCGTCCCGCCAGCACCGCCGACCGCTTGACCTCGTAGGACTGCCGGACGTGCGCGCCGCTGTCGAGCGTGATGTTGTACGCCTTCGGCAGCAGCTGCAGCTTCATCAGGTCGGTCGCCTGCCGGTACGCGTCGATGACCGGGCCGGGCAGCTCGCCGGGCGCGTGGTTCGACTGGGCGTCGAGCTGCATGGCCTGGCCGACGAGCCGCTCGTACTTGCCGAGGCCGTCCAGCACCTCCTGGACGGTCTGCTTCAGCGCCGGGTCGCGCCCGGCGAGCTGCGCGGCCTGCACCGCCGCGGCGTCCGCCTCCGCGCGGCGCTTCTCGTACACCCGCAGCGACTCGTCGTAGCCGATGCCGAGGCCGTGCTCGCGCCCGATCAGCAGGATGCTGGACACCTGGGCGTCCATGTCGCTGAGCGCGAAGTACAGGGTGCCGGTCGCGACGACCTGCGGGCCCGCGTCGTGCCCGATCGTCTGGACCGAGTCGCGCGCGTTCCCGATCGCCACGGACAGCACGGCGAGCAGCGCGACCAGCGCGGCCAGGCACAGCACCACGTGCGCGCGGATGCGGCCCGGGATCGTCTTCAGCCAGCGGCCGCGGAAGAACGTCCGGAGCCGGCCGCCGCGCTGCCGCCGCGGGACGGGCGCGGCCGGTCCGGGCACGGCCGGTCCGGGCGGATCCGGCGTCCGGGGAGCGGGAGCCGCCGGCTGCGCGGGACTCATCGTCATGGCGGGCCTTCCTGCAGGGACAGCGTGATGGTCGTCCAGGCGCCCACGTGGATGCGGTCGCCGTCGGCCATCGGGAGCGGCGCGTTCACCGGGATCGGCTCGGTGCCGCCGTTGACCGTCGTGCCGTTCGTCGAGCCGGGGTCGACGAGGTTCCAGGTGCCGTCCGGCTGCGCCAGCAGGACGGCGTGCAGATGCGACACCCCCGGGTCCTCGGGCGGCGCGCTCAGGTCGATCTCCGGCACGATCCCGCGGGACGCGCTGCGCCTGCCGATGCGGACCTCCCCGCCGCGCAGCGGGACGCGCCGCTCCGGGCAGTACGGCGGGAACGTCAGGCCCTGGGCGCCGGGCCCGAGCTCGGCGACGACCGAGTCGAAGTAGGCGCGGTCCGCCGCGACCAGCGCGTGCGGGCCGGGCGGCGCGACCGGGGCGCTGCCGGTGCGCGGCTGCGGCACCAGCGGCACCGCGTGCGCCGCGCGGTCGATCGCCAGCTCGACCGTGTACATGGTGCCGGTGTCGAAGTCGTACCCGTCGACCTCGCAGAAGCGGCCCGAGCGCGGCGTCCCGCAGTGCGGGCACGCCGGCGCGCCGCCGGGCCCCGGCTCCGCGGCGGGCGCACCGCCGATGAGGTCGCCGCACACGTCGCAGTAGTCGGCGGCCTCTGAGGCGTGCCCGCTCGGGCAGATCGGCATGGGCCTCAGCCCCCGGGCCTGTCGTCGTCGGCGTGCCGGGTCCGGACGGTGCGGACGGAGCGGGTGTCGAGCGACATCTCGTCCGCCTTCGACACGTCGCGTTTCAGCCGGACGGTGCCGGTCGCCTCGTCGACGACGTCCACGACGCGGTCGAGCAGCCCGGAGATCTGCTCGTTGCCGACCTCCCGGGCGAGGACGACGGCGCGGCCGAGCCGGGCGGTCGCGCGGTCCTCGTCGCCTTCGCGGCGCGCCTCCAGGCCCTCCTGGATCGCCTCGGCCAGCTCCGACTGCCCGGTGTGGATCGCCACCCGCTTGTTGATGCGGGTCGAGCGGGCCTCGTCGTCCGTCCACTCGGCGAGGACGTTCCCGGAACCGAGGACCTGCTCGCCCGCGAGGAGCTTCACCCACGCGGCGCGCATCTGCCGTCCCACGTCGCCGGGCGGCACCTCGACGCACAGGTGGTACTCGCGGATCTCGTTCCCCCACGCGCCGAGCGGGTAGTCGCCGGTCTGCGGCCCCGACTCGACCCGGCGGCCGGTGAGGTCCTCCACGGCCGGGACCATCTGCTTGAGGAACCGGAGCCGCGCCTGCTGCGGCGTCCACACGCGCAGGGCCACGTCGGCGACCTCCTTGCTCATCGCGGCCCGCGTCATCGCCAGGAAGTCGGCCTCCAGGTCGGCGGGGTCGGGGACGTCCAGGAACCCGCCCAGCAGCGCCGAAGTGATCTTGCGGAGCTCGGCGACGTCCCAGTCGGTGCCGACGCCGCGCGCGTCGCAGAGGAACCGGCCCTCGCACACCCGCAGCGCGGCCTCCAGCTCCTCGGGGGTCTCGTGCTGGTTCTTGCCGTCGGTGAGCAGGATGGCGTGCCTGACCGCGTCGTCGTGCCCGGTGAACAGCCGCTCGGCGAGCCGCAGCCACGACCCGATCGCCGTCCCGCCGGCCGCCTCCAGCCGCCCGATCGCGTTCACCGCGCTGCGCCGGGACGTCTCGTCCGCCGCGACGAGCCGCTCCCCCTGCGGGTAGACCATCCGCGGCCGGTTCGCGCCCGCGACCACCGCGAAGTGGACGCCGTCGCGCAGCACGTTCACCGCCGCCCGCGCGGCCCGCTTGGCCGCGGTCATCTTCCCCCGGTACGACATCGAGCCCGACGTGTCGATGAGGATGATCTCCGCCGCGGGGGCGCCGCCGCCGCCCGAGCCGCGCGCCGTCACGGTGACGATCGCGTGCATCTCCCGCCCGCCCGCCGGAAGGTAGGCGTTCTGGTCGACGCGGACGGTGAACTCCGGAAACCCGCTCATCTGCCCCGCTCTCCACCCCGCGGCGGCCAGGGGAGCACCGCCGCCGTGACATTGTCGTGCCCGCCCGCGTCCAGCGCCGCCCGCAGCAGCCGCCGCGCGGCGCCCATCGGGCCGTCCGCGCCGCCGAGCGCCACGACCGCGAGGTCGGCCGCCTCCGGCAGGTCGTTCCACAGCCCGTCGCTGCACACCACGACCAGCCCCGGAGCGTCCGGGCGGAACGCGGCGACGTGCGGCTCGACGGGCCCCGCGTCGGCGCCCAGCCATGCCGTGATCAGGTGCGCCCGCTCGTCGGCCCACGCGTCCGCGGCGGTCATCGCGCCCTGCTCGATCATGGCCGCGGCCCACGAGTCGTCCCGCGTCAGCGGGCGCGAGCCCGTCTCCGCGAGCCAGTAGGCGCGGCTGTCGCCGACCCAGCCGACCGTGACGCCGGCGGCGTCGGCGACGGCCGACGCGAACGTGCAGGCGGGCGACGCGTCCGGGTCGTGCGCGAGCGCCGCCACGACCTCGGCGGCCCGCGCGACGGCCGCGCGGGTCGCGCCCCGCGGGTCCATGCCGGCGGACACGCGCCCGGTGAGCACGGCCAGCGCCGCGTCGGCGGCCCGCCGCGCCGCCTCCGCCGACCCCGGCGCCGTCGCGACCCCGTCGCACACCACGGCGCACGCGCCCCGCGGCAGCGCGGCGATCGCGAACGCGTCCTCGTTCCCGGTGCGCCGCAGCCCGCGGTCGCTGACCGCCGCCCCGGCCTCCCCGAGATCGGTCTCGGCGTGCTCCCGGCCGCCCGTCTGCCGCAGCCCGCAGTGCTCGCAGAACCCGTCCGCCCCGACGGCCGCTCCCCCGCAGTCCGCGCATCCGACCGCCGGGGCGGGCGCGGCGGACGAGGTTCCGCCGGGGTGGGGCGGCGGGGCCGCGGGGCGCGGGGCGGAGGGGTCGGGGGTGCCGCAGCGTTCGCAGAAGCGGTCGCGGTCGTGGGCCGGCTCGCCGCAGGTGGGGCAGGCGGTGGCGGGGGCGCGCTGGTCGGTGCTCATGGTCAGAAGAGCGTCCTCGGGCGGACGGCGTTGGCGCGCTTCACCATCGCGTGCCGGTGCCCGGCGTCGTCGGCGAGCTTGGCGAGCACGCGGTAGGTCTCCTCCAGCCTGGCGCGCAGCGCGGGCTCGTCCAGGTCGGTGCCGAGGATCTGCTGCCGGAACCCGGCCGGGACCGGGGTGCGTTCGGCGCGCAGCCAGCCGAGCGCGGCCTCCAGGACCTCCGCGGTGAACGCGGCGGCGCGCTCGGTGTCGAGGCGCAGCGACGCGAGGCGGCGGCCCGCCCCGATGAGCGCGGCGGCGTCCAGCTCGCCGGGGCTGCGGCCGCGGACGGCGGTCGCGACGGCGGCGAGCTGCGCGGCGAGGTAGTGGCTGGACACGCGGGGCACCGAGTCGAGGACGCGTTCGGCGGCGGCCCGGTCGCCGGCGGCGAGGCAGGAGCGGGCCAGCCCGAACGCGGCGCTGACGTGGGTGGGGTCGGTGCGCCAGACCGTCTCGTAGAAGTGGCTGGCGTTGCCCATGTCGTCGAGGGTCTCGTAGCAGAAGGCGAGCGCCAGCTTGGGCGCCTGCTCCCCCGGGGCGAGGTCGTACAGGTCGTTGAAGACGGCGACGGCCTCCTTGGCGCGCCCGCCGGCGAGGGCGCGGACGCCCCGGTACCAGTCGACGCGCCAGTCGTCCGGGGCCTCGGCGGCGATCTCCTCCAGGAGCCGCGCGGCGCCGCCGAGGTCGCCCAGCAGGATGCGGACGCGCAGCAGCGCCAGCCGCACCTCGCGCGACGCGACCGGGGCGGAGCCGAGCGCGGCGGCCAGGTCGCCGGGGTCGCGGGCGGTCAGCCCGGCGAGGAACGCGGCGGCCGGGTCGAACGCCGACACCAGCGGGACGGGCAGCGCCGCCGCCGCGGCGGGCGGCTCCAGCGGCGCCAGGATGGCGGCGCCGTCGAGCGCTGCGCCGTCGAACGCGGAGACGATCTCGGCGCCGGCGGTGTGCTGCTCCGGCCCGAACAGCGGCGACGGCGCGGGGCGCGGCTGCCCGTCCTCGGCGGACAGGACCTCGCGCAGCACGCCGGTGAGCTGCTCGGCCATCTCGGCGGCGCTCTGGAAGCGGCGGGACGGGTCGGGGTGCGTGGCGCGGCGCAGCAGCCGGTAGTACGACTCGTGCCGCTGGAACAGCGGGACCTCGTCGCGGGGCGGCAGGCTGCGCAGGTGCCGCCCGGTGTAGCCGCGGAACGGGAAGCTGAGCACGGCGAGCGCCCGGCCCACGGTGTACAGGTCGGACGTGACGGACGGGCCCTGCGAGCCGATCTCGGGGGCCTGGTAGCCGGGCGTCCCGAAGATCGGGCTGTCCGCGTCGAAGGCGCGCCGCACCCCGCCGAGGTCGATCAGCTTGAGCTGCTCCTCGGACTGGATCGCGTTGTCCGGCTTGAAGTCGCAGTACAGCAGCCCGACGCCGTGCAGGTAGCCGAGGGCGCTCAGCACCTCCAGCCCGTACGCGATGACCTGGCCGAGCGGCAGGGACGCGTGGTCGCCCTGCTCGGCGCGGACGCTGAGCAGGATGTCCTTCAGGGAGCGCCCGCCGACGTACTCCATCACGATGTAGCCGGAGTCGCCGTGCCGGACGAAGTTGTAGATCTTGACGATGTTGGGGTGCTCGACCTCGGCGAGGAACGCCCGCTCGGCGGTCGCGGCCGCGAGGGAGTCGGCGTCCCCGGTGTCGAGCAGCCCCTTCAGCACGACCCACCGCTCGCTCACGTTGTGGTCGCGCGCCAGGTACACCCAGCCGAGCCCGCCGTGCGCGAGGCAGCCGAGCACCTCGTACTGCCCGCCGACCAGCTCGCCCGGACGCAGCTTCGGCGTGAACGAGAACGGGTGCCCGCAGCTGCGGCAGAACCCCTCGGTGCGGCCCGGTCTGCCGTTGCGGCTGCGCCCGACCTTCTCGTCGCAGCGGCTGCAGAAGCGCCGGTTCTCCGGCACCTCCGGGTTCTCCATGATCGCCGAGGCGGGGTCGCGGGCCGGGACGGGCGGCACCTCGACGAGCCCGGCGCCGAGCATCCCGCGCCTGGTCGAGCCGCTGGAGCCGGTGCCCCGGGTGCCGCCGCGCGACGCCGTCCGGCCGGACCCGACCGTCCCGCGCCCGCTGCCCGCCGAACCGCCGGACGTCCCGCCGGGCGCGTCGCGCCCGCTCGGCGCCGGCTCCCTGGTCGTCGGGGGCGCGAAGGGCGTCTGCCTGGTGGGCGGGGCCGGGGCGGGGATGCGCGCCGGCGCCGCCCGCGAGTACCCGGCCCGCGCTCCCCGGTCGCCGACGTGTTCGCGCACCGGCAGGACGGGCGCCCGCACGGGCGACACCCGCCCTTCGGGGTACGGGGGCTGCTCGACGGCGCTGGACGGCGGGGCCGCGCCGGCCGACGGGTCGGCGGGCACGGGCGCCGGGGCGGGCGCCATGCCGCAGACGTCGCAGAAGCCGTCCGCGTCGATGTGGCCCGCGCATCCGGGCTGGGTGCATCGGTTCATCGCCGCGTCCCCGTCTCGCTCTCGCTCGCCCTGATCACCCGCTGGAGCTCCGCCAGGATCGCGGTGGCCCGGCGCAGGTCGCAGGGGGCCGTCCACAGCACCTCGCGGGCCTCGCCGTACAGCGCGGTGAGCCGCTCGTCCTCGATCAGGCCGAGGCGCGCGGCCTTCGCCCGGTACGCCTCCAGCCGCCCGCGCAGCTCGCCCCGCCGGTCCAGCAGGCCGGCACTGAGACGCAGCTCCCCGCGCGCCCGTTCCAACGCCTCCTCGGCGGCGCGCTCCAGCTCGGCGAAGCGGCCCGCCATCTCCACCCAGCGGCCCGCCTCGCGGAGCCGCTCGAGCGCGGCGAGCCGGTCGCGCAGGGCGGTGCCGAGCCCCTCGGACGGCGCCGGCAGGTTCGGCGAATGGATCTTGGCGAGGACGGTCTCGTACGTCTCGCGCGCCCGCCGCTCGGTCTGCTCGGTCTCCTCGATCACCGCGGTGACGCGGGCGACGAGGCCGGGGTACTCGTCCCGCATCCGGGCGACGCCGGCGAGCTCGTCCCCGACGGTCCGCAGCGCGGCGCGGACGCGGTCGAGCCGCCCGGTGTCCGGATGCCCGTTCTGCATGAACGACAGCGGGTCGGTGCGGACGAGCCGGCCGAGCGCGGTCAGCTCCCGGCCGACCCGGTCGAGTTCCGGGTGGCGGGTGCCGTCCAGCGTGTGCGCCAGCCGGGTCGCCTCGCGCCAGCTCTCCTCGGCCTCCTCCAGCGGCAGCAGCAGCGCCGTCCAGGCGGAGTCGGCGGCGGCGACCTCGCGGGCGACGAACTCGAAGGCGTCGGACATCATCGCCACCGCCTCGTCCAGCGTGATCCGCCGCTCCTGCGGGCCGAGCAGCGTGCGGTGCTCCAGCGGGATCTCCCCGTCGGGCAGTTCCACCGAGCACCCCGACAGCAGCCCCGACAGCTCCGCCAGCGTCGCCGGGTCCGGGCGCGGGGACCGGCCGCGCAGCTCGCACGCCGCCTCCAGCACCCGCTGGTAGGCGTCGAAGATCTGCCACAGCGTGCCCAGCCGGGACCGCGCGTCCTCCCACCGCCGCCACGTCTCCCCGGTGAGCCGGGCGCCCTTCAGCAGCCGTATACCCGGTTGGCCCTCGAGTTCGACGAGCGAGGCGGAGATGCGCTCGCGCTCCTCCCGGAGCTTGCGCAGGGCATGGTCGACGCCTTCACGGCTCATGGGCGCGGCGGCCCCGGCCCCGCTCTGGTCCAACGTCTGCCCCGCGATCGCTTCTCCGGTCCCCCCGCGCATGTCCCGATGGTGGGCCGGTCTGGGAGCACGGACCGGTCCACTATGGGACGTACGCTCTCATACAAGTGTGATCCGTGACACTAACCGAGACAAGGTGCTTTCGCCCAGGGCCGCGCGCCTCCGGCCCCTCCCGCCGCCGCGGGCGGTGCGCCGCGCGCGGCGATGTGAGTACCGGTGTGAGTACCGACCCGTACCCTCTCCCCCGGGAACGTCGTTGTTCCAAGCGACGTTACGACAGGTAGTTCGTTCACGAGAGGAGTGGTGAGTCCGCGGTGTCGGACCCCAGTCATAGACCCGGTGCCCCGTGCTGAGCGCGGCACTGGGCGTACTCGCGGTGATCCTCCTCACCGCCGCCACCGGATACTTCGTCGCCCAGGAGTTCGCCTACGTCGCCGCCGACCGCGCGACCCTGGAGCAGGCCGCCGCGCGCGGCGACACCGCCGCCCGCCGCGCCGTCAAGGTCATCAGCAGGGTCTCGTTCATGCTGTCGGGCGCCCAGCTCGGCATCACGATGACGACCCTGGTCGTCGGCTTCATCGCCAAGCCCGCCCTCGCCGAGCTGATCCGGCCCCTGCTCGAAGTCGCCGGCGTCCCCGCGGGCGCCACGGGGGCGATCGCGCTGGCGACGGGCTTCGTGCTGGCCACGCTCATCCAGATGCTTCTGGGGGAGCTGTTCCCCAAGAACCTCGCGCTGGCGCGCGCCGAGTCGCTCGCGCGCGCTCTGGCCGCGTCCACCCTCGTGTACCTGGCGGTCGCCGGGCCGGTGATCCGGCTGTTCGACCGGTCCGCCGAGCGGCTGCTGCGCGCCGTGGGCGTCGAGCCCGTCGAGGAGCTGCACAGCGGGGCGACGCTGGAGGAGCTCGGCGACATCATCGGCAAGTCGCACAGCGCCGGGCACCTGCCCGCCGACCTGTCCCGCCTGCTGGAGCGCGCGCTGTCGTTCGGCGAGCTGACCGCGGACGAGGTCATGGTGCCGCGCCCGCAGGTCCGGACGCTGCCGGCGACCGCGACCGCCGCCGACCTGATCGCGCTGATCCGCGAGACCGGGCACAGCGCCTACCCCGTCTACGGGACGGAGGTCGACGACGTGGTCGGCGTCGCGGGCGTCCGCGAGGTCGCCGACGACACCCTCGACCCCGCCACCCCGGTCGGCGAGATCGCCCGGCCCGCGCTGCTCGTCCCGGGCAGCCAGCCGCTGTACGGGGTGATCGAGCACATGCGCGAGTCCAGGCAGGAGTTCGCCTGCGTGGTGGACGAGTACGGCGGCCTCGCCGGCATCCTCACCTTCGAGGACGTCGCCGAGGAGCTCGTCGGGGAGATCACCGACGAGACCGACGGCCTGGCGGAGGCCCCGACGTCCGGGCCGGACGGGTCCTGGGTCGTCGACGCCGGCATGCGCATCGACGAGGTCGGCCGCCTCACCGGGCTCGACCTGCCGGAGGGCGACGCCTACGACACGCTCGGCGGGCTCGTGATGGCGGAGCTGCGTCGGCTGCCGTCCGCCGGCGACCGCATCACCGTCGGCCTCGACACCGGCTCCGTGGAGCTGGAGGTCGTGAGCGTGGCGCGCCGCGTCGCCGAGAAGATCCGGATCAGGACCGCGACCGTGCCTGCGCCGCGCCCGCCGGCGCCGCCGTCCCCGTCCTCCGCGGTGGAGGTGCCGTGAACCTGCTGCCGTCGCTGCTGATCACCGTCCTCCTCCTGATCGGGAACGGCTTCTTCGTCGCGGCCGAGTTCGCGCTGGTCGCGGCCAACCGGCCGCAGCTGGAGCGGGCCGCGGCCAAGGGCAGCCGCCCGGCCGTGGCCGCCGTGGCCGGCGTCCGCGAGCTGTCGCTGATGCTCGCCGGGGCGCAGTTCGGCATCACGATGTGCTCGCTGGGCCTCGCGATCGTCACCGAGCCCGCGTTCGAGCACTTCCTGGAGCCGCCGCTGCACGCGCTCGGCGTCCCCGAGGCGGGCGTGAAGGCCATCGCGCTCGGCACCGCGCTCGCCGTCGTCACGTTCCTGCACATGGTCGTCGGGGAGATGGCGCCGAAGTCGTGGGCGATCTCCCACCCGGAGCGGTCGGCGCTGATCCTGGCGCTGCCGTTCCGCGCTTTCGCGAAGGTGTCCCGGCCGATCCTGTCGGCGCTGAACGCGGCGACGAACGCGCTGCTGCGGCTCTTCCGCGTCACGCCGAGGGACGAGCTGGACAGCCACACCGACCCCGCCCGGCTCAGCCACCTGGTCGGCGAGTCGCGCCGCCTCGGCCTCATCGGGCGGCGCGACCACGAGCTGCTCCGCCGCGCCATCTCCGCGCGTGAGGCGACCGTCGGGCGCCTCGTCGTGCCCGCCACGTCGGTCACCACGATCGGCGCCGACGCGACCGCCGCGCAGATCCGCCGGACCGCCACGGCCAGCGGCCACAACCGGCTGCTCGTCCGGTCCGGGGACGGCGCGATGACCGGGATCGTGCACGTCCGGGCCGCGATCACCGAGCCCGACGGGGACCGGCGCGCGGACGAGCTGGCGCATCCGGCGCCCGTCCTGACGGCGGAGACGACCGTCCTGGACGCGGTGAGCCGCATGCGCCGGGACCGCGCCCAGCTCGCCGTGGTGAACGACGAGCGCGGCGAGTTCGCGGGCATCGTCACCCTGGACGACCTCCTCGCGGAGCTTCTGGCGACGAACCCGCACTGACGCAGCGCGCGTACCTGCGACAACAGCGCAGTTGTCGAGATGCTGCAACGGGATTCGTGGTCCATCGTGGACCCATGAGCGGACACGGGCACGGGCACGGACACGGGCACGGACACGGACACGGGCACGGGCACGGGCGTCTCCGGCACGTCCTGCGGCCGCACTCCCACGAGGCGGCCGACAAGGTGGACTCGGCCCTGGAGGCCAGCGCCCAGGGCATGCGCGCGCTGTGGATCTCGCTGGCCGGGCTGGGCGCGACCACCGTCCTCCAGGCGGCGGTGTTCGCGTTCACCGGCTCGGTCGCGCTCCTGGGCGACACCCTGCACAACGCCGCGGACGCGCTGACAGCCGTCCCGCTGGGGATCGCCTTCGTCCTCGGCAGGCGTCCCCCCACCCGCCGCTACACGTACGGCTACGGCCGCGCGGAAGACCTGGCGGGAGTCGTCATCGTCGTGGCCATAGCCGCGTCCTGCGTCGTCGCCGGCTACGCGGCCGTGGACCGCCTCGCCCATCCACAGCCTGTGGACCACCTGCCCGCCGTGGCCGGCGCCGCCCTGATCGGCTTCCTGGGCAACGAACTCGTGGCCCGCTACCGGATCCGCGTGGGCCGCCGCATCGGCTCGGCGGCCCTGGTCGCCGACGGCCTCCACGCACGAACGGACGGCTTCGCGTCCCTGGCGGTCCTACTGGGCGCGGGCGGCATCGCCTTGGGCGCTCCTTGGGCCGACCCCCTGGTGGGCCTGCTCATCACTGCCGCGATATCGGTCGTCCTCTGGCAGACGGCCCGCGAAGTCTGGCGCCGCCTCATGGACGCCGTGGACCCGGCCCTGGTCGACCGCGCCGAAACCGCCCTGGCCTCCACCCCTGGCGTGCTCGCGGTGGGCGACGTCCGCCTCCGCTGGATAGGCCACAGCCTGCGCGCAGAGTGCGACGTCGTCGTGGACCCCGGCTGCACCCTCGTCCGAGCGCACCAGGTGGCCGTGGACGCCGAGCACAGCCTCATGCACGCCCTGCCGCGCCTCTCCGGCGCCCTCGTCCACCCCGACCCCGAGTCCCGCGACGGTGAAGATCATCACGCAGCCCTCGCGGGCCACCGCTGATCCCCGGTCTGTGAGACGTTAGTCCCCGGCAGATGGGGAAATACGGCCTCGGACGGTCGATCTGGGACGGGATGACGTCGTGAAGCAGCCGGCAGAGACCAACGAACCTGAGGGCACGGGCGTCACTGCGGAACCCGAAGACGTCCAGGACGAGGTCGACGTCCGGGCAGGGTTGGAGACCATGCCCATCGAAGGCGAGGGATCCACCCCCGCTCTGGGAACGGACGAAGTCGACTGGGGCGGCCCCGAGCTGGTCGAGAGCATCTACGGGCCGCTGACCGAGTTCTACGAGCAGATCGACGCGCGCCTCAGAGAGGCGCCCCAGGAGTTCTCACCGGTCGGCTGGGCCCCGCACATCGCGGCCCTGCGGGCCCTGCGGAACCAGCAGGTCGCGGGCGACTGGGAGGTACTCGCCCGCTTCCTGGTGGCCCCCGGCTCACTGGACGAAACGGACGCCTTGCGCCTGATCCACGTGGCAGAGGGCGGCGAGGCCGACGCCGCCCGAAAGGTGATCAAGGAATTCGCGGCGTCGGACGAGCGCGCCCTCCTCATCGCCCCCACCCCCGAGCAGGCCGCCGAACTGCTGCGCGGCATCGAGGACGACCCCGAGATCTTCTCCCTGCTGATCGAGACACGCCCGCAGACGGCGGAGTCCCGCTCGGTGGAGACACAGGCTCTGCCCCCCGTCGAAGAGCCCCCGCCCACGACGGAGACGACAGCACCACCGCCGCTACGAGAGCCGGGTTCCCAGGGAACGATCGAGTTCAAGCCCCTGACCGCTCCGGAAGAAGCCGGGAGCCCGTCCGCCGAGACGAGACTCGAACCCCTCCCCGCACTACCCCCGGACCAGGAAGACGACGAAAGCGCGTCCGCCGTCACCCGCGTCGAACCCATCCCCGCGCTGCCTCCCGAGGCGGGCGGAGACGACGACGCGTCCAGCGCAAGCCCAGGCGAGCAGCACCCCCAACAGCCGACCGAAACGGGAACAGACGAGAGCGCATCCGCCGCCACGCAGGTGCAACCGATCCCCGCGCTTCCCCCCGAGGCGCCGGACGGAGGCGAAGGGGCAACCGCTCCCGAGGCAGGTGAGCAGCCCCACGCGCTGAGCGAGACAGACGAGAGTGCGTCTGCCGTCACGCGGGTTGAGCCGATCCCCGCGCTGCCGCCGGAGACCGGGGGAGAAGAGGACGGCAACACGTCTTCTGGGGGGCACGGCGAGGCCCTCGCGGCTCCGACGCCCGAGGCTGAAGGCGATGAGAGCGCATCTGGTGTGACGCGGGTCGAGGCGGTTCCGGAGTCTGGAGCGGAGGCGGCCGAGGGCGGGGCCGGCGGCGCGCCGGGGGTGTCGGCGCCGGAGACCCGGGTGCGGTCGGCGGCGCTGCGGCCGGTCGGGGAGGCGTGGCGGCGGGCTTGGGACACGGAGGTCCGGCTGCTGCGGCGCGGGTTGATGTGGCTGGAGCAGTGGCCCCGGGACGCGGCGGCGCTGCATGCCGTCCGGGCTGAGCATCTGCGGCGCGGTGAGGAGCTGGAGGCCGAGAAGGCGGCGCTGCGCCGCGGCATCGAGGAGGCTCGGAACGCGGCCGCGGAGGGGGAGCGGGTCGCCGCCGAGGCCGAGGCGGAGGCGGAGCGGCTCGCCGCCGTCCAGGAGGAGGCCGAGGCCGAGCTGGTGGAGCCGCGCGCGGAGGCGGACCGCCTGAAGGAGGAGGCCGACCGGGCGGCGGACGAGGCGACCGCCATGACCCGCACGGCCGACGCGTCCTACGCGCGGTGCGTGCAGCTGGACGAGCGGGCGAAGACGGCGCAGGCGGAGCTGCAGGGTGCGCGGGAGGCGGAGGCGTCCCTCACCGACGAGCTGGCACGGGCGAAGGAGGCGCTGCCCGCCGCGGCGGAGGAGGCGCACCGGCTGACGGCGGCCGACGCGGACGCCGCGGCCGAGGGGCACGCCGCCTACTACCGGCTGGTGTCGGCGGAGTCGGCTCTGGCGGCGGCGCGCCGGAAGATGACGCTGGCGCAGCGGCTGCACGTCGCGTCGCCGCCGGCGGAGCTGCGCGGCCTGCGCGCCGAGGTCAAGGCCCGGGCGCGGGAGGCGGACGAGGCGGCGAGGCGCGCGCGGGAGGCCAAGGACGCGGCCGAGCACGCGGAGCGGGTGCGCCGGGGGCTCGCGTCGTTCGTGTCCGAGGGCGGGGCGCGGCTGCAGCGGGCGCGGGAGGCGCAGGAGCGGCTCGGCACCGAGCTGACCTGGCTGGCGACGGAGCGGGAGAAGGCCGGGGCGGAGCATCAGGAGCACGCGCGGCGGGCGGCGGAGGCCGTCGAGCGGGCCAGGGAGGCCGGCGTCAGGGCGCGGGCCGCGCAGCAGGCGGCCCAGGAGATCGAGGACCGGGTGACCGCCGCCCGCACGTCCCGCGAGAAGCTGCTGGCGGCGGCCGAACGCGCCCGGGCGGACGCGGAGGCCGCGGCGGCGAAGGCCGCCGAGCTGGCGGACGTGCTGGAGCGGCGCACGGCGGAGGCCGCCGAGGAGATGGCGGTCCTGGAGGGCGACGTGGAGACGGCCGCGCGGACCGAGGCGCGGACGCGGGAGAACGTCGCCGAGATCTGCGGCGCCGACCCCACCGAGGACCCGGAGGCCGTCCCGTCCCACCAGCGGCGCGCGATCGCCCGGATCGAGCAGCTCACCGGCTACATGGAGGGCGGACGGGCGGTGGAGGGCGATGTCCTGCTCCGCACCGCGGACATCGTCGTCGGGACGCCGCTCGGCGCCGCCCTCACCGGCTCCGGCCAGGAGTTCGACGTGCTGATCGTCGCGGACGCGGGGGCGCTGACGGACGCGGAGTTCCTCATCGGCGCCGTCCGGACGCACCGCTGGGTGCTGATCGGCGCGCCCGGGTCCCGTCCGCCGGAGTACCGCGAGTACGCGGGCGGGCCGTCCGACCGGCTGGAGCGCGGCCCGTTCGAGCGGGCCGCCGTCGCCGCGGACGGCTAGCGCGAGCGTTCCGTTCAAGACCGGCGGCGGCGCGGCGGGCGACACTCCGTCCATGACCGAGCAGACCTTCACTCCCGCGCTGGGCCGTTTCGGCCTGCCCCGCCTCTACGATCCGGTGATCGCGCTGACGCGGGAGCGGCTGTGGCGGAGCATGCTCGCCATGCACGCGGCGGTCAGGCCCGGCGACGTGGTCGTGGACGTCGGCTGCGGCACCGGTTCGCTGGCCCTGCTGCTGCACCGCGTCGAGCCGGACGCGCGCGTGATCGGCGTCGACCCCGACCCGGAGATGCTCGCGATCGCGCGGCGCAAGGCGGGCGCCGCCGCGGTCGAGTGGCGCACGGCCACCGGGGACGCGCTGGCGGACGTCGTGGCCCCGGGGACCGTCGACACCGTCGTGTCCAGCCTCGTCCTCCACCAGTGCCCGGTGCCGATGAAGCGGGCGATCCTGGTCGCGATGCTCGAAGCGCTGCGGCCCGGCGGCCGGCTGGTGATCGCCGATTTCGGGCGGCAGCGCACCCCGGCGATGCGGCTGGCGTTCCGCCTGGTGCAGCTCGCGGACGGGCGGGAGAACACCCGCTTCAACGCCGACGGGGCGCTGCCGGGGCTCATCGCCGGGGTGGGCTTCCGCCGGGTCCGCGAGACCGGGAGCGTGTCAACGGTGAACGGCTCGATCTCCATCTACACCGCGCGCCGCGCCTGACGCCCGCAGGGCCCGGACGGCCTCCGCCGGGGTGAGCCCCATCATCCGCCGCATCTCCCGGGTGAAGTGCGCCTGGTCGGCGAAGCCGCCCGCGAGCGCGGCCTCGCTCAGCGTCCGCCCGTCGCGCAGGGCCTCGGCGGAGCGGGCGAGGCGGCGCCAGACGCGCCAGCGCGCGAGGGGCATGCCCAGCTGCTCCCGGGCCAGGGCGCGCAGCCGCTGCGGCGAGAGGCCGGCCTTCGCGGCGAGGACGGGCATCGGGGCGGGTTCGTCCATCAGCGCGCGCATGGCGTTCAGCAGCCGTGCGTCCAGTTCGCCGGACGGGCGGCCGCCGGCGGCGCGGACGTCGTCCTCCCGGAGGCCGCGCAGACCGGGGGCCGGGGCGACGCCGGCGCCGCAGAGGGGGCGCAGCCGGTCGGCGAACGCGCAGTGCGGTTCGATGAAGAAGGTGCGCAGCGCCGGTGCCGCGTGCAGCCGGTGACCGGCCATCGGCGGCACGAGCAGCGCCGGGCCGCTGTGGCGGGTCCCGGACGCGTCGTCCATGGCGACATCGCCGCCCATGCCGATGGCGACCTGGAAGGCGGCGTGCCGGTGCACGCCGCCTTCTGCCGCGGGGCCCTCGTAGAGGGCGTAGCCGTCGCCTATGACGAAGCGCGCCGGCGTTCCGTCCACGATGGGGCTCCCACCCGGCTAGTCCCTAGTCGTCATCGTCGTCGCCGGGGAGGAAGAGGTGCAGGAGCCAGCCGACGACGCCGACGACGATCGCGCCCCAGAAGGCGGGCCAGAAGCCGTCGACGTGGAACGGCAGGTCGAGGCGCTGCGCGACCTCGCTCGTCAGCAGGAGCAGCAGCGCGTTCACGACGAGGCCGATCAGCCCCAGCGTGAGGACGTAGAACGCGCAGCCGAGGGTCTTGATGATCGGCTTCAGGACGGCGTTGATCAGGCCGAAGATGACCGCGACCGCGATCAGCGTGGCTACGCGCCGGCCGGTCGTCTGGTCGCCGAGGGAGATGCCGTCGAGCAGGACCGTGGCGACCCAGAGGGCGGCCGCGGTGATGCCCACTTTGAGAAGAATCCGCACACCACGATCATGGCGGAAGCACGGTGCGCGCGGCATCCCTCCACGTGACGATTCGGGCGGACGCCGCCGTCATCACCGCGTACTACTACTCGTTCCGCTCGAAGAAGGGGGAGGCGGCGGGCGTCCGCGGCCGGCCGCCCGCGACGCGGACGCCCTGGACGCCGGACGAGGCGGGCTCAGGCCGCGGCTGCGCACCGCGCCGGCCGGAGCCCTGCCGGACGCGGGCGAGCTCCCGCTCCAGGCGGCGCTTCTCCATCTCCAGCGTGGTCAGCGACTCCTGGTGCTCCTCGCGCAGGTCGCGCAGGTCGCGGCGGTTGCGGATGCGGCGGGCGGCCCCCGTGAAGGTGAGCATCAGGCCGAAGACGAGGACGACGGCCACGGCCGCGCCGGCCAGGAACACCTGCCACTCGCTGTTCAGGCCCGGCACGCTCTGGCCGAAGACGACTAGGTGGGCGCTGTCGGTGTTGTCGAGGACGACGCCCGCGCCGGCGGCGACTGCGGCGGCGACCAGGAGAAAACCGAGGAACACCATGGGCAGATCTCCTCTGCAGTGACTCCGGAGGGGGAACGGAGGGTCACCACGATGCCAGACTGAAACGGGATCATGTCGCATTCGCGGCATAAATCCGGTACATCTGCCCGGCCGGACGCGCACGGTTCCGGCCCCGCGACCCCGGGTAGTGGACCGGCAATCGCGCAGAGATCACTGGAGGGGCCCATGTCCGTGCAGGCCATCGTCTTCGACCTGGACGGGGTGCTGATCGACTCGGAGCCGGTGTGGGAGGAGGTGCGCCGCGCCTACGTCGCCGAGCACGGCGGGCGCTGGCTGCCCGACACCCAGGACCGGCTGATGGGGATGAGCACCGAGGAGTGGGCCGCCTACCTCGCCACCGACCTCGTCGACGGCGTCACGGCGGAGGACGTCGCCTACGAGGTCATCGACCGGATGTCGCAGCGGTACGCGAACGGGCTGCCGCTGCTGCCGGGCGCGGTGGAGGCCGTCCGCCGGATGGCCGCCTACCGCCCGCTGGGCCTCGCCAGCTCGTCCCCGCGCGCCCTCATCGACCTGGTGCTCGGGGAGATGGGGGTGGAGAGCCTGTTCCGGACGACCGTGTCCACCGAAGAGGTCGACCTCGGCAAACCGGCACCGGACGGGTACCTCGCGGTCGCCGCGCAGATGGAGGTCCCGCCCGGCGCGTGCGTCGCCGTCGAGGACTCCAGCAACGGGCTCCGCTCGGCGCACGCGGCCGGGATGACGGTGATCGCGATCCCGCGTCCGGCGCATCCGCCGGCGCCCGACGCGCTGGAGCTCGCCGCCCACGTCGCGTCCGGCCTGGACGAGGTCACCCCGGACCTGGTGGAGGCCGTCCACAGGTGAAGGTTCCGGGGACGGGTGACGGAGGCGGTTCATAGTATGGGCCGATGACTTCCCCCGAGACGCTCGACGCGCTCCAGCGCGTGTTCGGCTACGACTCGTTCCGGGACGGCCAGCGGGAGATCATCGAGCACGTGGTCGCCGGCGGGGACGCGCTCGTCCTGATGCCGACCGGTGGCGGGAAGTCGCTGTGCTACCAGATCCCGGCGCTGGTCCGGAAGGGCACCGGCATCGTCGTCTCGCCGCTCATCGCCCTCATGCAGGACCAGGTGGACGCCCTGCGCGCGCTCGGCGTCCGGGCGGGCTTCCTCAACTCCACGCAGGACTTCGACGAACGCCGCGTCGTCGAGGCCCAGTTCGTCGCGGGCGAGCTCGACCTCCTCTACCTCGCGCCCGAACGGCTGCGCCTGGCCGCGACCGTCGAGCTGCTCGACCGCGGCGACGTCTCCCTCTTCGCGATCGACGAGGCGCATTGCGTGTCGCAGTGGGGGCACGACTTCCGCCCCGACTACCTGACGCTGTCCGGCCTGCACGAGCGCTGGCCGGACGTCCCGCGCATCGCCCTCACCGCGACCGCGACCGAGGCGACCCGCAACGAGATCGCGTCGCGCCTCCGGCTGGAGGACGCCCGCCATTTCGTCGCGAGCTTCGACCGCCCCAACATCCAGTACAGGATCGAGCCGAAGACCGACGCCAAACGCCAGCTCCTGCGCCTCCTCCAGACCGAGCACAAGGGCGACGCGGGCATCGTCTACTGCCTGTCCCGCAACTCCGTGGAGAAGCACGCCGCGTTCCTCACCGAGAACGGCATCGAGGCGCTCCCCTACCACGCGGGGCTGGACGCCGAGACCCGCGCGGCGAACCAGGCGCGCTTCCTCCGCGAGGACGGGCTGGTCATCGTCGCGACCATCGCGTTCGGCATGGGCATCGACAAGCCCGACGTCCGCTTCGTCGCCCACCTCGACCTGCCCAAGTCAGTCGAGGGCTACTACCAGGAGACGGGGCGCGCCGGCCGCGACGGCCTCCCGTCCACCGCCTGGCTCGCCTACGGCCTGCAGGACGTCGTCAACCTCCGCAAGATGATCGACGCCGGCGAGGGCGACGCCGCGCACCGCCGCCGCCAGAGCATGCACCTCGACTCCATGCTCGCCCTCTGCGAGACGGTCGAGTGCCGCCGCGTCCGGCTCCTCGACTACTTCGGCGAGCCGAGCGAGCCGTGCGGCAACTGCGACACGTGCCTGAACCCGCCCGAGACGTGGGACGCGACCGTCCCCGCGCAGAAGGTCCTGTCGGTGATCGTCCGGCTCGACCGGGAACGGCGCCAGAAGTTCGGCGCCGGGCACATCATCGACATCCTGCTCGGCAAGCGCAGCGCGAAGGTCATCCAGTTCGACCACGACACCCTGAAGTCCTTCGGCGTCGGCACCGAGCTGCGCGAGGCGGAGTGGCGCGCCGTCATCCGGCAGCTCCTCGCGCAGGGCCTCGTCGCCGTGGAGAGCAACCACGGCACCCTGCTCCAGACCGACGCGAGCGCCGACGTGCTGCGCGGCCAGCGCAAGGTGATGATGCGCCGCGAACCCGAACGCACCGCCACGAAGGCGGCCAAGACCGCGAAGGCGGCGAAGGCGCCGGTCGACCTGCCCGCCGAGGCGATGGCCGTCTTCGAGCGCCTCCGCGCCTGGCGCGCCGCGACCGCCAAGGAGCAGGGCGTCCCCGCCTACGTCATCTTCCACGACGCCACCCTGCGCGAGATAGCCACCGCCCTCCCCGCGACCCTGGCCGAACTGTCCCGCGTGAACGGCGTAGGCGAGAACAAACTCGCCAAGTACGGCGAACAGGTCCTGGAAACCCTCGCCGACCCCGCCTGACGACGGAGCCGAGCGCTCCCGCGGGTCGGCCGGCGCTGCCGAGCCGGTACCGGGTCAGGGTTTCAGGCTGGTTTCGCGGGCCGCGCGGTGGCCGGACTCGACGGCCCCGTCGATGTAGCCGGCCCACCGGGTCGCGGTCTCGGTGCCCGCCCAGTGGAGCGGGCCGACGGGGCGGCGCAGGGACGGGCCGTAGCGCGTCAGGGTGCCGGGCGTCGCGAAGGCGCCGTAGCAGCCGCGGGAGTACTCCTCCTCCGCCCAGTCGCGCTCGATGTAGGCGATCGGGTTCTTGGCCCGCGGGCCGAAGTAGGCGGTCAGGTCGGCCAGCACCCGGGCGCGGCGGTCCTCGGGGGACAGGCGGCCGGCGATGTCCGCGTGGCGCCCCTCCAGGAAGCCGACGATGACGCCCGGTCCGCCGCTCTGCGGCGTGTTGTCGAAGGTGACGCCGAACGGGCGGCGGTCGCTGGTCACCTGGCCGCTGAACCCGTCCGCGCGCCAGAACGGCTCGTCGTACGCCACGTTCACCTTGATCACGCGCCCCATCGGCATGCGCTGGACGAGCTGGTCGCGGTCGCCCGGCAGACCGGGGCTGAACCGGATGCGGGCGGCGAGGGGCGGCGGCACCGCGATGATCGCGCGGCGCGCCCGGACCTCGCGGCCGGCGGTGCGCAGCCGGACGGAGTCGTCCGTCCACTCGATGTCGGTGACCGGGGAGTTCAGCGCGATCCGGTCGCCCAGTTCGGCCGCCAGCGCGAGCGCGATGCGCTGCGAGCCGCCGGAGACGCGGTCCTGCTGGGCGCCGCCGGTCGTGTCGATCAGCGGGTCGAGCCCGCCGGCGGACGCCATGTAGAAGCCCGCCCACAGCGCCGACATGTCGCCGGCCTCGGCCGAGAAGACCGCCTGCGTGATCAGGCGCATGAACGCGCGGCCCCCGCTCGTGCGCATGTTCCGGCGGATCCACGTCTCGAAGGTCTGCTGGTCGAGCCTGGCGGCGCGGCGCGCCGTCCACGGCTCGTCCGCCGGGATCCCGCGCACCAGGCGCGCGACGCGCAGCTGCGCCTGCGCGATGTCGGCGAGCGTGAGCGGGGACAGCCGGGGGATGCGGCCGGTGTACTCGCCGCGCGTCCGGCCCAGCTCGGCGATGTGCCGCCCCTCGTCGTAGGTCGGGTAGGTGGTGAGGCCGAGCTCCTCGATCAGCGCGAGGACCCTGTCCTGGCCGGGCCCGACCCACTGGCCGCCGACCTCGATCGGTTCCCCGCCGGGCAGCTCGCCGTTCAGCAGCCGCCCGCCGACCCGGTCGCGGGCCTCCAGGACGACGACGTCGTGCCCGTCCCGGACGAGGTCCCGCGCGGCGACCAGCCCGGCGGCGCCGGCTCCCACGATCGCGATGTCCGCCATGTCCCTCCCATGCACGACGCATCTGACATACACCTTGTATGTGTTATACATGCCGCATGGAGCACGTCAAGACCCGGCGGGAGCGGTATGTCGAGAGCACGCGCGCCGCGCTCCTCGACACCGGCCGCCGGTTCTTCGCCGAGCGCGGGTTCCACGACGTGTCCGCCGAGGAGCTCGTCCGCGACGCCGGGCTCACCCGCGGCGCCCTCTACCACCACTTCGCCGGCAAGCAGGGCCTGTTCGAGGCCGTGTTCGAGGAGCTCGAGGCGCAGGCGGCCGAGCGCATCACCGCCGCGATGGCCGCCGACCGCTCGCCGGAGGCGAAGGCGGCCACCGGGATCCGCACGTTCCTGGAGATCTGCTCCGACCCCGAGTACCGGGAGATCGTCCTGCTGCAGGGGCCCATCGCGCTCGGCTGGCAGCGCTGGCGCGAACTCGACCAGCGCTACCTCGGCACCATCCTCACGGACGGCCTGACGGCGCTGCTCGGCGAGTCGGGCCCGCACCCGATCGGCCTCACCACGGCCGCCTTCTACGGCGCGCTCACCGAACTGGCGCTCTCGGTGGCGGACGCGGAAGACCAGGCGCAGGCCCGCGACCAGGCACTCCACCTGATCAAGACCCTCCTCGCCGCCCTCCGCTGAGCCGCCCGTCCCGGTCCGCCCGGACGGGAGCCCGCAGCCGGCCCGGAGGCGACTCTCAGGGTTCTCTCAGGAACGGGGACGGGCTTCTGCCAGACGCATGCGGTTGCATGTCCACCATGCGAACCAACCGCAAGACCATCGCGGCCGGCCTGGGCGCGGCCGGCCTCCTCGGCGCCGGCCTGTACCTCGCCGTCCCCGCGTTCGCCGCCGACCCCGCCCCGTCGCCGACCGCCTCCCCCACCGCGAAGCCCGGCCACCCCGGCCACCCCCGGATGGGCCGCCCGTTCCGGCAGGGGCGCGCCCTGCACGCCTTCCGCGGCGTCCACGGCGAGGCGACCCTCCAGCGCAAGGACGACTTCCACGTCGCCGCCTGGCAGCACGGCCAGGTCACGTCCGCGTCGGCCACCGGGGTCACCGTCCGCAGCGCCGACGGCGTGTCCTGGACGTGGACGGTCAACGCCGACACGCGCGTCCGCAAGGGCGGCGAGAAGGCCGACCTGAAGGACCTCGCCAAGGACGACAAGGTCCTCGTCGCCGGCGAACGCTCCGGCGACACCCGGACCGCCCGCTTCATCCGCGTCCCCCCGCACCGCTGAGCCCCGGCCGCCGCGGCGACGCCGGCACGTCCGGGCGCGGCGCCGCGCGTCCCGGGGCGCCCGGACGCGGGACGCGGGCGGTACCTTCGGCGTGGAGCACGTCCAGCGGGAAAGGGGCCGATGAGCGAGAGCAGGCGGGTGCTCGTCGTGGACGACGAGGCCAACATCCGCGACCTCATCGAGGTCGCGCTGCGCTTCCACGGCTTCACCACCGCCACCGCCGCGACCGGCGAGGACGCGCTGCGCGCGGCCCGGCGGGAACGGCCCGACCTCGTCCTGCTGGACGTCATGCTCCCCGGCATGGACGGCTTCGAGGTGTGCCGGCGGCTCCGCGCGGACGGCGACCAGGTCCCGGTCATCTTCCTGACCGCGCGGGACACGCCGTCCGACACCGTCACGGGCCTCACGCTCGGCGGTGACGACTACGTCACCAAGCCGTTCTCGATCGAGGCGCTGATCGCGCGGGTGCACGCGGTGCTGCGCCGGGCCGCCCCGGCCGCGTCCTCGCCGGACACCGTCCTGCGCGTCGCCGACCTCGAACTGGACGAGGCGCACTGGACGGTCCGGCGCGGCGGCGTCGACGTCGACCTGTCGCCGACCGAGTTCCGGCTGCTCGCCTACCTGATGCGGAACGCGGGCGTGGTGCTGTCGCGCGCCCAGCTCCTCGAAGGCGTGTGGGGCTGGGACCACGGCAACCCGCAGGTCGTCGAGACCTACATCAGCTACCTGCGCCGCAAGCTGGACCCGCTCGGCGGGCCGCTGATCCACACCCGGCGCGGGATCGGCTACGCGCTGCGGCCATGACGCTCAACGCCCGCCTCCTCGCCGGCCTGCTCGCGGTCACCACCGCCGGGCTGCTCATCATGGGGCTGGTCAGCGCGCTCGTGCTGAACGGCTACCTGATGCACCGGGTGGACGAGCAGCTGGAGGCCACCCGCGACCGCACCCTGGCCCGCCTGCTGCGCCCGGGGCCGTCCGAGCAGGGGGTGGCGCCGGCGCAGTTCGTGGTGCTGGCCGTCGGCGAGCGGACGGAACGGGTGCGCGTCCTCAGCGGCGACGACCCGGACCCCGGGCGCGCCGTCGCCGCGATCGGGCGGCTCGGCCGGGACGAGCTGGCCGGCCACGCGCGCAGCGGCGAACCGTTCTCGCTGCCCGGGCTGCGCGCCGTGGCCCGCCCGTGGCGCAACCGCTTCGTCGTCGTGGCCGCCCCGCTCGGCGAGATCCAGTCGGCGGTGCGGAACCTGGTGCTGTCGGAGATCGCGACGGGGGCGCTGCTGCTCGCCGTCCTGATCGTCCTCGGACGGTGGCTCATCCGCCGCGGCCTGCTGCCGCTGAACCGGATGGCGGAGACCGCGCACGCCATCACCGCCGGCGGCGACCTGCGCGCCCGCATGCCCGGACCGGGGCAGCGCACCGAGACGGCGCGGCTCGCCGCCGCCATCAACGTGATGCTGGAGCGGATCGAGCAGGCGTTCTGGGCGCGGAGCCGGTCCGAGGCGCGGGTGCGGGAGTTCGCCGCGGACGCGTCGCACGAGCTGCGGACGCCGCTGACGACCATCCAGGGCTACGCGGAGCTGTACCGGCACGGCGCCCTCGGGCCGGACGAGCTGCCCGACGCGATGCGCCGCATCGAGGGCGAGGCCCGCCGCATGAACGACCTGGTCACCGACCTTCTGGAGCTGGCCCGCCTGGACCGCGAGGCGTCGCTGAACCCCGTCCCGACGGACCTGGTCGTCCTCGCCCGGGACGCGATCGCGGACGCGGCCGCCGCCGAACCCGACCGCCCGTTGCGGCTGGACGCGCCGGACGCCCTCATCGCGAACGTCGACGAGGCGCGCATGCGCCAGGTCTTCGCGAACCTCCTCGCCAACGTCCGCGCCCACACACCCCCCGGCACGCCCGCGACCGTCCGCCTGGCCCCGGGCCTGATCGAGGTCGCGGACGAGGGGCCGGGCATGTCGCCGGACGACGCCGCGCGCGCTTTCGAACGCTTCCACCGCGCGGATAAGGGCACCGGCGGGACGGGCCTCGGCCTGCCGATCGTGGACGCGATAGCCGCCGCCCACGGGGGCCGCGCCGAGATCCGCTCCGAGCTCGGCGTCGGCACCGCCATCCGCATCACGCTCCCTCACCCGTGAGCGGCCTCCCCGGACTCGGCCCGGCATGACGGCTTCGGGTCGATCACGTACTCGATCGGCAGGCGCAGGTCGCGCAGCCGCAGCAGCGGCATCGGACGCGCCGTCAGGTTCGTCATGAGCGTCAGGTCGAAGCGCAGCGCGCCGCCGCACACGGGCGTCCGCTCACGGAACCACGCGTCGACGGCCCGCGCCCACCCGTCGAGCATCCGGGTCAGGCCGCCGTCCTTGCGGCCGGCGGCGAGCGGGGCCTGCATCAGCACCGGCAATGTCACCGGGCGCAGGTCCGGGTTCACGGTGTAGTCGTAGACGACCTCGACCTGGACGGCCAGCTCCGGCTCGGTGGTGCGGTCGAGGAGCGCGGCGAACACCGCCTCCAGGTGCGCGCTGAGCGTCCGGTGGACGGGGCGGTCCGGGTCCGCGCTCCCGATGTACTGCACGGGGATGGCGTCCGTGACGTCCACTCCCGGCTGCAGCGGCGCGGCGCTGCGGATCGCGGGCGTGCGGTACACGAACCGCTCGTCGGCGGTGCGTCCCGGTATGGGTTCGCGGTTGCGTTCGACGGTCACGGCCGCGAGGGCGTCCTGCTGCTCCAGCAGGTGCAGCCCCGGCAGGACGAGGGTGCGCCCGGGGATCTCCTGCCCTTCGCCCGCCATGAGGTACTCGCCGTCGCGGCTGTAGTAGTAGGCGTGCCGCCCTTCCTCCCCGGTCCCGTGCTCGTGGCGCTCGTAGCCGGCGATGTCGACCGCCGGCCGGCCGCCTCCGGCGGGCGGGGCGCCCTTGACGGTGACGAGCAGCACCCCGGGCGTCCCGCCGATCTCCGCCGGCCGCTCGGTGATCTCGAACCGGCAGGTGGTGCGGCCGGCGACGGCGCGGGGGCGGGCCGCCGCCGCGAGCCCGGAGTCGGCGACGGTCTCGGCGAGCGTGAGGAACGCGCGCAGCGCCGCCGCCGCGTTCCGCACCTCCTCGCCGTCGCCGGTGCTCGCGTCGACGGGCGCGAGGTAGTCGTCCAGGTCGCGGGCGACGGCCGGGTGGACGGTGGCGAACTCCGCGAGCGCGGCGAACGCGTCCGCCCGCTCCTCGGCGGCGGACCGGTGGTCTCCGACGTTGAACGCGACGTCCGCGATCACCTTGTCCTGCGGGTAGTGGAACGACATCGCGTACGTGAACCGGTAGTCCCAGCCGGTGACCCGGTCGAGCGGGTCGTGCCCGCCGGGGTAGGCCGCGTCCTGGCCCCGCATCGTCGGGCTCTCCGGATAGGCCCGCAGGATCAGCGGCACCGGGAACTCGCCGAGATCCGCCGACAGCGGCCAGGACGGGTCGCGGTCGACGAAGCCGAGCCAGCTCGACGCGCGGTAGTCCGCGATCCCGGGCACCGGGCCGATCTGGTGCTCGATCGCGTTCGCGTCGTAGCGGACGTCCAGGTCGACCCAGGAGACGACCGCGCCGTCCCGCCGGACGGTGTCCGGGGCGCTCACCAGGAAGGCGAGCGGCACGTCCGGCCCGGTGCGCAGCGGGAGCCGCGGCGAGGTGAGCGAGACCGGCGTGCCCGCCCCGCCGTCGCCGGCGGGGGCGGTCCGCTGGACCGCCTCCCCGTACAGCTCCGGCGGCCGTCCGGCGTCCCCGTCCCGGGCGCCGGCGTGCACGTCCGCCTCGAACTGCACGGCGGCGCGCACCGAGTAGGCGTCCGCGAGCCTGGTCAGCAGCCGCTGCCGGAACAGCTCCCGGACGTGGCCGGGGTCGGCGCTCTCGCCCGCGAAGACGGGGATCATCCACGCGGACGCCGCCCGCGCCAGCCGCTCCTTGACGGCCAGCGCCCGGCCGAGGAGGTCCTCCCCGGTGAGCCGGCCCACGATCTGCGCGGCGGCGGTGAAGCGCGGGGCGAGCAGGGAGTCGACGGCGCCGAACAGGGAGCGGCACCAGCCGTCGACGTCCACCTCGGCGAAGTCCTCCCACCGGGACGGCTCCGGTTTGAGGCCCTCGCCGGTCACGTAGTCGCGGATCGGCACGCGGCTGCGGCTCTGCAGCGCGGTGGACATCGGCCTCGGCGCGAACACCACCGGGCCGCCCTCGGACACCCGGTAGGAGATCGGGGCGCCGGGGGCCGTGCCCGCCCGGACCGCCCACACCGTGGTGCCGCCGTCGAGCCCGCCGGTGGCGGGTGCGTGCCGGTCGACGCCGACGGCGACCTTCGGCGTCTGCTCGCCGGTGCGCAGCGCGGCCTCCAGGCGCCGCGCGAACTCGGCCAGCGCGAGCGGCCCGGTGGGGGCGCCGTCCTGGTCCGGCAGCCGCTCCTGGAACGGCGCGACCGGTGTGCTCGTCTCGCGCACGCCGGGCGCGGTGGCCAGGTCGCCGAGGACGGCGCCGCCGGTGCGCGCCAGCCGGAACTCGGCGCGGAGCGGGAAGATCTCCGCCGGGTTCACCGCGTCGCGGTCCAGCGGGAAGCCGATCGGGTGGCTCGCCGCGGGCGGCGGCACGTCCGTCCGGAACCGGGCGCGGTCGTCGAGGAACGCCAGGATCGAGCCGTCTCCGTCGCACAGCCACGCGCGCAGGGCGCGGAGCTGCTCGGCGGTCAGTTCGGCGTCGCCGGTCGCGGACGGGTCGTCCGCGTCGCGGCCGAGCAGCGTGGTGCGGACGGCGCAGGCGATCCCGTGGGGGTCGGCGAGCTGGTCGCGCAGCCTCCGGTAGACGGCGGCGTCGGCGGCGGCGCCGGCGGCGACCCCGGACGTGCGGGCGGCGCCGTCCGCCGGGTAGGCGAACCCCGCGCGGCCTTCGACGGCCTCGCCTCCGGCGGCGCGGCGCAGCCCGCGTACGGCGAGGCGGTACATCCGGCCGTCGGTGAGGGGGGAGACCGTGAGCCGGACCGTGCGGCCGTCGTCGCCCAGCACCGCGGATTCGACGGTGACGGGCTCGCCGGTGTCGTCGAAGACGTAGTTGCCGGTGTCGCCGACCCCGTCGGGGTCGAGGTCCAGCGTGAACGTCAGCTCGACGGTCGTGGCGTCCGGTGCGGCCGCGGCGAGCAGCCCCTGGTAGCGGCTGTCGTCGAAGCTCAGCAGCAGTTCCAGGAGCGGGCCGCCGTCCCCGGCGTCGCGGACCTGCCAGCTGGACGACACCGACGGCCACTGCCCGAGCCCGACCAGCGCGTCGGTGTACCCGATCAGGACGGGCGGCTGGTCGAACGGCCCCCCGCTCCCCGCCACCGGGTCCGTCAGGTCGGTGACCAGCGTGTTCCCGTACACGTCGCACCAGTCGAAGGACACCTGGAGGATGTCCCCGATCGCCTGGTACGGGGCCGCTTCGGCACCGTCCCCGCTTGGCTTCGCGAACCGCGTGTACGGGACGGCCTGCCGGTACTCCCACAGGTCTCTACCGGGTTCGAGTTCGCGCGGCGCCCGGATCTTGTCGTGGTTCGCGGGATCGGCCGGGCCGGTCGCCGGCCCGGCGGGGAGCCCGATCGGGCTCTCCTCGAACGCGGCGTTGCCCGCGACCCGGTAGCCGAGCATGGTGAAGGCGGCCTTCAGGAACGCGTCCGCCCCGCCGTCGCCGGCCCCGGGCGCGTCCTCCGGCACGACGCGGCGCGCGGCGACGGCGGCGACGCCCGGCGGCACGGTCGCGGTCCGCGTCCGGGGCCCGCCCGGCACGGTGATCTCCCGGCCGGTCTCGAACGGGCCGGGCACGTCGCGGTTCGCGGCGGCGAGGGACGCCGCCCCCTGGCCGTAGCCGGCGATGATCTCGCCGAACGTCCCGGAGAACGGGCTCGTGCCGGGGGTCAGCACCAGCCGCGGCAGCCGGATCGCCTGCGGGAACGCCAGCCGGTCGGGCAGCCCGCCCGGCCAGCCGGAGTTGGCGGCGCGCAGCGCTTCGACGGTCGTGCCGAAGCGGCCGGCGACGTCGGCCAGCGCGATGCCGCCGGGCGGCGCCTGGTAGACGCCCTCGTCCACGGTGATCCGGGCGTCCGCGGCGAGCGGCACCCCGGTGTTCGCGGCGACCAGGTCCGCGACGTCGCCGTAGTGCGCGGCGGCCAGGGCGCCCATCCGGGTGTCCGGGGCCGCCGGCACGCGCGCGGGCGGCTCGGGCGGGTCGGCCTCGGCGAAGACGGTCGCGTCGCGGGGCAGGCCGGCGGGCGTGGCGAGGCTGTTCATGTAGGCGCCGACGCGGTTCCGCTCGACGGGGTCGGCGGGCGCGGCGTACAGCACGACGAGCGTCACGGTGGCGGTGTCGCCGCCCGCGAACAGCCGCTCCGGCAGCCCCCGCCCCTCGGCGGCCGCGTCGTAGTAGAGGAAGAAGCCCCCGCCGCGCGTGATGCCCGCCTCCCAGAGGAGCCGGATGAACTCGTGCGGGTCGTTGAGCAGGCGCGGCCCGTCGTCCGCCGCGGCCTGCGGCGCGGGCACCGCGCCGGGCGGGCGGGTGCGGGTGCTGAGGTCGGTCTGCGCGAGGCCCATCGTGACCGAGGGCAGCGTGTCGTTGGCCAGGCCGGTGTCGCCGTCCGCGGCGGGGAAGGCGAGGATCAGCCGGTCCACCGCGGCGGCGTCCGGGTCCTCGCCCCACCGCTCCAGCAGCCGTTCGAGGAGGACGATGTCCCGGTCGTCGACGCCGGCGATCTCGTAGGTGGACCGCGTGGACGGGCTTCCCTCGACCTCCGGCACCAGCTTGACCTGGACGTTCACCGCGGTGGCCCAGCCGTGGGCGGCGACGCCGGACACCGCCGTGCCGCCGGTGGAGTCGTCGTGCCGGCCGAGGCGCACCCGCATCCGCGGATCGCAGGCCCGCACGGAGCGGTCCGGGAGCGCGGTCAGGTCGGCCGGCAGCCGGTACAGCCGCAGCCCCGCGGCGCCGGCGTCCGCCGCGCCCTCCCCGCCGGGCCCGTACGGCAGCGGCACGGGCACCGGGCTGCGCCACGGGACGGACCGGGTGCACGGATAGGTCGCCGGGGCGGTCTCGCACATGCTGCCCGCGCCGAGCGATTCGAGGCCGATGTCCAGCCGGGCGCCCTTCCCGTAGGCGTCGCGGAGCCGCGCGACCCGGTCCGCTTCCGCCGTGCCGGGCACGAGGGCCAGCTCCAGCCGGTCGGGGTCCGCGCCGGCGAAGCGCAGCCAGCCGGGTCCGCCCGAGCGGTCCAGGAAGACGCGGAACGGTTCCCCGGACAGGGCGGGCAGCGGCACCTGCTGCCCGGTGAGCGCGTGCAGGCCCGCGTGCGCGGGCAGCCGGAGCCCGCCGTCCCGCTCCCGCACCCACATGCCCCGCGCCTTCGGCTCGACCGTCCCCGCCGCGGGCAGCCGCATGCCGTGCAGGCAGTACCGCGACGTGAGCGCGGAGATCTGCCGGAACGCGAACGTGCGCTGCGCCTCGGCGATCAGCTCGCCGAGCCGGAACCGGCCGAGGTGCGGGACGTCCAGGTACGGCTCGGCGCGGCCGTCCGCGTCCCGTGCGGCGAACAGGTCGGCGATCTCGGCGTTGGCCGGCTGCTCGCCGAGAAGGGCCGCGCCGACGCCGAAGCGGGCCGCCACCGAGTCCAGCGTCTGCGCGGCGCCGGCGTCCGCGGTGACGTGCCGGAAGAGCGGCACCGCCAGCGTCGCCATGGGGGCGAGGAGACCCTCCTGGCGGAGGACGCCGCCGTCGGCGAGCAGTTCGGCGAGTGAGACGCCGAGGCCCGCGGCGACGTCGCCCAGCACGTCGCCCGGCCGGACCGTGTACGGTGTCCGGTCCGGGAACGGCACGCCGGCGCCGGGCCGCAGCACCGCGCGTCCCGCGTTGCACGCGGCGAGGTCGGCGGCCGTGAACGCGCCGCCGTAGACGTCCCGTCCGGCGAGGGCCGCGAACGTCTCGCCGGCGCCGGACGCGCACGTCACCAGCGGGATGAGGAGGTCGGCGCCGGGGGCGAGCAGGCCCTCCTGGTCGAGCAGTCCGGCGCCGGTCACCAGGTCGGCGTACCGGACGCCGAGCGCGGCGGCGACGCCGATCAGCGTGTCGCCGTCCTGGACGGTGTGCTCGCGCCCGCCCGGCAGGACGATCCGCGCGCCGGGGCGCAGCAGGCCGGGCGCGGCGGCGCCGGCGCCGGCGATGTCCGCGGCGCTCACCTCGTCCTCGTAGCGGCGGGCGAGCGAGGCGAACGTGTCGTCGTCGCCGGGGGTGCAGGTCACGCCGATGGCGATCGCCCGGCCCGGCCGCAGCGGGTGGGCGCCGTTCGCGGCGAACAGGTCGGGGACGGTGTAGGCGGGGACGGCCGGCAGCGGCCCCTCCCCGGCGCCGTCCGCGGGCGGCACGGCCCGGTTCTCGTTGACCCAGCGCACGATGCCGAGCGGGGTGTCGCCGGCGGCGATCGGGTACTTGAACAGGCGCAGCCCGTCCCGGGCGGCCTGCACCGTCTGCCGGGCCAGCAGCAGGAAGTAGTCGCCGAACACCCACTCGGCCATCGACAGCGACTTCTCGGCCACGGCCTCCGCCGCGCCGGCGGGCTCCTCGGAGACGCGCACGGCCAGCTCCGCGAAGTAGCTCCGGAGCCCGGCGAGCGCCTGCCCGCCGATCGCGTTGTAGGACCCGAACGCGTAGCGGGTCGCCGGGGCGTCCCCGTACGCGGGCACGTCGAGGACGAGCGACGGCGGCACGGGCAGGTACGTCGCGTCGGGCTCCGTCGTCCCGCCCTCCGGCGGTGCGTCCGCCGGCCCGCGCACGGTGAGCCGGAACGCGCCGCCCAGGAACCGCTCGACCGCGTCGGCGGGCACGGGCGCCGGGACGGCGTCGCTGCTGACGAGCACCTCGTCCAGCAGGTACGCGAGCTCCAGCTCGTCCACCACCAGGGCGTCGATCTCCTCGGCGGTGCGGGGGCCGTCCTGGATCGCGGCAACCACCCAGCGCAGGACGCCCTTGCACAGGGTCTCGAACGAGGTGTCGCCGGCGGCGCCGTCGGCCGGGCCCGCGAGCATCGCCTCGTGGACGGGCGGCACCGAGTCGATGAGCAGCATCGCCACCCAGCACGGGAACTGCTCGACGGCCCCCGCGTCCCGCGGGTCCGCCCACTCGTCGCGGGCGAGCGCGAGGCCGGGGGCGGCGTAGCCGGTGAGCTCGGCCGGCTCCGCCGGCGGCCGCAGGTTGCCCCACTCCGGCGGACGCGCCGCGCGGGCCGCGAGGCCGGCGGCGAGTTCGCGGCGCATCCGCAGCCGCCGGTCCGCGGGCCCGCCGAGCACCCCGGCCGAGGCGCCCAGCGCGCGGGACGGGCCCCGGTCCACCGTCCGCCAGGGCGGCGTGCCGAGGTTGTCGACCGTGAAGGTCTCCTTGAGCCGCATCGAGAACTTGAAAGTGATCTTGATGGTGAACAGCCCGGCGTCGATCTTGATGCTGGCGGACACGTCGACCGACAGCACCAGGCTGAGCGACAGCGACACGAACGACTCGTAGGCGATCTCGGCGAGCGCGGCGATCCGCACGTCGACGTCGGCCTTCACGACGGAGAAGTCGACCGACCCGTACAGGCGCCCGAGCAGGCCCACCGTGCCGCGGACGAGGAAGTAGTAGCCGCCCTGCACCTGGTCGAGCGCCCCGGAGCCGGCGCGCTCCAGCGCGGACCCCGGCTCGTAGGGGTTCCACTTGCCGAGGACGCCCTCCAGGACGCCCGCGACGGTCAGGCTGAACCCGGCCTTGAGGATGCCGTACTGCACCGACTTGCCGAACCCGGCCTGCAGCCCGAACCCGAAGACGATCACCGGGTTGAACGTCCCGTTGGACGCCTTCGGCACCAGGTCGGTCGTGGCGCTGGACAGCTTGCCCAGGTAGAAGCCGCCCGACCCGAGCAGCGGGATGCCCGGGTAGATGACGGCCTCCAGCGTGAACGACCGCGAGAAGTCCATGTTGCGGGGGAACCCGACGTCGACGAGGAAGTCGCCGTTGGTGTACACCGCGACGGCGAACACCGGCAGCGTGATCGCGTACGCGCCCACGTTCAGGTGCCGCATCTGGTCCGGCAGCGTGATCTCGGCCTGGTACACCCCGACCGCGTCGCTGATCTGCCGGTACATCACCTCCAGCGCCAGCCCCTTGAAGACCTTCGCGGCCGGGCCGTCCAGCGCGACGCGCAGCCCGTACAGGCGCGGGTCGCAGAAGACGACCTGCCCGTCCAGCAGGTAGCCGGCCGGCTTGGCCGCGTCCGGTACGGCCGGTCCGCCCGTCTCGGCCAGACCGCCCGCCGCGCCCTCGAAGCGGAGGATGCCGATGTCCAGGCCCGCCACCCAGGACACGGACCGGTCGAGCCGGACGTCCGGGATCTCGTCCGGCTCCGCGGGCGGCAGCTTCTTCATGGCCTCGATGGCCTTGCCGACGGTGGTCGCCTGGTCGAGTCCGGGGACGTCGATGTGCTGCCCCAGCGCGAGCAGCCGCAGGTCGATGTACTTGCCGCCCTGGCCGGGCGGGGTCGGCGCCGCACCCGGCCTGCTGGTGTCCCACGGGCCGAGGCTGCCCATGTCGCCGAGGGCGCCGTCCCCGACGTTCCACGGGAAGAAGCCGTCCAGCGTCACCATCACGCCCCGGTCCGGGCCGGTGCTCTGGTAGACGACGCTGATGCCGTCGATGCGGGCGAACCCGAGGTCGATCGGCCCGATGCCGACCTTGAACCCGACCTGGTTGCGGGACGTGTCCTTCGGGTTGAAGCGGTAGGTGAGCGCCAGGTCGCCCGGCTTGACCGAGTTGAGGACGTTCCACGGCGGCGCGAGCGCGAACCCGGTGCCGGTGATCCAGGACACCATCGTCTCGATGACGGACCCGAGGGTGGCGCCGGCGGCCAGCCCCAGCTCGGCCGTGTAGTCGCCGGTGTCCTTCTCCGGGCCGGCGACCTTCCCCTCAAGCCCGTTCCAGGTGATGCCGAACGCGTTGACCTTGGGGTTGTAGTCCCACCAGACCCGCAGCCGCAGATCCTCCCACCGCACCTCGCTCTCCAGCCGCGCGAAGCGTCCGGCGGCGCCGGAGCCGAGGCGCAGCCTCCCGGTGAGGGAGGCGTGCGGCAGGAACGGCACGACCCACGGTTCGGCGGTGGCGCCGCCGAACGCCCACGAGCCGTCGCCCGTCGCGATGGACAGCTCCAGGTCGGAGATCCCGTACTTCGCCTCCGTCCGCCATCCCGTGTAGGCGGCGAGCAGTTCGCCCAGCGGGACCGCGCCGCCGGTCTGCCGGCCCTCGAAGCGCCAGCCGGTCTCCTTGGCGTAGAACGCCTCCACGGCCAGCTGGATCTTCGCGGAGTCGGGGAGGATCAGCACCGTCCCGCCGAACCGCCCCTCGACGCCGGTGGCGTTGCCGCGGGCGGCGAACGCGAGGTTCTCGATCGTGAACCACGGTTCGGCGGAGCCCGCCGGGACCGGCCAGTCCGCGAGGACGCCGCAGTCCACGCTCCAGGTCCCGGCGGGCCGGTTGTACTGGAAGTCGAACAGCGTCACCGCGCCGTTGACCGGGACGGACTGCCCGCTCGGCAGGAACAGCCCCACCACGTCGGCGATCCGGACGTGGACGGCGGGGTCGGCGGGCGGCACCAGCGTGCCCAGGAAGATCTGCTCGGGCAGCTGCGCGGTGACCCGCACCGCGCCCTGGCCGAGCGCGAACGTCCCGATGATCTCGAACCGGTTCCGCCGCCGCGGCCCGGCCGGGTCGGCGACGTCGGCGAGGAGTTCCAGGCCGTTCAGCACGATGTTGCCGACGAGCGGCCATGACGCGGTCGTCGCGAACCGGACGGAGAACGACGCGATCTCCCGGGTGTCGGCCAGGTAGCCGATCTGGATGCGCCGGACGGCGAGGTCGGCGGCCGCGTTCAGCGGCGCGGGGAGCGCCTGCGCGAGGTTGACGCCGCCGAGCAGCCCGAACACGCGCGCCAGGCTGGGGCCGGGGGCGGTGAACGACGCGTCGAACGTCCACCGCCCGGCCGCCGGCGGCACGCTCAGCACGACGCTCATCGCGGACCCGCCGTCCGCCTCCGCCTCTCCCGCGGACGCCCCCGCGGCGCCGCCGGGCAGCGGGACGGCGCCGCCGGCGAACCCGGTGACGGCGCCCGCGGGATCGTCCGAGCGCACGATCTTGAGGAAGGAGTCCCGGATCAGGAACCAGGGGGCGCCGGTGAGGCTCCACGACCCCGCCGCGGCGGGCCGCACCTGGATCGCGCCGGTCAGGCCCGCGTCGCCGTCGGTGAACACCAGGTCGACGTCGGAGTCGGGCAGCCCGAGGACGCCGGCGCCGCGGCCGCGCGCCACCACCTTGCCGTCGGCCGGCTCGGCGACCTTCGCGTCCGTCAGCACGAGCGCCGACCCGCCCGCCATGGCCTCGTAGAGCCGCGCGAGGGGGCCGTCCTTGAAGGCTCCGGGCGCCACCGCGAGCTTCCCGTCCGCGCCGAGGTTCTCCTTCAAATCCTTGTAGACCTGCGCGAGGACCGCGTCACCCGTCTTGATGGGGGCGCCGACCAGCGTGAAGTCGGTCTTCTTGTACGCCTCGCTCGTGAACACCCATTGCAGAGCGGCCTGGAGCTTCTCCTCCTGGGGCTGGTCGGCCATGAAGGTTTTGAAGCGCTGGAAGTACTTCTGCAGCGGCGAGTCGTCTTCGTACGCCTCCCCGATGTAGTGGGCCAGATGGTGCGGCGGCACCAAGCCCTCTTGTTCATTCCACAGGCGGTGCTCCTGCCTCAGCACACCCGCGGCGAACTTGGACGAGAGTGCGCTGGAATCCATCAGCGCGTTGAACGGCAGCACCGGGTAGGGGACGTCGGCGAGCCGGAAGTAGGGCTTGCCCAGGGGGATGACCAATCCGGCGGTTCCCGCGCCCTCGAACACCGACGGCAGAGTCGCCTCCGCATAGAGGAGGTCGAACACGGCCTGCGGCAGGCTCTGGAGGTTCAGGATGAGGACCTCGTCGTCCTTCAGCGCGGCGATCTTCTTGGCGATCTCCCCCGCATCGTTCAGCTGCCTCTCGACGAGGACCTTGCAGTCCCCGCCTGGGCACAGGTACTTCTCGGCGAAGAGCCGGACGCTCGCCGGCGACGAGCCGAGATTCTTGCCGGCCACCCACGATTCGAGCAGCTTCCAGCTCGCGTCCTTGATGTTCGCGAGAACGAGGATCACCGTTCCCTTGCGGAACTTGTCCTGCGAACCCTCCTGGAGGACGCGGGCGGTACCGGCGAGGTTGAACAGGATCCCCCCGGGGGCCAGACCGTTCTTCGCGCTGCCCTCACCCACGTTGCTGATGCCGTAGACCGGGCAGAACAGCCGGCCGTCCCGCACGCCGTCCAGGACGGCCTTCGCGGCCTCGACCACCTGCTTCTTCCCCGGCAGCGCGGCGAGCTCGGTCCACTGCTTCTCCGTGAGCGCGATCTCGGGACGGCCGTACAACCGGGCGGCCAGGTGCGTGATCTTCTCCGACAGGTCGACCAGCGGCCTGTCCGGGGCCTTCGGGAAATAGGCGACGCTCGCGCCGGGCTTCCCGCCCTCCTCCTCCCAGCCGTAGGGCTGGAGCACGAGCAGCATGTCGGCGTTGAGCTCGCCGGCGAGCTTCTCGACCTCACCGGACGTGTGGTCGAATCCACCGGTGATGGCGAGCTTGGTCACCTTCCCCGGCGGCTCCCCGGTCTTCTCGACAAGGGTTATCTCGGCCGTCCCGCCGCTCACCGTGAGGCGGAACCCGGACTCCCCCGGCTGGATCTCCGGCAGCAGCGTCCGCAGCTTCTCCAGGATCTCCTTGTTCGGGTAGACGAGTTCGGCCTTCGTCACGAGCTTCCTGGCCACGAACTTCTTCAGCAGCAGCACGGTGGACGCCTGGTGCCCGAACGCCGCCCCCGCCGCCACGTAGAACCGCGGCGTCTCGTCCTTGAAGAACTTGAGAAGCTCCGTGTCCAGCGCGGACGTGCCCCCCTTGTTCTGCGACTCGACAATCTTGATCTGCTGCTCGATCGCTAGTTGCATGCCCGTCACTTCTCCGTGTTCGCGAGCTGCGGCCGGTTCTCCGCGGCGGCCGCCGGACGTTTGGCGTAGAGGGCGTACCAGCCGAGGCCGGCGGGACCGGCGGCGTCCCGGTCCCCGAAGAGCGTGAACCTGGTCGAACCGCTCGGCGGGATGCTCAGCAGGCCGAGGAACCGCAGCGCGATGTCGTCCATCGTCAGCATGAAGCGCCTCTCGTCCGGCGCCCCGGCGACCTGCGCGCGGTCCAGCCGGATCTGCCCGACGGACACCTTCAGGACGTTCTCCAGGCTGAACAGCGTCGCGCCGCCCTTCGTCCCGGGCAGCCCCAGCCCGACCATCACCTCCTGGTCGCCGCCGTCGCCGTCCGCCGTGGACCACGCCGTGACCAGCCGCGCCACCAGCCCCACCTCCCCGGCGAGGTCGCCCGGCGTGCCGAGCTTCAGGTCGTAGGCCAGGCCGAACCACGGCCGGTCCGCCACCCCGGTGAGCGGGGCGCCGGTGACGACGGGCAGGTAGCCGCCGGTCTGCGGCGGCGTGTCCGCGCCGCCGTGGTCGAGGCCGCGCAGGTCGAGCGCGAAGTCGCGGAAGAGGCTGTCGCGGCGCGGCGTGCTCGTGCCGAGGTCGAAGCGCACCTCGCCGAACTCGGACGTCATCGTGCGGCGCGCCGGGGCCGCCGGCGGGAACGCCATCCGGACCCCCAGCCCGGCGAACGCGAGGCCGCGGCGCGGCAGGTCCTCGTCGCCCTCGCCGCCGAAGGACAGCACGTCGAACGGCCGCTCGCCGTCCGTCATCACCTTCAGGTCGAGGAAGCCGGACAGGTCGAACCAGGACACGACGTCCCGGCCCTTCTCGGCGTCACCCGGGTCGCGGGTGGACATCCGCACACCGGTGATCTCCACCTTGCGCACCGCGGCCTTGTCACCGAACCGGAAGGTCGACGGCCCCGTCCCGGAGAGGCTCTGCACGGGCCGCGACCCGTCGTTCTGGTAGTGGCCGCGCAGGACCATGGTGTTGAACGGGTTGCCGCCCTCGCCCATCCCGGCCACCCGCATGCCGAACAGGCGGTTGACGGTGAGCTGCGCCCACGACTCGAACTCCTGGACGGCCGTGTTCTCGAACACCGCGCGCAGGCTCAGCAGCCGGAAGTCGTGCTCCACGCCCTCCGGCGGCGGCACCGGCCGCGCCGTGGCCTCTCCCGGGCCGGGGGGCGTGAACGCCGGGTCGACGTAGTCGATCAGCCCGAACATCGAGCTGTCGCCGACCAGCTCGATCGTCCCGGCCTTCGGGTCGTTGGCCACCTGGCTGATCTCGATGCCGAAATGGTGCGCATGGAACCGGCCCGGGTCGGTGACCCCGGCGACGACGCCCGCCAGGTCGGCGGGGAGCTCGTCGATCCGCATCCGCAGGACGAGGACGCCCGTCCACGCGGGGTCCCGCGCCAGCCTGTTGAAATGCTCGAAGTACGGCTCGGTCCGCGCGGCGGCGTCGGCGAAGTACCTGCGCAGCCATCCGGACAGCACCACCAGCTCGGCCGGGTCCGGCGGACCCACGGGCGGAGCCGGCGGCGAGCCGGAATCCCCGGCCGCGCCGGGGACGATGTCGGTCGGCGCGGCGAACACGTCCCGCTGCGTCCAGCGCTCCGGGTTGCAGACCAGGCTCCCGCCGGGGTCCTCCGGAAGGTACAGGGGGCCTTCGCGGCCCTTCACGATGAGGACGTTGGCGTAGTCGTCGTAGCGGTTGAGGCCGACGTCGGCCGCGAAACGCCAGTCGGCGATGTTCATGGCGTTCTGGAACGTCGCCTCCGCGCCGCACTCACCGCCGCCGGCCCCGGTGAGCCGGCCGAGCCGCGTCGCGTTGGCGGCGACGAGGAACAGCTCACTGGACTGGAACGCCTGCCGGAGTTCGCCGCCCGGTGCGCAGAAGCACATCCGCCGCATCTCCGGATCGCTGTTCTGGCCGAGGAGGACCCGCTCCCAGACGTCGCCGGGGCCGAGCGTGACGAGCAGGCCGGCGGGCGTCGTCACGTTCTTCCGGCCGTCCGCCGCGCCGTCCGGCTGAACGTGCCCGGACGGCGGTTCGCCGATCTCCAGCCGCCGGGTGGGCGCGACCGCCGTCCGCTCGACGGTCTCGATCCGGTCGCGGGACCAGGTGCCGCGCTCCGGGTTCACCTTCACGCCCGCGTACGGGAGCAGCGGGAACACGGTGTCGCCGGGCAGCGCCATGCCGCTGTCCACGTGCACGAACAGGGTGTCGTCCACCCGGTGGGGCGGGTCTTGCCGCCCGTACAGGGCCGCTCCGCGCGGCTGCGCGACGTAGCGGGCGGAGTCGCGGGCGGAGTCGCCGGCGCCGGGGCCTCCGGCGCCTCCGCCGCCGGTGACCAGGCTCGCCCAGGACGTGCGGTACGTGGCGTCCATCAGCGGCGCGGACGGGTCGGTCGGCGGTCCGACGGGAGAGGTCTCGGGGAAGGGGTAGCCGGGCACGAAGGCGGGACGGCGCGGGGTGAAGACGAGCCGGTCGTCCGGGCCGAAGGCCGCGTACTCGGTGCCGTGCAGGCCGCACAGGAGCCGGCGCCCGGCACCGTCGGCGTCCCGCCCCGCCGCGGGCGGGACCTCCAGCGTGAAGGCCCCGGCCGGCGCGGCCTGGAACGGCAGCGGCCGTCCGGGGGAGTCGCCCGCGCCCGGGTTGAACACCAGGCGCGCCGCGTCCGGACGGTCGGCGAGCGGCCCGGGGACGGGGATCAGGCGGATCGCCGCGCCGGTGTCGGTGCGGAACCACGAATCGAGGACCGTCCGGCTCCCGTCGTAGTTCTCCCCGGTGAAGACGAGCGCGGTCCGGGCGGGGAGCACGGCGTTCAGCGTGTCGGCCGGGTCGATGGCGGCCATGAAGCCGATCCGGTCGTCGCTGGAGGGGCTGCTCCCCTCGGCCAGCGGCAGCCACAGCGTGCTGGTGCGGTATGCGGTGCCGGTGGCCGGCACGACGCACTGGAAGCCCCAGCTCCAGTCATCGTGCAGTGATCGCCGCCGGATGTGGGCGCCGAAGACGACGCAGCCGCGCTCGTCGCCGGTGAACGGCAGCTTCGCCAGCGAGATCAGCTGGGCGTCCGGTGCGGCCGGCCCGTCGAAGGAGATCGCCCCGTTACCGCACATCTCCAGCACGTCGCCCTCGAGCCTGAGGGACGCGCCGGCGTGTATCACGAGCTTGAGGTCCCGCACGATGGGCACCTCGGCCCCGCTCGCTATCACCACCCGGCCGTTCGGCGTGATCGGCATGGCGACGTTCGGCGCGCCTTCGATCGCGTCGGGTTCGGGCAGCCAGAAGATCGCCCGGTTCTTCAGGTTCTTGCGCAGGCAATCCACGGCCGCGATGAACCGCTCTATGGCGGCGTCGGTGCCGAGGTCCGGCGCCACGGTGGCGAACAGGAACGAGCCGTCTGCCTTCCGGAGGGCATTCTCGAGGTCGATCTTCTCTTCCGACGCATCGTTCGGTAGCAGGTACCCGAGCCAGCGATGGCTCGGGTCGGGTTCAGGTGGTCCGATGTACAGCCGGGTATCGCGGACCCGCTGGAAGAAGCTCATTGCCAACTGCCTCGGTGGTCGAGCGGCGCCGGCCCATCGGTGCCGCGGCGTGCGGGGCTGGACCGGCCGGCCCGTTCCGCGGGCCGGCCGGGGCGCCGTCTCAGGGCGTGTGGAAGGTCACCGAGCAGGCCAGCGTCGACTGCTTCGGCTTCGTGGCGTCGAACCCGCCCTTGAAGTACCCGAGGATGTAGGACGTCCCGCGCAGCAGGTTCAGGCCGCTCAGCACGCCCACCCCGCTCGCGCTGTTCTCCGGGACCTGCTCGAACCACTTGGGCGGGATCGTGTAGAGCGCCGACGGCGTCTGGTTCTCCCACACCCCGACCCAGTCGCCGTCGCCGGACGGCTGGCTGCCGGGCGGCATCGTGTAGGTGTAGGTGAGCGTGTTCACCATGAACCGCTTCAGGCCGATCCCCGGCGCGTAGGTCGCCGGCTCTCCGTCTCCCATGGCGGGCACGAACACCGTCGCGCAGACGTTCTTCACGTCCGGCCCGACCGCGTAGCCCAGCAGGTAGCTGTAGCCGGAGACTTCGGCGGGGAAGTTGCCGTCCCCGTTCGGACGGTCGGAGTTCACGGGCGCCGTCTTCTTGGGGTCCGTCCCGCGCGGGATGTCGTGGCCGTTGGTCTCCCAGAGGAAGACCTTGTTGCCGTTGGCCTGGGGCCGGTTGCCGGGCATGGTGTCGTACTTGTAGGTGATGGAGTGCGCCTCCACCGCGTCCACTTCGAACCCGGTGGTGACCATGTTCTGGTCCAGCGCGGCGCGCGGGCGCGCAGGAGTCTCAGTCGTCATCCAGATCTCTCCTTGCGAATGGTCGCTTGAATCGGTCGGGAACCGCCGCCGGAGCGGCGGAAGATCAGCCGGGGGTACGGAACGTGCACATCGCCGCCGCGCTGGTGCGGCTCTTTTCCATGAAATAGATGAGCGTGTGAACGCTGTCGGGATCGAGGGAAAGCCCGTCCATTACAAGGTTTCCCTCGCTGGCGTTGCCGGGTTTGGCCCGCGCCAGCGGTTTCGGTGCGTTGTAGGGGCTGGCGAGGCCGCGCCAGAGCCCCACCCAGTTCCCGTATCGCCGGGGCAGGTACCCGTACAGCGTGCGGTAGCCGATCACCAGCTTCTGGAGGCTGATCTCGTCCGCCGCGATGGTCACCGAGGACGGCGCCGTGACCGCCCGCGCCGGCGGAAGCGTCACGTACGTGCAGGCGTCGGTGACCTCGGGGCCGGTGCAGTAGGCGATGGTGTAGGGCTCAAGAGTGACGTTGATCTTGAGGTTCTGCGTGCCGGCGGAGACATCGGATTCGACGGGCTTCCGGTACTCCGGCTTGACGCCCCAGGGGACGACGAAGCTCTCCCAGATCGCGAAGAAGTTCTCGTAGGAACGCGGCCGGTTCGCGAGCAGGGTCACATATTCGACTTCGATGTTCTTGCCGTCGCTGTGGGTGATCCTGATACTGCAATGCCCGGGATCCCGTTCGGTGGCCTGGGACGGCACCGGACGCGCAGCAGACCTGCGTCCACGCAACTCTTTCACCCATCTTTTCGGGTCGCGGTTGTTTTCCACCGGGCTTCCTCCCCGGCGACCGCCCGTCACAACTCACCGGAAAAGCAAAATGTGGGCTCGAAAGAGGTCAAGCACGCGCGGCGGTGCACCACAGGACGGGGCGGGGCGCGGTGGGCAGTGCGCGGGGCGGCCGTGTGCCGGGTGGCCGCTCCCACTGAGCGGGACATCGCCATGCCGGGGGCGGGGGCGTCCTGCACAGTCGGTCGGACATCACCCCGGAGCCTCTGAGGGAACCGCGCATGGCCGGCTGGAGTCATCGGTACGCGAAGATCAACGGCCTCGACGTCCACTACGTGGAGCAGGGGACGGGGCCGCTCGTCGTCCTCCTGCACGGGTTCCCGCACACCTGGTTCAGCTGGCGCCACCAGATCGGGCCGATCACGGACGCCGGGTTCCGGGTCGTGGCGCCCGACATGCGCGGCATGGGGCAGACGAGCGGGCCGCCGGACCACCGCGAGTACGCCCCGGACCGGATCGTGGCCGACCTGACCGGCCTCCTCGACCACCTCGGCGAGGAGAGGGCGGTGTTCAGCGGCCTCGACTTCGGGCTGTTCGCCGCCTACGACCTCGCCTACCACCGCCCCGAGCGCATCGCGGCGATCATCGGGCTGGAGAACCCGTTCTTCACGCCGTCCGACGAGCCGCCGCTGACGCTCGCCGCCCGGCAGGCCGAGCGGCACTTCAACCACATCCACTACTTCGTCGCGTCCGGCACCGCCGACGACGACCTCGCCGCCGCGCCCCGCGAGTTCCTGCGCAGGCTGTTCTACGCGCTGTCCAGCGACTACCACTACCTCGACGTCTGGCGGCGGCCTCCGGGGACGCCCTACATCGACGCCCTGCCGGACGCACCGCCGCTCCCGTGGCCGTGGCTGACCGAGACGGAACTGGAGTTCTACGTCGCCGACTACAGCCGCAGCGGCTTCACCGGCGGGCTGAACTGGTACCGCGCCATGGACCTCTCCTGGGAGTACCGGAAGTCGTACGCGGGCCGGAAGAACCCCGTCCCGTACTACTTCATCGGGAGCGAGCAGGACACTGACCTCGAAGGCTGGCACGGCCCCGATCCGCTGAACCGGCTGGACGAGCATTACGCGGATCTGCGCGCCGTCCGGATGATCGAGAATGCCGGGCACATGATGCAGATGGAGAAACCAGGCGAGACGACCGCGGCGATGCTGGAATTCCTTGACGGGAGGAACGAATGGGGCTGACCGCGAATCGGGTGGCGGTCGTCACCGGGGCGAGCCGCGGCGCCGGGAAGGGAATTGCGCTGGCCCTGGGCGAGGCCGGCGCGACCGTCTACGTCACCGGGCGCACGCGCACCGAGGGCGAACTCCCGGGCACCGTCTTCGCCACCGCCGAGGAGGTCACCGAGCGCGGCGGCACCGGCGTGCCGGTGATTTGCGACCATTCCGACGACGATCAGGTCGAGGCTCTCTTCAAGCAGGTCGGGCGCGAGTCCGGCAGGCTCGACATCCTCGTCAACAACGCCTTCACCATTCCCGACGGGCTGGCCCGCAAAGGGCCGTTCTGGGAGAAGCCGCTGGCGCTTCAGAGCATGTTCGACGTGGGAATGCGCTCGGCGTACGTGGCGAGCTACTACGCGGCCCCGCTGCTCATCGGGAGCGGAGCCGGCCTCGTCGTCAACACCTCGTCCTTCGGCGGCCGCTGCTACATGCACGGCCCCGCCTACGGCGCGGGGAAGGCCGCCGTCGACAAGATGGCCCACGACATGGCCGTCGACTTCAAGCCCTACGGCGTCGCCGCCGTCTCGATCTGGATGGGCCTGCTGAAGACCGAGCGGAACAGGGCGCTCTTCGAGGGCGTCCCGGAGCGCTACCGGTCGTTCGCGGCCGGCGCGGAGTCCCCGGAGTTCACCGGACGGGTGATCGACGCCCTCGCCCGCCACCCCGACCGGATGCGCTGGACGGGCCGGGTGCTCATCGGCGCCGAGCTGGGCGAGGAGCTGGGCGTCACCGACATCGACGGCCGGACGCCGCGCTCGCACCGCGCCGTGCTGGGCGATCCGCCGGCCTTCAGCGACGCCGTGGTCGACTGACCACCTGTTGTCTAGCCCGTCTAATAACAGCCGCCACACGCGTCCGATCCGCCCCCGCAGTGACCGGTCACACCCTTACCACGCCTTGTCGATAATTCGCACTGCTAAATTAAACTCTCGGCCCCCTGGGCAAAGGCACCGTGGAGGGCGGGCAAAGCACCGCCATGAGGGCGGAGGCATCACCCCATATCGATCAGTTCGGAGAGCACCGAGAAGGCCCCTACCCTCCCAATTCAACTTTGACGACATGGCTTTGCGATGATACGTCGGGAATATCCAGCGAACAGGGTCCTGACCGGACGGGCCAACGGAGTTATGATCCGAAACGGGACCGGCCGGATATCGGTCGTCCCCGCAGTTCAGGGACGCATCTGACGCGGCCGGAAACGCGCCGGATGCCTGGCATGACGGTGAGGTCGGATCACTATGGGACGACGTTCCCGCCGGTGCGGCCTTCCCCGACGTCCGTTGTCGCATTCCTTCGTCCATCCCTGCCCGGCCCGTACGAGACCGAGCGAGACACGGCGATGGGACTCCACCGAGGAGGCACCATGACCCACGTCGAGCAAGAGTCGACCCCGCAGACACCGCCCGCCGCCGCCGACCCCGCCCCGCTGGGTCTCGCGGCCTTCGCCCTGACCACGTTCCTCCTCTCCGCCAAGAACGCCGGCTGGACCGACGGCACCGACGCCTGGCTCGGCTACGCGTTCGCCTACGGCGGCCTCGTCCAACTCCTCGCGGGCATGTGGGAGTTCCGCAACCGGAACGTGTTCGGCTGCACCGCCTTCTCCACGTACGGCGGTTTCTGGATCGGCCTCGGGCTGTACGTCCTCCTCGTCGCCGGCGGGGCGACCCCCGCCCAGGAGGCGAACGACCTCGGCTGGATCCTGCTGGCCTTCGCGATCTTCAACACCTACATGATGCTGTGGTCGACGCAGGTCAACCAGGCCGTCCTGGCGGTCTTCGTCACCCTGGAGGCCACCGAGATCATCCTGTTCATCGGCCAGTTCTCCACCAGCGAGAACACCATCAAGATCGGTGGCTACGTGGGCGTCCTCACCGCCCTCTGCGCCTGGTACGCGTCCGCCGCGGGCGTCATCAACGGCATGATGGGCCGGACGTTCCTCGGCGTCGGCCGTCCCATGGCCCGGCAGCTCAGCCCCAGCCCCGACCCCACCCCCCACTGACCCCGCACCCCACCCGACGCCCCCGCCGCCCCGCGGCGGGGGCGTCCGCCGTAGAAACAGATCCGCGCCCGAGCGTGTTGCACCCGGTGACCCCTACGAGGAAGGTGCGACCCGTGCGCGTTGAAATCTGGTCCGATGTCGTCTGCCCCTGGTGCTACATCGGAAAGCGGCAGTTCGAGAAGGCGCTCGCAGGCTTCGAGCACCGCGACCAGGTCGAAGTGGTGCACCGCTCCTTCCAGCTCGACCCGTCCTTCCCGCCCGGCGAGACCGTCGACGTGGCCGACATGCTGGCCGCCAAGTACGGCATGCCGCGCGAGCAGGCCGTGGAGATGAACCGCCAGATGGAGAAGCGCGCCGCGACCGTCGGCCTGGAGTACCGCCTTGAAGGCGGCCGCGCAGGCAACACCTCCGACGCGCACCGCCTCGTCCACCTGGCCGCGAAGCACGGCCTTCAAGACGAAACCGTCGAGGCCCTCTTCAAGGCGCACTTCACCGACCGCCGCTCGGTCTTCGACCACGACTCCCTGACCGAGATCGCCGGAGAAGCCGGCCTGGACGCGGCCGCGGCGCGCGAAACCCTCTCCTCCACCGCCTTCACCGCCGAAGTGGAGGCCGACCAGCGCGAGGCCCGCGACCTGGGCGCTACGGGCGTCCCCTTCTTCGTGATCGACCGCCGCTACGGCATCTCAGGCGCCCAGCCCCCGGAGGCCTTTACCGAGGCCCTGACCCGCGCCTGGACGGACGCCCATCCCACCCTCACCACAATCGGCACGCCCAGCGAAACCTGCACCGACGAAACCTGCACGCCCTGACGCCGGCCCGCCCACGGCACTTGGTCTCGTCCTATTCTCCGCTTCCGGTGATACGCGCACAGGCTTCGGCGCAATCATCAGCCTGCTTGTTGAGCTTTATCTCCCGATACAAGTCGGCAGCGTGCCGATACTGTCGGCGCGCTTCGTCGTGGTGTCCCTGACACTCTGCCAGTTGGGCGAGCTTCATACGGATCTGGGCTTGACCGCCCCGATCGTCGAGCTCCTGGAACAACTCGGAGGCCCTGCGGTAATGGGCGCTCGCCTGGGGGAAGTCACGCCTCGCCCGCGCGACGTCTCCCAGGCCCCTGAAAGCTCCCGCCTGGCCACTCCGGTCCTCTAGCATTTCGTGAAGCTGAAGGGCTCGCCGGCCGTAAGCCTCGGCTCCGCCGAGATTCCCCCGCGCCAGCGCGACGTCCCCCAAGGCTATGAAGGTGTGCGCCTGCCCGAGCCGGTCCTCGAGCTCCCGGTAATGCTCGAACGCCTGCTGGTGGCACGCGTGCGCTCGGTCCAGTTCGCCCAGCAGCCTCGCCACGCGCCCCGAGGCCAGGAGCGCATCAGCCTGTCCGAGCCGGTTCCCCGCCTCCCCGTAGTGCTGGAGGGCCTGCCGGAAATACGCCTCGGCCTCGCCCAGGTCGGCCCGCGCCTGGGCGACGAACCCCGAGGTCAGGAGGATGGGGGCCTGGCCGGCCCGATCTCCAAGCTCCCGGTGGAGCCGGAGAGCCGACCGTAGACATCCGTCCGCCTGGTCGAAATCATTCCGTATCCGCGCGACCCTCCCCAGGCCGGCGAGGGCGTTCGCCTGGCCGCGCAGGTCGCCCGCGTCACAGGCCGCGGCGTGGCCGGCGGAATAAAGGCGGGCCGCCTGCTCGGGCTTGTTGTCCAAGGTCAGCCAGAAAGCGACATGGTCGACAAAGGCGTTCGCCTGTTCCCACTCCTCACTGAGGGCAGTCTGTGCGGCGACGGTGAGTTCGTCACTGGCGGCCGTCAGCCATGCACGCGCCTCGGGCGGCGTGCCGAACTGGTCGCTGGCCGCCTGATCCATGCTCTGCTTCGTGAGAGCGGCACTGGCCGAGTAGACCGCCGCTTCCAGGTGCTCGTACAAACGGCGACGCCCCTGCCGGACCTCGGGGTCATCATTCGCGTAATCGGTGGTGCGGCGGGCGTAGCCCAAGAACAGGTCGTGGAACGTATAGCGCCCCTGGGGCAACCCGATCAGCAAGTTGCGTTCAAGCAACCTCGCCAGCTGAACCGCCGCCAGCGGGCGGGGCCTCCCGGCAAGCGCCGCCACAGACGCCGCGTCGAAGTTCGGCCCCGGATGCCGGGCGCAGACGCCCAATGCCCGCCGCAACGCCGGAGGCAGCGCGCTGTAGGAGGCGGTGAAGGCCGCCTGGACGACCTGATCAACGTCCTCCAGATGCTCCAGCGGGTGTTCGGCGGAGCGCATCACCTCGATCACCTCGGCCGCGCTCAACACGGCCAGCAGCGATCCGGCGGGACGCAGCGCCAACGGCAGGCATCCGCACAACCCCGCCAGTTCGGCGAGTTCGCCGTCACGTGCCGCCATCTCCTCCTGCGACCGTCCAGCCACACCCACCAGCAACGCCACCGCGTCGGAGACGGACAGAGTGTCCACCCCGATCCGGACGGCGGCCTCCAGTTCGGTGAGACGATCACGGCTGGTCACCACGACCAGGCATCCCGCGGAGGTCCGCGGTCCGGGCAGCAACGGCCGCACCTGTGCGGCGTCGCGGGCGTTGTCCAGGATCAGCAGGACCCGGCGCTCGGCCAGCCATCCGCGCCACAGCCCGCCCTTGGCCTGCGCATCCGCCGGGATCTCGGCCGGCGCGAACCCGACCAGGGCCAGCAGCTCACCAAGGACCTCACCGGGGTCGCGCGGCCGATGCCCCGGGGTGAACCCTCTGAGATCGACCTCGAAACGCCCATCGGGGAACTGCTCGCCGATTTCAGCCGCCAACGCCCGGGCCAACGCGGTCTTCCCGGCCCCGCCCATCCCGTGCACAGCGGACATCACCACCGGCCGACCGGCCTCCCGCGCCCGCAGCCCCTCCCGCTGCAGCCGCTGTAACTCCGCGTCCCGGCCGACCAGGACCGGCGGCGGCACCAGCGTGTCCAACGCGACCGCCGTCCGCCCGCCCGTCCCGGAGTAGTAGTTGAACTGGACACCTCGCCCCTGGACCGCCTGCTGCGCCTGCCCGAGCGCGTCGGCACGGACGTCCGGGCCGGTCATGACGCCGGCGGAGAGCCGAACGTGTTGTGCTGGACGCCCCGCCCCTGGACGGCCTGCTGCGCATGGTCGAAAGCCCGAGCATCGACCTGCACCGCGCCAAGGTGCGCCACCAGCTCCCGCACAGCGGCCTCAGCCTCGGGATGGTCCCCCAGCAGATCCTCGAAGCGGATCCGCCATGCCTCTCCCTGACGCCTGGCGACTTCTTCGATCCGGTCTGCCGACGCCCCGACGACCTCCCGGCGGGTCTGCTCCAGCCGGTCTTCCTGCCGTCGCCCCTCCTCGGCGTCCCCACGGCTGAGCAGCCGCGCCGCCCGCACCCGCACCTGCTGCCATCCGTCGGTGACCATCGCCGCGACGAGGCCCGTCCCCGCCGACGCGGCCAGCGCCGCCAGCCCTTCGTTCAGCATCCCCGGACCTCCGGTCTAGGCATAAGAGCCAGTTACAGTATTGGCCGAACACCGCAAAAGCGCGCAGCGCCCATACGGCTAGAGCGCCCCGGTAGGTCGCACCTTCACCACCAGACCGGACAATCCGCCACCAAGCCGCCGCCCCCGATCAGCCCCCACACCAAGGAAGCACGACACCCTCCTCGCAGGTGTCCCCGTCCACGTCGTGCACGGCCGTCCGGTGACAGGCGCCCTCGCCACACCCTCCTAGCCGGCCAAGCACGCTGGCCTCGGCCACTGGCATCCGCATGAACTGCGGCACTCGGGGGCCTCGCTGATGCTGGCGCAGGGAACGCCGCTGCACGTCGTCTCTGAGATCCTCGGGCACACGTCCATCGCGACCACGAAGGACGTCTATAGGCACCTGCTCGTCGACGACAAGCGTGCGGCGGCTGAGGCGATGAGCGGCGCCTGATCGGTGCCCGTGGCTCCCACGGCGTACGTAAAAGCCCCCTTGCAAGATCGCAAGGGGGCTTTGACCTGGGCGCACCCGAAGGGATTCGAACCCCTAACCTTCTGATCCGTAGCAAGATCAACGCCGTCCAGGCGCGTCCCCACAAGTTCCCTGACCAGCGCCGCAATCTCCCGCAAGTCCACACCCGTCCAAGGTCATCCGACCCCGTTGTTAGCACCGCCGTTAGCACGCACACCCGCCCCGGAGGGTGCGCCCGCGCGAACGGCGAGACGGTGGGACAGACAGTTTCGCGCGGGCGTACCCGCCGGCCCGCGGGGGGCTGGGGGCCGCGAGGCCCCCGCTTCGCGCTCGCTCCGCCACTAGGACTCTGGAGACACTATGCAACAACCACGTTGTCCCAAGAGAGGGAGTTTCTTAAAAAGCTCCAGAGGTAAGGAGCGTGGAAAGTGCTCCGGCCACGCCTCCCGCGATTGCGCCTCCACCGGCAGCGATTGCATTAAGCCTATTATCCAGAGTGGTGCTCACCTGCCTAATAGCTGACGCTGCATACTCCATATCGAGAGCGGAAACGACTTCCACGTCATCATGAACATCACCGGCGAAAATAAGGTTGACGCCACAGTCGTCCATGTAGCCTTGATAGTCTCTGTAGGCGTCACCCCATTGACGCTTCATCGCCTCAATGTTAGCCAGAGATAGCCATATTCCAGCTAGGACGTACCGGGCGTGTCGCCGCCACCTCCGACCCTTCCAGCGCAGTCGATAAGACTTTCGCATTGGCAGGTCCATGAGGCGCGCGTGAGAATAGTAGTGCTGGAGTAGGTGCACCACCTCCTTGTCGATGGCACTTTCAATGTCCATCAGGCGTCGGGCATAGTTCTTGACTTGACCGAAATGACGCCCAATGCCGTCCAAGTTTGAGTGCAGCCAATCGACAGTTTCGAACTCGCTCTCGGCGACAAAATTCGGGAGCGTGACCTCGACGACCCCTTCGTTCGCTTGCTTTGTTACAAGAATGTCCTCTTCCATAAGTTCGTCGACGTCATATGATAGGAGCATGCTCGTATGGAGGAAAATATTTTTACATGCGGGGCTGCAGGCTTGCTCGTAGAGTGAATCACCCAGAGCTTCTACGGCGTCTTCGAGTATTCTCGCGACAATATGCCCTCCCGACAAGGGTTCAATTTCAGTGTTCTGGTCCCATAGGACAACAAGTACTATGCCATCCCAGGCTGCCCAATATGTGTCACTGGGAACGTCGTCGGCCCCGTGATGCTTGGGCTGGTTCTTTTCGGGAACTCGTACCTTAAATAGGATGGGGTTTGGAATATTGAGCGCATCGAACCCATCCGCTCCAGTTAGGAGAGTCTGGGACGAAGATTTCGCTCGGGGCCAGTAGACGTTTGTATCCATAAATTGAACGTTGACTTCGGGGCGACGAAGTTCGATTACGCGAGGGTCATTATTCAGTTTCTCGCATAGTGAATCCATTCGCTTCAAGCCGGCTGCCTCTAGTGATGAATCGATATCCTCGCTAAGTTGCCACAATAGAACAGCAATACGAGAAAAGCGAAATGAATCCTTGCTGGGCAGCGTCTCTTTTCTAGCGGCTGTTCGCCCTTCCATCACCGGTAGCCCCCTGAAGGTAACTTGTCCCTGCTTGCCCCGATTGGGGGCCGATTGTATCGCTTCGACTGGAAGTCTGAGCGGTCTTCCACAAAAGATCAAGGAACGCCCATAACTCGGGATCATTGTTGGCCCTGATGCAAGTGACCGGTTCGGCGTACCGGGTCCGGCCCGGAGAGGCCGCATGCCCGGTACGCCTAACCGGTCGGCGGCGCGGAGCGGCGCCCTTGAAGACGTGTAGAAAGTTCTCATCCGGCGGACGGGTGTTCCGGGTTCGGGGCCTCTGACCTGCGGTTATGGGATGAGCTTGGTTAGGGCTCGGCGGGTTTGGTCGGCGAGGCTGGTGGCTGCGCCTAGGCGGTTGTCGATGGTGAGGTGTGCGGCCTCGGGCGGGTCTTCGGTGTTGAGTCCGGCGGCGTACTCGTCCCAGTGGGCTAGTTTCCAGCCGTCCCGCGGGGCGTCGCGTAGCTCGATGTACTCGTGCATGGTGTCGATGTCGCTGTGCACCCAGATCGCGGTCACGTCTACGCCCTTGGCCTTGCAGCGGTGGGTGAGGCGGGGGAGCCAGTTCGGGTTGTTGAGTTCGGCGATGAACGGTGCGGCGAGGATGATCGATACTCCGCAGTCGATGTTGGCGTAGGCGGCGTTCATCAGGCACCGGTACTCGTGCGGGCGTACATCGGCGCGGTACAGGTCGGTGTGGCGGTCGTGCGGGTCACCGTGAAGCGAGATCAGCAGGCGCTCGGCCAGGCGGCGGGTGAGGGCGTCCTTGTCCAGCAGTGCCCAGCCTGACAGGTCGGACAGGAAGCGGGCGAACTCGGTCTTGCCGGATCCGGCGTATCCGCCGACCAGGACGAGGGTGGGGTTGCCGCCGGCGTTGGCGACGGCGCGGCCGTGCCAGGCGTTGGCTAAGCGTGTCTTCAGGGGGACGGAGTCGGGGAAGAACGCCGACAGGTCGAACGGCGCCCCGTCTGGGCCTGGGGTCTTGCCGCGTGCGTCGGCGGCCATGCGTTCTAGGACGGTGAGCGGGATGTTGTGGACGCGTGCCAGGTGCGGCAGCCAGTCGTCGGGGATGCGTTCGCCGCGCTCCCATCGGGAGATCTCGTGTCGGGTGAGGGTGTCAGAGCCGGTGAGGTCGCACAGCTCGGCGGCTAGTGCGCGTTGGCTCCTGGTGCCTCGTAGGCGCGCCAGATAGGCGCCGAACTCCCGTCGTTTCTCAGTGGGCATGTGGTGCTTCCTCCCGTAGTCGAGTGTGGCCCACACCTGGCCCCCTGTCAGGCTCCTTTGTAAATCGCGAGGCGGCGGAACGCTGGTCGTCATGCCGTACGGGCCCTCGGCGGGCTCGCCGTCGACTACAAGGACACCCACGATGGAAACGCGTGCGTCGCAGGAAGATCCGGCTCTCCGCCAGCTTCGGGAGGAGTTCACCGGGCATCGCATCTGGCGGTCTCGTCGCTGGGACGGCAAGGCCGGCGACTGGGTCGCGACGCTGCTCGACCCGGCGGCGGGTATCGACCCGACCGTGATCTGTTCGGACGCTGAGGCGCTGCGGTCGGCGCTCATCCGCGAGCGTCAGCGCGCGGTGACCCGCACGACCAAGAGGACCCGGTGATGGCTTCGGCCCCCGTGCCATCACCGGATGGGGTCGCCTTCGAGGCGGCTCCGGGGAAGGCTGAGGTGGCGCGGTCGGTGCTTATCCCCCCCGGATGCACTGGCCGTGTCCCCTCGGCGCTGGCGGTCGCGTCTGCTGTTGGGTCGGCTGCGGCGGGCGCTGCGGCGTGAGGGGTGGATGGCACAACGCCGGTATGGCGGGTCGCCGGTGGTGCTGCGTGTGTACTCGTCGGCTGCGCCGTTTCTCGGGGACAGCATCACGGTTGTCCGGGGTGATGGCGGGTGGTGGTTCCGGTCCAGTACCGGTGATCTGCTCGCGCCGTGCAGCCGTGTGGACCTGGCCGCGTCCGAAGTGGCGGCGCTGTTGGGTCCCTGGGTGGCTGCGGCCTCTGGATGCGGCGGCGCGGGCGGCCGGTGATGAGCGACGTGGCGGCGCTGGACGAGCTTGAGGCGCGGTTCGGGGTGCCGTGCTGGTGGGGGACGTATACCCGGGCGTATTGGGCGCTGGTGCCCGTGTCTGGGCGGTGGCGTCTGGTGGAGGCGTTGTCGCTTGGAGAGTTGGCCATGGCTATCCGGTCGCCGGACGGGTGGCCTTGGCCATAAGGACGGCCGCGCGGCAGGGTAGACGGCTGGGGTGTCGTCGGACGGCCCTGCCGCGCGGTCCTTTATGCCAGGTCGGCCGGGATGGTGACGGGGTCGCCGGGTCCGGTCGTCACGGCGGTGATGATGCGGCGGGCCGTCTGGGGCACGTCGGTTTCGTCGGTGTGAATGATCGCGTTGAAGACCGGCGTGTCCGCGGTGGCCCGTAGATCGGCAAGGGTCTCGTCCCATGCCTGGAGACGCTTGGCGGTGTCGACGTCGCCTCGGTGCTCTGAGCGCTTGGCGCAGACTTCCCGCGGGACCCACAACAGGACGCTCGTCCAGACGAGCGGGACGGCGAGGCGCAGGCGTTGAAGGTCGGCGACGTTGCCCATGTGGACGACGGGGATACGGTCGGCGTCCACCAGGGCGGCGATGTCCTGGCGGTCGATGGCGTAGACGTTGCCGTAGCGGTGCGTGCGGGTCACCTCCCATCGAGATCAGCAGGCGCTCGGTAAGGCGGCGAGTGAGCGAATCCTTATCCAGGAACGCCCACCCGGACACGTCGCCGAGAAAGCGCGCGAACTCCGTCTTTCCTGATCCGGCGTAACCCCCCACCAGGACGAGTGTGGTCGTTCCGACGCTGCCGCTCATGGCTCGGCCTCGCCACGCGCTGACCAAGCGGGCCTTGAGCGCGTCGCCGGCGGTGGGGTCCTGGCCCTGCGTCTGGTCGGAGACGCGGTCGAGTCCCTGCGTGATGGTGTTGGCGGCGTCCTCGGTGGCTGCGGGGTTGAGTGGAGCAGGGAGCGGGAGCGTTAGGTCTCCGGTCTCCTCACCGGGAAGCGGTAGACGAAAGCCAAGCTCTGGCTCTGTGGCCTCGTACAGCAAGCAGTAGGCGCGGCGGTAGTGCGGGCCTGGATACATGCTGCCGCTCTCATGGCCCCACAGCGTCTGAAAGTTCGCCGCGACCCTGAGCCCCCCTCGCTCGGCAACCCTGCGCAACTTGTCTCCGGCGGCCTCAAGACTCAGCCCGTGAGTCTCTCGGCGTTCACGCAGTTTGGCGGGCTGCCAACCGGGATGCTGCTTGGTCGTGGTCATTCGTGGCCTTCCGTTTCGCCGCAGATTTCGGCACATATGCGCAGGTGCCGAGCGTCTGCCGTGGGGGTGTGAAAACGGACGTATAAACGGACGTGAAAGAACCTGATGATGCATCAGTGATGGGCTAGAGGCGTCTCCTGAACTGAAATATCGGTGTGCCGAACGAGAGAACGGATCATGGCGGGAGGCGATCACCGGTGGCTGGCAGCGGCGAGCAGGGGCGGACTCCACAGGAGCAGTTGGAGCTGATTCTTGCCGAGCTGGACGAGCTCATTTGCCGGACTGACCAGCTTGCGGAGGGTCTGGGAAGACGGCCCGTTCGATCCGGGCGACGCGCTCTCCCAGATCACGGACGGCGGCGAGTACTTCCGTGAGCTGCTTCATCGTCACTTCGTCGTCGCCGGTCGCCGGCGCGGCCTCACCGGGTGGGCGGGCGTCGGCCTGGTCGCGGACGAACACGCCCTTGCCCTGCTGGCCGATCACGACACCTTCGGTCCGCAACACGCTGATGGCGGCCTTCACGACCCCGGCGGACACCTCGTACTCCTCACGGAGCCGAGCCGTCGACGGTAGGGCCTGCCCTGCGGCAAGGCGTCCGTCCCGGATCTGTTGCCGCAGGTCATCAGCTATCTGCAGGTATCCGGGCCGTCCGGTCCTCTCGACCACTCATCTGCCTTCCGTCGGGGGCTCCGACTCAAGTTCAGCACACCCGACCGGCCAAGAAAACCATGGCTGCCTTGACAGCTTGGTCGTCTAGGCAGACTATGTTGTCCAAGTAGTTCGACGTAGCTCGGAGGTCTCTCCATGCGCAACATCCCGGTGGACGTGTCGGCGCTGACGTTCGTGTGCGTGTCGGCGCCGCGTCCCAAGCTGGTGAACCAGGACACGGGGGAGGTGAAGACCGACCGCAACGGCCAAACGGTGTTCACCGTCGGCCTGTCGGCCGCCGATGCGATGGGGCGGGTGGACCTGCTCAACGTGGCGGTGGTCGGTGACCAGTCGGTGACGATCGGGGAGGTCGTGACGCCGGTCGGGCTGGTGGCGTTCCCGTGGGAGGCGGTGCTCGGGGGTGAGAAGCGGTGGGGGGTTGCCTACCGCGCCGACCGCATCGCCCCCATCTCCTCGGCCGCGCCGTCGTCGGCCTCGTCGGCGTCGGCGTCCTCGTCGGGGTCGGGGTCGTCCGCTGCGGCGGGCGTGGCCTGATCGGCGGTCGTGATGACTGACCTACTCCTGGTGCTCGGGGCCTTGGCCGCTGCGGCGGCCGGGCTCTGGGCCTGGCGCCGCTGGCACCCGGCCTCGTTCTGGTACGGGATCGCTTTCCCGGCCCGTGCGGTGCTGGTGTATCTGACGTGGCATCACGTCGCCTCGGGCTGCAAGCTGACCCGTAACCGGCGGCGGTTCCGGCTCACCCTCGACGCGGTCCCGGTGGTGGGGCCGGCAAGCCGGTCCGCTGCGACCGTGGTCGAGCACAAGCGGCGGGTGCGGCGGGTCGACGTCGAGCGCGCTCCTCGCCTGGGGGTTCTGCGGCCGACCCGGCTGGGGTGGCGTATGCGGCTGCGGCTGCATGACGGGCAGGTCCCGGCCGACTACGAACGCGCGGCGGAGGGGATCGCGCACGCCTGGCGCGTCCACTCGGTGCGCGTGGTCGACGTCCGACCGGGCTACGTGACCCTGTGGGCCACGATGCGTGACCCGCTGGTGGATGTGGTCACTCAACCCGAAACCGGCGAACTGCTCACCGTCCGTCCCGGCAAGCTGGAAAACGGCCGTGACTGGCTGATCGACCTGCGCACCGTGCCGCACTGGCTCAACGCCGGGGCCACCCAGTCGGGCAAGTCCAACCTGGCCAACGCCCTGCTCAAGGGCCTGGCCCCGCAACCGGTCGCCCTGGTCGGCTTCGACCTCAAAGGCGGGGTCGAGTTCACCCCCTACGCCCCCCGCCTGTCGGCGCTGGCCACCACCCGCAAAGAATCGGTCGACCTGCTGACCGACCTGGTCGGCGAGGTAGAGAACCGGATGACCACCTGCCGCGCCCACGGCGCCCGCAACGTCTGGACCCTGCCCGAACACCTGCGCCCCGTGCCGGTGGTGGTCCTGGTGGACGAGGTCGCCGAACTGTTCCTGATGGCCGACAAGTCCGAGAAACAAGAGGTGTCGCGGACCGCTACCGCGCTGCTGCGGGTCGCCCAGCTCGGCCGGGCGTTCGCCGTGCACCTGATCGTGTGCGGGCAGCGCATCGGCGCCGACCTGGGACCCGGCGTCACCGCGCTCCGCGCTCAACTGTCGGGACGGGTGTGTCACCGGGTCAACGACCCCGAAACCGCCACCATGACCCTCGGCGACCTGGACCCGGCCGCCCTGGACGCCGCCCGCGCCATCCCCGCCGAGACACCCGGCGTCTGCATCGTCGCCGGACAAGACGGCTCATGGCACCGCGCCCGCTCGGTCTACGTCCCCGAGCATGAGGCCGAACAGGCAGCCCGCGAGTACGCGCACCTGACCCCTGCCTGGGATGCCCTCATCGGCTCCGTCCCGGCTGTCAACTCGGCCGCATAAGCGGCCCGCTCCCTCTCCCTCCCTCTCTTCTGGCTTGGCGTGAGCCCTGATCGCGCCACGTCCCTACCCGCCCCATGCCGAAACCGCTCCTTGGAGGCTGCCTGATGGTCGCCCGCGTCCGTGTCCTTCGTCCCCGTCCTCGTCCCCGGTTCACCGTCGTCCCGTCCCCCTCGTCCCCGTCCTCGGCATCGTCCTCGCCGTCCGGCTCGTCGTCCTCGGGCCCGTCCCGCTCGTCCTCGGGCTCGTCCTCGTCCGGGTCGTCGGTGGTGTCGTCCTGGGATGTGTGGCCGGTCGGTGTCGAGTGGGATGAGTCCGGTTCCCTGCACATCGCCCGCTGCCAGCGCTGCGCCGACTCCTTGGCCTCCCCCTCCTGCGACGAGGTCGACGACTGGGCCGACACCCACCGCTGTGACCCCGAACTGGCCGCGCTGCTGGCGCTGGTCACCTCCCGGCGGGCGGCATGACCCGCCGCATTCTGGGCGCGGTCGCCGATTCGGGGCCGGTGGTGGTGCTGGCCGGTATCGCGGCGGCAGGGTCGTTCACTCACATCCGCGACACCGCTATCGAGCACGGGCAACGCGGCTGGATGGCCTGGGCGATCGCGGTGTGCATCGACCTGACCTGCGTCATGGCGGCCGGAGAACGCCAACGTGACAAGCGCACCGGACGCGCAACGGGGCGGCTGTCGTGGCCGACCGTCGTTCTGGTCGGCGGGGTGCTGTTGTCGCTGGCCGCGAACCTGGCGCAGGCCGACCCGTCGGTGTGGGGCTGGATCACCGCGGGCACTCCAGCGGGCGCGTTCCTGGTCGCCGTCTCCATGCTCGAACGCCGCAAGGCCGGCCCCGGTGTGGTGGCTCGTCCTTCGCCGGTCCCGGACTCCTTCGGCCACCCGTCCCCGTCGCCGTTCCCGTCCGGGGCGCCGTCCCAGTCCTCGTCCTCGACGCCGTCCCGGTCCTCGTCCTCGTCGCCGTGGGTGGTGTGGGAGGACAAGCAACCCACCGTCGCCGCCGTCCCGGCCGTCCAGCACGCCACCACCGAGCAGGGCCAGGACGAGCAAGACGAGCGGGACGGCCAGACCTCCATCCCCATACCTGCCGATCGCTCCGCCCCGTCGCCCTCGGCCGCGTCGCCCTCGTCAGGTCCGGAGGGTCCGGCGGGGCCGCTGTTCGACTTCGCGCGCCGTGTCGCCGCCGAACACGAGAGCGAGCACGGGCGGCCCATCACCCGTGACGCGCTGCGCGCCCGGCTCGGGGTGTCCAACCAACTCGCCTCCGACCTGCTCCGCCAACTCCGCACCGAAACCGCATCCCTGTCCTGACCCTCTGGAGGAACCCGCCATGACCGCCCCCACCCACCACACCGACCAGACCGGCCAGACGGCCCCGATCGTGCCCGGTGACCTGTTCGCCCGGCACCAGACCATCACCGGCCTGCGCGCGCTCGCTGACTTCCTGGAGGCCAACCCGGCCGTACCGGTCAACGAGTACGGCGCGACCTTCCACGTGCCCATCCGGGCCACCGACGACGCCTCGGCCGCCGCACTGGTCGACCACGCGGCGGCACTGCTGGGCGTCAACGCCCAACACGACACACGGCGGGGCGGCCACTACATCGCCACCCGCACCTTCGGCCGCATCGACTACACCGTCTTCCACATCCCCGAACAGGAGCGGGCGGCCTGCCTCGCCCGCGACAGCTACCGCACCAACATCACCCTCGACACCACACAGGACGACCAGAACACCGACCAGGACGGCGGCCAGGACACCGGGCGGACCGCCTGATGCGCGCCCGTACCGGTCACCCGCGACCGCTGCCCGCACTCCCCCCGCTGGTCGGGCTGGTCGCCGGGTGGGTGTGCGGGACGTGCGGCGGGGGCGGGGTCACCTCCGACGGGACCACCTGCCCGGACTGCAACGGCCACGGCCACACCATCTGAGGGGATCCGCCGATGTTCCTGCGCCGCTGCGGCTTCGTCTGCTTCTGGCTCGTCCTGGGCCTGTTCCTGGTCCGCCAACCCGAACGGGCCGCGCACGCCGTCCGGGCCATCGTCGGCGGCCTGGCCCTGGTCGCCGATGCCCTCGCGCGGTTCACCACCGCCTTCTAGTCCCCGGCGTGGCCGCTGTCGCCGGCAAGCATCCGCGGCCACGCCGGGTCATCCCACCCACCCGCAACGGATGAGGAGACCGGTTCATCGTGCCTGATCCTGCCCCGTACGTCACTGGACTGGCCGCCCGCGACATGGCCGCCCGCTACAACCGGGCCGACTTCCGAGCCTGGGCACGCCGCGCGCACTCCACCGGCGGCTGCGCGCAACCGGTTCACCTGCGCGGCCGCGTCACCCACCTGGACCCGCTGACCAGCGAGATCCTGCACCACTACTCCACCGCCCGTGAGCCGGGCGGGGTGCTGCGGGTGGCGTGCAAGACCCGGCGGGCCTCGCGGTGCCCGGCCTGCGCCGAGACCTACCGCGCCGACACCTACCAACTCGTCCGCGCCGGACTCGTCGGCGGCAAAGGCGTCCCCTCCTCTGTGTCGTCGCATCCGGCGGCGTTCGTCACCTTGACCGCGCCCTCCTTCGGGCCGGTCCACACCCGCCGCACCGGCAAGGCCGGGGGCGTGGTGGCCTGCCGTCCCCACCGCGATGGCGGGACATGCCCGCACGGGCGGCCGGTCTCGTGCACCGTCCGCCACTCGGCCGATGACCCTCGGCTCGGGCAGCCGATCTGCCCCGACTGCTTCGACTACACCGGCGCGGTGCTGTGGAACGCCCACGCCCCCGAACTATGGCGCCGCTTCACCCTGGCCTTCCGCCGCTATGTCGCCCGGTCGGCCGGGCTGCGGGTCTCGGACCTGCGTGAGGTGCTGACGGTGTCGTTCGCCAAGGTCGCCGAGTACCAGCGGCGCGGCCTGGTGCACTTCCACGCCGTCATCCGCCTGGACGGACCCGGCGGCCCCGACAACCCTCCGCCCGCCTGGGCGTCCCTCGACCTGCTCAACGCGGCCGTGGACCACGCGGCGGGCGCGGTCACCGTCTCCACTCCGGCGGCGGGCGACGTCCCGGCCCTGACACATGAGTGGGGCTCACAGGTCGACGTCCGCCCGATCACCACCACGGGGGAACTGACCGATAGCGCGGTGGCGGGCTACATCGCCAAGTACGCCACCAAGGCGGCTGAGTGCGTCGGCACCCTCGACCGGCGAATCAGGCCGACTGACGACCTGGCCGACCTTCCCGTGAGCGGTCACGCGCGGCGGCTGATCGCCGAGTGCCTGCGCTTGGGTGCGATCGAGGAGTACGCCGGGCTGCGGCTGGCCGAGTGGGCGCACATGCTCGGCTTCCGCGGCCACTTCTCCACCAAATCCCGCCGCTACTCCACCACCCTCGGCGCGCTGCGTGCCGCACGCATCGAACACACCCGGCGTGACCTCGACATCTCGACCGGTCGCCTGCCCTTCGACGACGACCAGGTCCTCGTGATCGCGCACTGGCGCTACCTCGGCCAAGGCATGACCCCCGGTGAAGCACTGCTGACCGCTGCCCTCACCGGCAAACCGCTGCCCTCACTCACCACCACCGATGAACGGAGTTCTGCGTGCCCAAGCTCCTGCTGACCGTCCCCGAAGCGGCCAAAGCCCTGGCCATCTCGCGCAGCAAGCTCTACGAACTGCTCGCCTCCGGCGCGCTGCGCTCGGTCCGCATCGACGGCTCACGCCGCATCCCGCTCCACGCCCTCAACGACTACATCAACGCCCTCATGCAAGCAGAAGAGGCAGCCTGATGACCGACACCCCCAGCTCCGGAAACCCGCGCAAGCCGTCCAAGAGCAAGCCGAGCAAGAACCGGCCCAAGCTCCGCGACGGCGTGATGAAACGCGGCAGCACCTGGTCCTACGTCATCCGCGTCACCGACCCCGAAACCGGCATCTCCAAACCCAAGTGGGTCGGCGGGTTCGCCACTGAGGACGCCGCCAAGGAGGCGCGGGACGAAGCACGGGTCAAGGCGCGGCGCGGCGAGTACATCGACCGCAACGCCATCACCGTGGGCGACTACCTAGACGAGTGGCTCGACGCTCACGCGGTCGAGATCAAGCCCAAGACCCTCGCCGATTACCGGCACCTGATCGAACGGCACGTCAAGCCCAACATCGGCGGCCTGCGGCTCCAAGCCGTCCGGCCGGGCCAGATCACCAAGCTCTACCGCGACCTCATCACCACCGGCGGGCGTCAAGGCACCGGGCTCTCGCCTCGGACGGTCGCCTACGTTCACGCCGTGCTTCGTAAGGCGTTCGGTGACGCCGTCTTGGTCGACCAGGTCATCCCGTCCAACCCGGTCGAGCGTGCCAAGCGGCCTCGGATGCGTTCTGCCGAACCTGGCGAGGTCTGGACGCCTGCGATGCTGCGGGCCTTCCTCAAGGTTGCCGAGACTCACCGGCTGTTCGCCTTCTTCCACCTGGCCGCGTACTCCGGTGCTCGGCGCGGGGAGTTGCTCCACCTGCGGTGGCGCGATGTCGACCTGGACGGCGCAACCATGCAGATCAAGGGATCGGCCTCGTTCATCGCCGGCGAGCGCATCGAGGGCACGACCAAGAGCGGCCGGTCCCGCACGGTCAGCCTCGACGCCGGGACGGTCGACGTCCTCAAGGCACACCGCAAACGCCAGCTCGCCGACAAGCTCAAGCTCGGCAAGTCCTGGAAGGGCGCCGACAGGGAAGCGGACGGCTACGTCTTCGTCACCGGATGGGGCGAACCCGTCCATCCCGACACGGTCTCGTCCCTCATGACGTCCCTGATCAAGCTTCACAACGCACCCACGGACGGGACGCCTCCGGCTGAGCCGTTGCCGCACGCTCGGCTTCACGACCTCCGTCACGTCCACGCGACGACACTCCTCCTGGCGGGCGTCCCCGTCCATGTGGTCGCCGCGCGGCTCGGGCACGCTGACCCGTCCATCACGCTCCGGGTCTACGCACACGTCATCAATCAGCAGCTCGTGGAGGCAGCCGAGATCTTCGCCAAGCGAGTGGAGGACACCGCCTAGATCAGATGCCCTGTTAGCAAGACCGTTAGCAAAAGCCCCCTCGCGGAAGATCGCAAGGGGGCCTTGACCTGGGCGCACCCGAAGGGATTCGAACCCCTAACCTTCTGATCCGTAGTCAGATGCTCTATCCGTTGAGCTACGGGTGCCTGCCGCAGCCAACTGTACCGGCTCCGCGGACCTGTCCGCGAATCAGTTGGCCGATGCGAGGTTACGGAAGTGTGACTTGAGTCACGGAACCCTCCATCAGGGTGGTACGCCAAAGGGAGATCGAGACGGGGTGACGTGCTATGCCCGTCCGAATCCCAACCCCCTGAAGGAGAACCCTCATGCGCATGTCCGCCACCAAGCTGGTCGGCGTTGTCGTCGCCGGTGGCTTGATGCTCGGCTCCACGGGCTGCGGCGCGGTCGACGCCATCGCCGGCGGGAAGAAGAAGACCGCCTGCAAGAACATCGAGACGGAGCTGCGGAACTTCTCCACCGGCGGCATGTCGATGACGTCCCCGAGCGGCGCGTCCGCGACCGCCCAGAAGTTCACCGACACGGCCGCCAAGGTCCGGTCGGAGGGGAAGAACGCCGGCGGCGACGTCGAGACCGCCGCGACCGCGTTCGCGGGCGACCTCGACAAGACCGCCGAGATGCTGCGCAAGCTGAGCTCCGGCGACACCTCCGCCATCGGCCGGCCCGACACGGCCGCCATGCAGCGCCACGGCAACGACCTGGCCAAGGCCTGCGGATACACCGGGTTCCGCTTCGGCTGACCGTGGGGATCTCGCTCCCGCGGCCCCGGGAGCGACGCGCCCGCAGCGCTTTCCCACTATGCTGTCGGGTCCACGGGACGCTGGCTTTGCCGGTTGGCTCGCCGAACCGGTAGCCTGTCCTGAGCCTGATGGCTACTGGAGGATTCGCCTAGTCCGGTCTATGGCGCCGCACTGCTAATGCGGTTTGGGTTCACGCCCATCCGGGGTTCAAATCCCCGATCCTCCGCCACTCCGACAGGGACTTCGTCCAAGATCTCCATCTCGGACGAAGTCCCTGTCGCATTCCAGATGTCCGTATTTCCGCACCTGGTGTGCACATGGTGTGCGTGGGACGTCAGCGGAGTGCGCTTCGTCCCCGGCCAGGGCCGGGTCCTGGCCCTTTCGGGCTTGGTTACCCTGCGTTTTGCCGCGCCTGGTGGCGGTGCGGGACAGCAAGGACCTGGACGGGCCCGTCCTCCTGCTGACCCGCGTGGCCCTGCGGACGGCGGTCCAGTCCGCCACCGACACGCACCGACCACCCCGCCCCCGTCGAGCGGCGGCGAACCGTTCGTCCAAGCGTCCCGGCGCCCACCGGTCTTCATGAACGTGCGTCGTACCGGGCGCGGGCCTCGAAGACGCGATCCATGTGCGTCTCCGCCCACGTCTTGATCGCACTCATCACCGGGAGCAGGTCCTGGCCGAGCGGGGTGAGCTCGTAGTCGACGCGGGCCGGCACCGATGCGGTCACCGTGCGGGTGAGCAGGCCGTCGCGTTCCAGCGTGCGCAGGGTCTGGGTGAGCATCTTCTGGCTGACACCGGCGATGCGGCGGGCGAGTTCGCTGTGCCGGTGCGGGCCGTCGGCAAGGGCCGCGATCACCAGCGCCGCCCACTTGTCGGTCAGCGTGCTCAGCAGCTCCCGGGTCGGGCAACCTGCCAAGAACGCGTCATAGTCGCGTTTGGCCTGCTCTCGACGTTGCGCGGCAGTCGTGGTCGCCATGTGCCACCTCCCGTGCGGTTCCCTAGGCACTTCTAGGTACCTACTTTCTCATGGTGCCTCACCTTACCTAGCTTGGAGAAACCACGACGTACAGCGGAGGGCACGAAGATGCGCGCAGTCAGATATTCGCAGTTCGGAGGGCCAGAGGTCCTGTATGTGGCGGCTGACCTACCGGTACCCGAACCAGGACCCGGGCAGGTACGGGTACGGGTCGCCGCATCCGTGCTGCACCCGGTCGACCTCATGATTCGCGCCGGCCGGTTCCCGGCGCCGCTGCCGACCGAGCCGCCGTACACACCCGGCTGGGACGTGGCGGGCACGATCGACGCGGTGGGTCCGTCCGTCGGCGCTTTCGCCGTCGGTGACGACGTCATCGGCTTCTCACCATGGATACGAACCACGGTCGGTACCCACGCGGAGTACGTGGTGCTGGAGGCCGCCTGGCTGAGCTTCGCACCCGCCGGGGTTCCCGCCACCGAAGCCGCGGCCCTGCCGACCAACGGTCTCGCCGCCGCCCAGGCCCTCGACCTGCTCGCGCTCCCGGCGGGCTCGACCGTCCTCGTCACCGGCGCCGCGGGGCAGGTCGGCGGGTTCACCCTGGCCCTGGCCCGGGCGGCCGGGCTGCACGCCACGGGACTCGCGGGGGCCGACGACCGCGAGTTCGTCGAGTCGCAGGGCGCGGCGTTCATGCCCCGCTCGGACGATCCTGTCGCGGCGGCGCCAGGCAAGTTCGACGCGGTCGTCGACCTGGCGGTGCTCGGCCCCTCACTGATGGAAGTGGTCAGGGACGGCGGCGGCTATGTGGCCGCTTCGCCCCCGCTACGCCCAGAGCCGGTGCGAGACATCCGGACGTTCGCAATGGACGTGGCACCGGACGGCTCCCGACTGGGCGACCTGGTCAAGCGAGCCGAGAACGGTGAAATCCCGCTACGGGTTGCCGAAGTGCACTCCTTCGCCGACGCCGCTGCGGCGCACGACCGACTGGCCCAAGGCGGCGTGCGCGGCGCCGTAGCGGTCATTCCCTGATCCGCAGCGCGGGTGGGCAGCGGTGAACCTGGAGGTGTGGGCTCAAGCGGCGGACGTCGTCAGCTTGGTGTGTGCCCAGATCATGCAGTCGTGCCAGGTGTCGGAGTCGGGGTCGGGTGACGTCCAGGCACGACAGTGGTGTGGGAGACGTTGCTCGTACTGGTAGCCGGCGCGGTCGGCCAGGCTCAGCGAGGGCGTGTTGGTGGGGTCGATCTCAAGCCAGATCCGGTCTAGGCCCAGTTCGTCGTGCGTCCAGCGGGTCAACGCGTTGATACCGCGCAGGGCCAGGCCCTGGCGACGGCTCTCCGGTCGCACCCAGTAGGCGAGTTCGGCGCTGTCCGGGCCGTCGATCATCAACCCCAGGGCACCGAGCAGGCGGTCGCGTTCGATGATCCCGTAGGACGCCTGGCGTCCCGCGGCCGGATCCCAGGCGTCCAGCGCCGCGCGCGCGTCCCGAGGTGTATAGGGCCCCACGTGCGGCCCCCAGAGGGCCCGGGCCGACTCGGTGCCGGTGTTTTCCGATGCTGGACACCGACCCTTGCACGAAGCTCGGCGCGGATCACCGCGCCGACGCTGCTCGTCTGTGGTGATGACGACCCGTTCCCCGCTGATGACCAGCAGGTGTTGCTCGACGCCATCCCCAACGCCCGGCTGTCGCTCTACACGGGTGCCGGGCACGGAGTCCACCTGGCGCAACCCGCACGCGTCGTCAACGACATCGTCGTTTTCCTCGCCGATACAACCCCTTCGACCTAGCGGAGCGTCGACTGCACCATCCGCTCATGCCGCGAAGAGTTGCCGTGTTCGGATCCTCTGCCGACGTCGGGCTCGTGGTTACATCAGCGAGACCGCGATGCGTCCGCCACGCCTGTATCGTCCGGTCCCGAAACATTCACCGCTCAACGAAATCGATCCTGTCCAGGATGGGTCAGCGGCGTCGGCGGGTCACTGGACTCGGCAGTTCTGCGGCGATCTCAGCGAATCCATCCAGCACCTTGGGCTCGAAAGCACCCTTGACGTTTTCGGCTTCGGCAACGGTAAGCCGCGCACCTTTGTCGATCGAATGGTAATAACGTCCGGTGAACCGAACGCCAGCCAGGCCGAGCATACTCGCGGCCAGGGGCTTGATGTCGCCGGTGCCGTATACGTCGATCACCTCCTGGAACCGCTTCCGGGCACCGCTGGTTCGAAAGCTCACCCAGGCAACCGAGACGAGGGCGGTGTTCCCACGCCGATCAGCGATGGCAATCAACCTCCGCTGCAACGAGGTACACGGATTGCGTATGAGGGTTCGCTGCACCTCACCGAACGTGGCGCGCGCGCACGCCCGATTCCGCCGACTGGTCGTCTGTTTTAATCGCCGCATTCCCAAACGACGCCACGCTTCGTCGGACTTGCCCTTGCGCGCTGACCGTTTTGCGTTCACCTTACGGACCTTGACGGTCTCCACGTTCACCGGTGAACTTCCCGTCCCGCCAGTGACTCCGCCACTCCCCAGGATCATGATCGCAGCCACTCCGGCCGCGACGATCTTTCCTCCACCGTCGTCGATCGGAATCCTGCGGCCATCCTTGGTGATCCAGCGTTCCGCCATGACCACTCCAGACATCATTGGTCAGATCGTAGTCAGGCTAGAACAGACCACCGACAGTTCATGGCGGTTCCCCTATGATGTCCGGCTCCGGACGTGGCGTCCCGGATCTCCGAATCAGCAGCGCACCGCACAACAGGACCAGCCAACGCCGACGCGGCAGGCCCTCGAGCCGGCCCATGCGCCCGAAAAAGAACTGCTAATGCGGTTAGGGTGCAGGCCAATCTGGGGTTCAAATCCCCGATACTCCGCCACTCCGCCCAGGGACTTCGTCCAAGATCGCGATCCGGACGAAGTCCCTGTCGCGTCTTTTGGACGCCTGCTTCGCGGCTCTGGATAGCACGTGGCTAGGCAGGGGATGCCGCGCCAGCCTTGGCCAGCGCAGGTCATAGGCCCTGGGTGGAGCACCGGAACGACTGCCCCTGTGTGTTCAGTTCAACTCCCTGCACCAGTCAGTCGGAGTCGGCTGCGCGGTTGTCGGGCGTCAGGTGGGTAGGCGGGTGGCGAGGCCGTCCAGGACTATGTCGAGTTGGCGTTCGAAGCGAGGGTCGCCCTCGTCGCGTAGGTGGCCGGCCGCCTTGACCAGTTCCGCGCCCTCACCCAGCCAAGCATCGCGCTCGTCGGGCGAATAACGTCCCGGCTCCGACTGGGTCCGTTCCTGCTCCTCGATGACGAAACCGACCACGAACGCGATGACCAGGTCGAGGACGTCGTCCGCCTCGGCGAGCGTGAAGCCGGCAGCGGTCAGGCGGGCGAGCCAGGACTCCTTCGCCTTCACCACCTCGGGGTCGGCGAGGCGCGTGCCGCTGAAGATGCGCGCTCCGTCCCGGTGGCGCAGGTACTCCGCGCGCAGAGCGCGCGCGTAGGCGGCCACGTCGTCACGCCAACTGCCGCTGGGAGGGATCGCGGAAACGGCGTCGGTGACGCGGCGCATGACGAACGTGCTCATCTCGTCGAGCAGTTCCTGCTTGTTGCGGACGTGCCAGTACAGCGCGGGGGCTCCCACATCGAGCCGGGACGCGAGTGCTCGGACGGTGAGGGCGTCCATGCCCTCGTCATTGAGCAGCTCGAGCGCCGCCGCCACGATGCGCTCCCGCGTGATGCCCTTCGCCACGGTTGACACCTTAACAAAGTTCAGGCACGGTGGGTCTCGTCCGAATTGAACTTAGTTCAGGAGCGTGCCATGCGTGCTGCAGTCGTCAACGACCCTCAATCGGCCCCCGCCTGTGCCGACTTCCCCGACCCGGAACCCAGGCCGGACCGGCCGCCGCTGCGTCTCGTGGGCGCGGGTCTGCACCACATCGTCCGCGGGCTGGCCTCCGGCCGTCATTACGGCAGTGACCAGGCGTATCCGCTCGTCCCGGGAATCGACGCCGTGGCTCGGACCGACGACGGCCGGCTGGTCTACACGGGGTTCCCCCGGCCGCCGTGGGGCACGATGGCCGAGCGGATGGTCACCCCGTTCGAGGTGGAACTGCCCGCCGGGGCCGACCCGCTGGCGGTCGCCGCCGGTATGAACCCGGCCATGTCGGGCTGGATGGCGCTGGCCGCCCGCCACAAGGAGGTCGGCGAGATCGGTACCACGCTGGTGCTCGGAGCGACGGGCATGTCGGGCGGGCTGGCGGTCCGGGCGGCACTGTCCCTCGGCGCGAAGCGGGTCATCGCGGCCGGACGCAACGCCGAGGCGCTGGAACCGCTACGCGACCTCGGCGCCGACACCGTCGAGCTCGCGGCAGCCGCGCCCGACACCTGGGCGGAGTCCCTCGGTGCGGCCTTCGCCGAGGCGCAGCCCACGCTCGTGCTCGACTTCGTGTGGGGCCCTGTCGCCGAGGCCGCCTTCGCCGCTCTGGGCGCCGCCGGAATGGACGAAGGCGCCCCGCCCACCGACTACGTGCAGATCGGCTCGCTCGCCGGGACCGACGCGGCCCTGCCCGCGGCGCTCCTGCGCAGCCGGCGGATCCGGATCAGCGGCAGCGGTGCGGGCTCGGTCTCGAAGGCCCAGATGATCGCGGAGCTTCCCGAGATCATCGCCCGGTTCGGCGACGGGACGTTCGAGGTGCCCTACACCGCCTACCCGCTCAGCCGCGTCCACGAGGCGTGGGCCCACGAGGGACGCGGCAGAGCGGTCATCGTCCCCGACTGACCGGGCCCCGTTCGAGGAGACCGGAGGACGGCCGTGCACAGCGCGCATTGGTCGTCCTCTCGGGTTCGCGGGCATGCCCACGGCGGGAGCTGCGTCAGCCCGATCGTCGAACAGGCCCGGAACAACGGAAAGGCGGCTGCTTCGCCGGCCCATGCGCAAGGAGGGCAAACACGCAGCCGCCGACTCAACATCGCCGATCAGGGCCCCGAACGGCGCCGTGACCAGCACCTAGCGGCCCGACGCGATCTGCTTCCACGAGCGCGAAGGCCACGGGATCGGGGGGTGGCCGGCCTGGAAGAAGGTCAGGTGGGTGGGCGGATTGCGCGTCTGCGGATCACGCCGTCCACGTTGAAGCGGGATAGGAGTTCGGCGAGTAGTGCGCGTGTTTCGTCCACGCGGTCCCTGCCGAATTCATCGGCCAGTTCCGCGTCGAGGGCCGCGCGATGTCTGCGGGCGGCATCGACTGCCGCCTGGCCGTAGTCGGTGAGGTACAGCAGCTTGGCGCGTGCGTCGTGGGGGGACGGATCGCGGGTGAGCAGCCCGCGGCGCTCAAGGTCGGCGACGGCCTTGGACGCGGCCTGCTGGCTGACGTTCATCCGTTCGGCGAGGGAAGTGATCGACAGCGGTCCGGCGAGCACGTGCTGGATCACGACCCCGTCGTTGAATCGCAGCTCGCCGAAGCCGTCGGCCGCCAGCCGCCGTTGAACCTCGTCGGCCATGGCCCAGCCCGCGAACAGAGCGGCCAGTGACAGGTCGATGTTCTCGGGCGTAGGATGCACAACCATGGTTGTGGATTCTAACAGGGCCGAGGCAGGGCCGCTCGACGACTTCGTCCGCATCGCGCACCGCATCGTCTGGTGCTCCCTGGCCACGGTGGATCGGAACGGCCGTCCGCGCTCCCGCGTCGTCCATCCCTACTGGGAGCGCGGTGAGAACGGCCTCACCGGCTGGATGTTCACCCGCTCGGCTTCGCCGAAGATCGCACACCTCGGCCACCGTCCCTACGTCTCGTGCTCGTACTGGGACCCGGCGCAAGAGGTCGCGGTAGCCGAGTGCGAGGGGGAGATCGCCGACGATGAGGCGACCCGGGCCAGGGTCTGGGACCTGTTCGCGACGGCGGCGGAACCACTCGGTTACGACCCGCGGATCATGGGCGTCGAGGACCATCGCGACACGGGCGTCACCGTGATCAAAATGACTCCGTGGCGGCTGGTCACTCTGAACGGCTCATGGCGGCGGGACGCAGCCGTGCCCATGGAGTCGGTCGGGTGACCGGCCCCATGAAGCCGCGGGTTACGGTAGGCGGCCGACGCCGCCGGTGATCTTCAGGCGGGTGGGCAGCGGTTCGATGTCGGGCCGCCACTGCTCGACATCGACCAGGCCGGGCGGCAGGAGCTCGAACCCGTTGAAGAACCGCAGGACCTCCTCCCGGTCCCGGAAGTAGGTCTCCACCGGGGTGCCGTCGGCGACCGCGCGCAGCTGCGCCATCGCCTCCGGGTCGCTGTGCGCGGCGAACTGCGACAGCACCAGATGGCTGCCGGGGACCAGCGGAGCGCAGAACCGGCGGACGAGCCCGGCCGGATCCTCGGCATCGGGGACCAGGTGCAGCACCGCCGCCAGCAGCACCGCGACCGGCTCATCGAAATCGAGCAGGTCCTGCTGCCGCACCTGCTCCAGGATCGCGTCCGGCTCGCGGATGTCCGCCTCCAGGCAGGTCACCCGGGGCGTGGTGGCCAGGAGGGCATCGTTGTACACCTTCACGACCGGGTCCCGGTCGACGTAGACGACGCGCGCGGCGGCGACCTCGCCGACCGCCTCGTGGACGCTGGGTGAGGTGGGCAGCCCCGTGCCCAGGTCGAGGAACTGGCGGACGCCGCTCTTCGCCAGATACCGGACGGCGCGGATCACGAACGCCCGGTTCGCCCGCGCGAGCAACCGCTGGTCGGGGACGACGGCCAGCACCGCCTCGGCGGCCTGCCGGTCGACGTCGTAGTTGTCCTTGCCGCCCAGCAGGTAGTCATAGATGCGCGCGGCACTCGGCTTGCTCTGATCGACCGGGGTGTTCCCGGACTGCAAGCCGTCCACGGCCCTCACCGCCCGCCTTGTACCAAATGCCCGTCTACCGACTGCACGATGGTAACGCCGTCCAAGGAACCCTCCTCCTTCGCAAATAGAACATTTCGGTGTCGCCCGGAGACGCGCTTCGATGACCTCGACGGGGCCGCAACGCGGCCCATGCGCTGATGGGACACAATGCCGGAGTGACGCGGTTGCTCGATGATGAGGCGCTGGTGCGCTCGTCGGTCGTGGCGAACTGCGCGATGAACCGCGAACGGTCCCTCAGCGGCTCCAATGGCTACGGTCGAGAACTCGGCATTGACGTCATGGCCGAGTTGAGCACCCGCGCCAGGACGGCATCGCCCGTACGGTGGCTGGACGTGTGCTGCGGGAGTGGACGGGCTCCGGCCGAAGCGGCCGGGCTCCTGGCCGATCGCGGCCTCACAACCCAAGCCGAGATCATCGGGCTGGACCTGGTGGACCAGTTCGTCTCAGGCAGCCGTCCCCCGCTTCTGCGTCTGATCAGCGGATCGGTGACCGAGTGGGTCCCTGACGGCCGCTTCGACCTCATCACCTGCGTGCATGGGCTGCATTACGTGGGCGACAAACTCGGCGTCCTGAGCCGCATCGCCTCGTGGCTCACCGGCGATGGGCTCTTCGTCGCCAACTTCGACGCCCGCTCGGTCCGCCGCGCGGACGGCACACCCGCCGGCCGCCGGCTCACCGCCCGACTGCGCGCCCAAGGGTTCGCCTATGACTCCGCCCGCCGCCGCATCTCCCGCCGCGGAGGCGGGGAGGTACGGCTCCCGTACCGGTATCTCGGAGCGGACGATCAAGCCGGCCCCAACTACACCGGACAGCCCGCCGTCGACTCGTTCTACGAACCACTCCCATGAAGGGGTCTACGACGACCGGCTCGTCATAAAGGCACGGGTTCAGTCGTCCTCCGACAGTTGCCGGCGGCAGCGCCGCAGGCGCTTCTCAAGCCGGTCTCGTGTGGTTGCCACCTCGGGTGGCGTGGCGCTGGTATGCGGTTGCGCGAGGCGCACGGGGCGGGTCATCATCGGGGCATGATCTTCAACCGAAAGGGCGGCGACGCCCAGGCGCGGTGAGCGCGCCCGTGCGGCGCGTAGACGCCGCCGAACCCCTGACCGGCCTTCCTCGCAAGAGCGCACGCGGTGTGTGGCAGGAGGCCACCAAGATCCGTCGGGAGTGGCTCGAACAGGGCCTGTCCACGCAGCCCGCCGACCGCAAGAAGGCCGAAGACGCCATCGCCGGCCTGTACACGAGGATGTTCCGTCCCCGGCCCCGGTTCCAGTGGGTCGACTCTCCGCACCGGGCGATCCCGCTCGTCGCCGGCCTGCCCACGCTCGACCGGCTGTACGAGCGGATCCGGGAGCCGCGCCCGCAGGGACCGCCGCCGGTGGCCAGCGATCTGGCCATGGTCGCCAGTCAGCTGCGCGGCTCGCTCAGCGCCGGTGTCGTCCATCCAGATCCTGAGCTGACGCCGGTGCGCAAGGGCAAGCACAAGGAGCCGTGGCCGGAGCTGCCGCCGCTGGAGGCGCTCGACGCGGGGGTTCCCGTGGGCGTCGTGCTCCACCAGGGCATCCATACCGCCCTGCATCGCAGCCTCGCGCACGGATTCCGCCGGCCCGTCCGCGCCGCGCTGGCCGGCGGACGTGTGCCGGTGTGCTGGTACGGGCAGCAGGACGCGGGGTGGGTCGCCTACTACGACGCCCTCCACCGGCTCGGGCTGGCCCGGTACGGCCCGGACGCGTTGGACCACCTCGGCCTTTGGGCCGCCCTTGCGCGCTCGTGCGGCTGGTGGTGGCCCGGCGAGGACGTGTGCGTCGTGGTCGAGCGCCCCGAACTCGTCCTTACCGAGCCCGTTCCCGGGACCTGGCACGGGGAGGTCCGGCTCCGGCGCGGCGGCGTCCGCTACCGCGACGGCTGGCACCCGCTGCTGAGCTGACCGCAGTGCCGGGACGAGAGCCGTTTCTCGTCCCGGCCCTCTGCCAAGCTGATCGGGTGACTGGGAGGGCATCGGCGGCCGATCGGTTTCGGGATCGGCGGGAACGCAAACGCGGGTACGACTTCGTCGACGAAGTGCTGGTGCACTGCCCCAGGCGGCGAGCCTGGTGGAGCGTCTCCCCAGGTGGCTCAAGGCGGCCAAGAATCGGGCCGAGGTTTTGAGGACGATAAGGCGCTTGCGTTCGACGCTTCCCGCTGAGGCATAGGACCCGCTCCTCCCGCGTTCTTGCAGGCTCGCTCGATCTTCCTATGGCCGCCATGTGATGCTTGGGCTGCGTGAACAGGTCGGGACGGCGGTGGGGCGGGGATGGGCGGACGACGCAGGGGCGGCCGGGGATTGAGGAGATACCGGCTCCACAACCTCGGGCCTTTCGCCGTCACCCAGCTCGTGATCGGCATCGGGTTCCTGATGATCTGGCCCTTCGTCTTCGGCGTCTTGGTGGAGGACGTCACGGCCACCGGGCGCGCCGCGAAAGGCGAGGGGGTTCCCGGCACGTTCACTGCGCTGTCGGAATCGTGCGGGCGCGGCGGGTGCACCTGGTACGGGACGTTCACGACCGACAGCCTCTTCCAGCTGACCCATGGAAGCGTCCAGCTCAGAGGGAAAGGCACCCGTTCCATTGAGGCCGGGGACGCGATTCCCGCCCTCGACGTCGGCTCAGGAGACTTCGTCCAGATGAAGGGCGGGTCGCCGGATTGGGACCACCCGCTCGGCGTCGGGGCCATCGCCGTGGTGGTCGGCGGCCTCGGGGTGGGGCTGAACGCCATGGTGATGTGGGGCGTCTACTGGACGCGGGCCGCTCCCGCGTCGCGCAGGCGGCAGGCGAGCGAACGGGAGGGTTCCCGGCTGGGCCGCCTCGGCGACCGAGACCGGTGGGGCTGGCGGGCGCGGCCGGCCGCGTCCACCGTCCGGGTGAGAATCGCGAGGTCCAGGGGGCGGACGCTGGCCGCGGCCGTCGGTGTGCTCTCGTTGGCGGCCTGGCTGGGGCTGTTCATCCTGATCTGGGATGAGTTCAACGAGGAGACCACCCGCGCCGAACTCGTAGGGGCGTTGTGGTTGCCGCTCTTCGCGGCGGTCCTCGCGGGGGTGGCGATCCAGACGTTCAGGCTGGTGCTGGTCCGGCCTCGGCTCTGGGTGACGGACGACGAGATCGTCATCTGGGACGCGCTGCTGCTGTGGAAGGTGCTGCGCGTCCCGCGCACGGCGATCGCAGCGATCCATTACGGCGATGAGCCGCGGCGGCGCCGGATCGAGGACGGCGTGACCCAGTTGACGCCGTTCCGGGAAGAACTCAACCTCGTCCTGCAGATGCGGGACGCCATTCCCCTCCCCGCGCGCCGGCTGCGGTGGGGGAACTGGTTCTGGGTCATGCTGACCTTGCGGGATCTGAATCCGCATAGGCCCATGCCTCAGCGGGGACGGCGGGTCCGCTGGCTGTGCCTTCGGGTGAAGGAGCCGCGCAGGGCGGCCACCGACCTCGACCGCTGGCTGGCGGAGGGCGAAGCACCCCCGGTGCCGGGGTCCGCGCCGGTCGATCACTTCCATTACGCCGCCGCCCGTACGCACCGCGGCACCGGCACTGCGCGCATCAAGATCAAAGGCCGGCTCCCCCAGCCGGTGCTGGCCGAGTTCAGGAACGAAGGCCCCGGGACGCTCCGGGCCTGGCTTCGACGCACCGAGTTCGGCCGCGGCACACCGGTCGTGGTGTGTCCCAGGGCAGCGACGATCGTCCTGGACGACCGTCTGGTGTCCGACAAGGCGCTCACGAAGAGGTTCCTGCACGTCGAGGCGGAGGGGCCGTGGACCGTCACGATCTGCGGTCCGGAACGCGGGCGCGGCTTCACCGGCTCGGCCACGGGCAGCGGACACGAGGTGCTCAGCTACCAGGGGCCGCCCGGAATCGCCGTCATGACCTGCCCGGACGGGCAGCCCCACCAGGTGCACCTGCACGGGCCTGACCTGGTCGCGCTCCACGGCTGCGATCCGGTCGTGGCCGGCGCGGTGCCCGGCACGCCATCCCTGCCGAGCCGGAGCACGTTCGCGGTCCCGGCGCAGGCGATACTCCAGGTGAGAACCGCCGCAACGGACTGGCGGATCGAGGTCACGCCTCTCGGACAGGCCGACGACCGCGCCAAAGCGCCGACCGGCCGCGTCCGGCCGTTCGAGCACTCCCTGTCCGGTGACCGGACCGCCGTGGTGCGCTACCTGGGCCCACCGGGACCGGTGCTGTTCCACAGCGGGAACGCGTTCGGCCTCCTCCAACTCGACGACGCCACCCTGATCCCCGTCCGGACGCTCGCCCTCCCGGACGGCGGCCAGGCCGACGGCACCGAGATCCACCTCCGCCCCCGCGCGCTCCTCCAGGTCACCGGAGGCAGCGGCACCTGGTCCTTGAAGGAAGCCCACCTCACGGAAGCAGCAGGCTACGAAGGGCCGTCATCCGCCTCGACGGCGTAGTCCGCCAGCTGAGGGGGCAGCGGCAGGCCGTGCTTCTCGGCGAGGAAGAGCGTCTGCGCGTAGAGACGGGCTTGCTTAGCGACGTCTCCGATGACCCAGGCGTTGGTCTCGCCGACGTCACGATCGACACGACCGGGATCCCCTTGGCCGCCGCCGCGCTCCCAGCCGGTGGTGCAGCGGTGCCCCTCGGGCAGTTCCGCGGCGGCGCTGCGCTTCCGGCGCCCGCGATGCGCGAGCGGCGGTCCCGTCCGGGACGCGCGGCGCCGCCTCGGCCGGCGAGGACCGGGGCCGCGGTCCTCACCGGCCGGCGCCGTCCCGCTCAGGACGCGACCTCGGCGCGGGCCGCCTCGTCGAACAGGGGGTTCGTCATCGCGACGATCTTGGGCCGGAACCTGCCCTTCGCGCACACCAGGCCGGTGGCCTTCTCGCCCGGGGCGAGCTCGGTGGTGGCGATCTGCCCCTCGTAGTCGCCGAGGGCGGTGCTGGTGTCGTGCTTGGTCTTCTTGGTGTCGGTGATCGAGAAGTAGAGCGGGTTGACCTCCAGCTGCTTCTTGGTCTGGTTGGTGACGGTGACCTTGACGCAGGACAGGGCGCCGCCGTCGCTCAGGACGCTCCGCTTCGCGGTCGCCCGCTTGGCGGTCAGCTTGATCGGGAACTTCTCGGCCTTGCCCTCGGCGCCGCTCTTGCCGGCGGACTTGCCGGGGCCCGCCGACTGGACGGCGACCGGGTCCTCCTCCAGGTTGCAGCCGGCGGCGAGGACGGCGACCGCGACGAGGCCGATGGTGATCTTGCGCATGGTGTGCTCCTTGGTGTCAGGGGGTGAGAGCGGAGGCCGGAAGGCCTCCGCTCGGGCGGCTCAGCCTTGGGCCGCCGCGAGCAGTTCGAAGAACTCCTCGTGGTCGATGACGGTGATGCCGTGGCCGCGGTCGCGGAGCCGCTGCGCCTTGGCGTGCTTGCCGGTCGTGGTCGCTCCGGGCGCGAGCCGGTGGGGCTCGACGCCGCCGAGCACCAGCAGGTCGACGAAGCGGGTGACGTCGTCGGCGATGTGGGCTCCGAGGGCCGCGATCCGCCGGGCGGCCTCCGCCCTCGTCATGCCGGGCAGCTTTCCGGTGAAGCAGACGGTGGCCCCGTAGAACGGGTTGTCGGGGTCGGCGCCGGGGTCGGCGGCCGGGGACGGCTCGGGCGGTGCGCCGCCCCGGTGGACGCACCCCCGGCGGACGCCGCCGCGGTAGGAGCCCATCCGGATCCCGTGGGCGGCGAGGAGGTCGCCGAGCCTGGCCGTCCCCTGCCGGCGCAGCGCGGCGATCATCACCTCGGCCGCGGCCCGCGCGTCGGCGGCGGCGTCGTGATGCCGGGGAAGGTCGATGCCGAGGGCGCCGGCGAGCACCGGCAGCTTGTACGACAGCAGGCCGTCCCAGGCGCGCCGCGCGACGACGAGCGTGCATGCGAAGCGGAGGTCGGGGACGGGCAGGCCGACGGCCCGGCACGCGTCGGCGAGCACTCCGATGTCGAAGGCCGCGTTGTGCGCGACGAGCGGGGCGCCGCCCGCGAACTCGACGATCCGCTCCAGCGTCTCGGGCCAGCCGGGGGCGTCCCGGACGCGGTCGGCGGTGATGCCGTGGATGCGGACGTTGCAGGCGTCGAAGTGGTCGTGCCCGGCGGGGGGCTTGATGAACGACGACCACTCCTCGACGATCTGCCGTTCCTTCACCTTGACGAGGCCGACCGAGCACGGGCTTCCCCGCAGGGAGTTCGCCGTCTCGAAGTCGATCGCCACCCACCCGGTCATCCCGTGCTCCTCGCGCCCTGGCCGTCTGAAAGCACCATCATGAGAGCATGCCGTGAAAGCACTGTCAAATGCTTTCGCGGCATTGGGTGGTGTACAGTGGCGATGCTCCCGAAAGCTGACAAGGATGTGCCGATGGCATCGCAGAGCGAGCAGCTGACCGCCGCCGAGATCTCCCGGCTCGCCGGCGTGACGCGCGCGACCGTGAGCAACTGGCGCCGGCGCCACCCCGACTTCCCGCAGCCCACCGGCGGGACGGAGGCCAGCCCGAGCTACGACCGGCAGCAGATCGAGGCGTGGCTGGACGCCCGGGGCCGCCTCCCGGCCCGCTCGTCCAGCGACGAGCTACGGGCCCGCCTGCGCGGCCGCCCGCCGGGCGAGATCGAGGCCGTCGCGCTGTTCACGGCGCACCTGGCCGGGCTGGACGCCCGCGAGCGCGCCGCGACCGCGAAGCTGACCGACGGCGAGCTGACCGCGCTGCTCGCCGAAGCCCTCGCCTCGACCGGGTCCGGCGCGACGGGCGACGCGAAGACGCCCTCCGCGGGCGACGCGAAGACACCCGCGACGGGCCGCGCGAAGACACCCGCGACGAGCGGCGCGACAGTGTCCGCGACGCTGCTGCGAGCGGCCGCGCAGGTCGCGCACCAGGAAGGCCCGCTCGCCGCCTTCGACGTCCTCGACGAGCACACCGAGGCGCCGATCGGCGTCCGCGGGACGCATCCGACACCGGACGCGCTCGCCGATCTGATGGCCGCGCTGGTGACGACCGGCCACGCGCGCGTCCGCAGCGTCCTCGACCCGGCCTGCGGCGGCGGGCGCCTGCTCGCCGCGGTCGCCGCAGCCCTTGAGCCCGGCGCGGACGTGCGCGGCCAGGAGTACCGTCCGGTCACCGCGGCCCAGGCCAGGGCCCGGCTGGCGGAGGCGGCGCCGCGAGCCTCGGTGGACGTGCGGACCGGCGACAGCCTCCGCGACGACGCCTTCCCCGGCCTGCACGTGGACGCCGTGGTGTGCAACCCGCCCTACGGCGACCGCGACTGGGGCCACGACGAGCTGGCGTTCGACACCCGGTGGGCCTACGGCGTGCCGCCGCGTTCGGAGCCGGAACTCGCCTGGGTCCAGCACGCCCTGGCGCATCTGGCCGAGGGCGGCCAGGCCGTGCTCCTGCTGCCGCCGGCGACCGCGTCGCGGCCGTCCGGCCGCCGCATCCGGGCCGAGCTGATCCGGCAGGGCGCGCTGTGCGGGGTGATCGCCCTCCCCGCGGGCCTCGCCGTGCCGCACCACATCGGGCTTCACCTGTGGATACTCCGGGCCCCCGACGCCGGGCGCCCCGGCCGCGACCTGGTGCTGCTGATGGACGCCTCCGCCGGCGAGGGCAGGGCCGCCGACGCCGGCAAGCTCCACGAGACGATCACCGGGACGTGGCGGGCGTTCACCGAGACCGCCGCCGAGTTCGCCGAGATCCCGGGAACCGCGCGCGCACTCCCGGCGATCGACCTCCTGGACGAGCTCGTCGACCTCTCGCCCGGACGGCACGTCCGCATCGCGCCCGTGATCACCCCCGACGCGGCCCTGCGCGACGTCGCCCGGCTCATCGAGCGCCTCGAAGCGGACGTCGCCGCGCTGGCCGCCGCGACCGAGATCGGGCCGCTGGCCTCGGCCGGGGAGGCGAGCCGCACCTGGCGAACCGCGACGGTCGCCGACCTGACCCGCGGCGGCGCCCTCGCCGTCCACAAGGGAACGCGGGCCGCCACGACCGACCCCATGTCCGCCGGCCACGCGGACCGGCCCGTCCTGCGGGCGCGCGATCTGATCGGCGGGACGCGGGCCGGCGGCGACGCGCGCGGACTGCACCTGGCCGATCCGATCGTCGTCGAGGCGGGCGACGTCCTGATCACCCAGATCGTCGGCCCGCACGGCGTCGCGGCGCGCGTGGCGGACGAGGAGGACGCCGGATGCCTGCTCGGCAACGGCGTGTTCCTGCTGCGCCCCGACCCGGCGCGACTCGACCCGTGGTTCCTCGCCGGATTCGTCAGCGCGCCCGACAACGTCAGCCAGGCGACGACCGGCAGCTCCACGCAGCAGCTCGTGGCGTCCCGGCTGCGCGTCCCGCTCCTTCCGATCGGCGAGCAGACCGCCTACGGCCGCGCGTTCCGCAAGGTGGACGAACTCCGGAGCACCGCACGGAACGCCGCGAACCACGCCGACGAGGCAGCGGACCTCATAGCCACCACCCTCAGCAGCGGTGCGCTGCTCCCCCCGGGGATCGAGTTGCCATGAGCCGCAGCGCAGGCCGTCCCGCATCCCCCAGACTTGAGAATCCCTGCTCCGCAGGCCGGCACATCCGGAGGGGAACCCGTTGAACTCGAGCAAGCACACCGAACTGGTCAACCACGCCTGGTCGGTCGCGGACCTGCTGCGCGGCGACTTCAAGCAGTCGGAGTACGGCAAGGTCATCCTGCCGTTCACCGTGCTGCGCAGGCTGGAGACCGTCCTGGAGCCGACCCGGGCGGCCGTCCAGGAGACGGTGGAGCGGTTCAAGGGCAAGGACATGGACACCGACCGGTTCCTCCGCCGCGCGTCGGGCCAGTCGTTCTACAACACCACCGGCTACACCCTCGCGAAGATCGCCAACGATCCGGAGCACGCCGCGACGAACCTCACCATGTACATCGCGGGCTTCTCCCCGAACGCGCGGGAGGTGCTGGAGAAGTACGAGTTCGCCCAGCAGATCAGGCGGCTGGACGGCGCGAACCTGCTCTACAAGGTCGTCGGGCGCTTCGCCGACCTGGACGTCCGCCCCGAGGTCGTGCCCAACCACGCCATGGGCTACTTCTTCGAGGACCTCATCCGGCGCTTCTCGGAACTCTCCAATGAGACGGCCGGTGAGCACTTCACGCCGCGCGAGGTCATCAAGCTGATGGTGAACCTGCTGGTGGCGCCGGACGCGGACGCGCTCAGCGTGCCCGGCGTCGTCCGCAAGGTGCTGGACCCGGCCTGCGGCACCGGCGGGATGCTCAGCACGACGCAGGAGTACATCACCTCGCTCAACCCGGACGCGACGGTCGAGGTGTACGGGCAGGAGCTCAACCCCGAGTCGTGGGCGATCTGCCGGTCCGACCTGATGATCAAGGGGCAGGACCCGGACCACATCGCGTTCGGCAACTCCTTCAGCGACGACGGCCACCGGAACGCCAAGTTCGACTACCTGCTGGCCAATCCGCCGTTCGGCGTCGAGTGGAAGAAGGTCAAGGAGGAGATCGAGCACGAGTACGAGACGCTCGGCGAGTCCGGGCGCTTCGGGGCGGGGCTGCCGCGGATCAACGACGGCTCGTTCCTGTTCCTCCAGCACATGATCTCGAAGATGAAGCCGCGGGAGGCCGGCGGCAGCCGCATCGCGATCGTCTTCAACGGCTCGCCGCTGTTCACCGGCGCCGCGGAGTCGGGCGAGTCCCGGATCCGCCAGTGGATCATCGAGAACGACTGGCTGGAGGCGATCGTCGCGCTGCCCGACCAGCTGTTCTACAACACCGGGATCTCCACCTACTTCTGGATCGTCACCAACCGCAAGCAGCCCGACCACGAGGGCAAGGTCGTCCTCCTGGACGCCCGGGACTACTGGCAGAAGATGCGCAAGTCCCTGGGCGACAAGCGCAAGGAGATCGGCGACGGCCAGGACGGGCGCCCCGACCACATCGGCGAGATCACCCGGCTCTACGGCGACGCCCTGGAGGTCGCGGCCGACCCTGCGCACCCGCTGCACGGCAAGGTCAAGGTCTTCCGCAACCAGGACTTCGGCTACCGCCGCATCACCGTCGAGCGTCCCCTCAAGCTGCGTTTCGAGCTGACCGAGGAGACCTTGGCGGCGCTTGAGGCCGCCAAGCAGGTGCAGAAGCTCGACTACGCCGCAGCCCTCGTCGACGCGGTGCGGCCGCTCCTGGGGAGCAGCTGGCCGACCAAGGCGGAGATGCTCAACGCGCTCATGGGCGCGGTCGTGGACGCCGGCCTGCAGTGGCCGCCCGGCGCCGCGTTCGCCAAGGCCGTCCGCGACGCCATCGGCGTCCGCGACCCCGAGGGCGAGACCCAGTACGTGCGCAAGGGCGTCATCGAACCGGACACCGACCTGCGCGACTACGGGAACGTCCCGCTGGACCAGGACGTCGAGGACTACCTCAAGCGCGAGGTCCTCCCGCACGTCCCGGACGCCTGGATCGACCACACCAAGACCAAGATCGGCTACGAGATCCCCTTCACCCGCCACTTCTACGTCTACAAGCCCCCGCGCCCCCTGGCGGAGATAGACGCCGAACTGAAGGCCCTCGAAGCCGAAATCCAAACCCTCCTCAGCGAGGTCACCGAATGACCGTGGTGCGCATCAAGTCGGCGGTCTCCAACCCGGTGGAGAAGTCGGACGGCACGCCACGGCCCTTCATCGCCTTGGAGGACATTGAGAAGGGCACCGGCAGGCTGCTCACCTCGCAGCTCGCCGTGAAGGCGGCCGGGGACAGCGTCGCCCACCGGGCCGGAGACGTGCTGTTCAGCAAGCTCCGCCCCTACCTCGCCAAGTCGTACATCGCCACCGAGGCCGGCACCGCGACCGGGGAGCTTCTGGTGCTGCGTCCAGGGCCGAGGATCGCCTCGGAATTCCTCTTCTACCTGACGCTGTCGCGGCCGTGGATCGAATGGGCGACCACGACCGCGTACGGGTCGAAGATGCCCAGGACGTCGTGGGAGCTGGTCGCGGAACACCGCGCCTGGCTTCCGTCCGTGGAGGAGCAGCGGCGCATCGCCGGTTTCCTGGACGCCGAGACCGCCCACATCGACCGGCTCGCCGGCGACTACGGCAAGCTGAAGGCGCTGTTCATCGAGCGGCACCAAAGGGTCATCGACTCCAACTTCGAGCCGATCGAAGACACCACGATTCCCCTGAAGTACATGGTCCGCTTCATTGAGGGTCCGGGGATCATGGCGGAGGACTTCCGGTCGTCCGGGGTGCCGTTGGTCCGGCTGCGCGGCCTCAGGGACGGAAATGTCACGCTGACCGGCTGCAACTATCTGGACGCCGCGATGGTCGCCAAAAGGTGGAGCAAGTTCGCTCTCAGGCTCGGCGACCGCGTGATCAGCGGCAGCGCCACCATGGGAGAAGTCTCCTCTGTCACCTCGCCCGAGGTCGTGGGCGCCATCCCGTACACCGGGCTGATCATCCTGCGTCCCACGTCCCCGGCAGTGGACATGGACTACGTCGAGTGCTTCCTACAGTCATCGTCGTTCTTCAAGCAGATCGACGCCCTCAAGGCGGGCGCGGCCATGCAGCACTTCGGCCCCACGCACCTGGCACAGATCAGGATGCCGCTGCCGGACATGGGCACTCAGCTGCAGATTTCTAAGGAAGTGAAACGCGCGACCTCCCAGATGCAGCAGATGAGGGACCTCGTGGACCGGCAGCTGTCCCTGCTGGCGGAGCGCCGCCAGGCGCTGATCACGGCGGCGGTCACAGGGGAGTTCGATGTTTCTACGGCATCCGGTCGTGGGGTTGCGGAGTAGGGCATGAGTCCGGTGCATGACGAGAAGGCGTTCGGGGACGCGATCGTCGCGGCGATGCTCAAGAGCGGCTGGCAGGAGGGCGATCCGCGCGACTACCGGCCGGAACTCGGCCTGGACACCCGGCAGCTCTTCACCTTCATCGGTGCCACCCAGGGCGACGAGTGGGAACGGCTCGTCATGCTCTACGGGAGCAGCACCGAGGCCGCGCAGGTCGGTTTCGCCAAGCGGCTCGATAGGGCGATCGCGGAAGACGGGGTGCTCACCGTCCTGCGGAAGGGCGTGAAGGATCGGGGCGTCCTGATCCGCGTCGCCTACTTCAAGCCGAACCTTGTGCTGGACGACTCCGCCCTGAACGAGTACCGGGCCAACCGGCTGACGGTCGTGCGCGAGCTGGAGTACGCGACCAAGCAGGCCGACAAGGGCAACCGGCTCGACCTGGCACTGTTCGTCAACGGGATTCCGGTCGCGACGGCCGAGCTGAAGAACCCGCTGACCGGGCAGGGCGTGGAGCAGGCGAAGGAGCAGTATCGGCGCGACCGCGACCCGAGTGAGCTGATCTTCCGGCAGCGGGTGGTGGCGAACTTCTGCGTCGATCCCGACCTTGTCTTCGTCGCGACGCAGCTGCGGGGGCAGAAGACGCGGTTCCTGCCGTTCAACACCGGGTCCGAAGGGCCGGGGCAGCCTGGCGGCGCGGGCAATCCGGCGCCGGTCGAGCCCGGAACGTACGCGACCTCGTATCTGTGGACGCGGATCTGGGAGCCGGAGAACTGGCTGGACATGCTCCAGCGGTTCGTCCACGAGCAGAAGTCGAAGAGCGCCGGCGGCCGCACGAGCAAGACGATGATCTTCCCGCGCTACCACCAGTGGGATGTGGTCAAGAAGCTCACCGCGCACGCCGCCCGCCACGGGGCCGGTCACAACTACCTGGTGATGGCCTCCGCAGGTTCCGGCAAGTCGAACACCATCGCATGGCTGTCGCACCGGCTGTCGTCGCTCCACACGCCCGTGAACGCCGCCGAGCTTGCGCCGGAGGCGGTGGCGAACGGGGTCGAGCCGGGGACGCCGGTCTTCGACAAGGTCGTCGTGATCACCGACCGGCGGAACCTGGACGCCCAGTTGCGGGAGACGATCGGCGCGTTCGAGCAGACCGCCGGGCTCGTGGTGAAGATCGACGAGAAGACCGGCGCGAAGTCCGAGCAGCTCGCCAAGGCGCTGTCCCGGTCGTCCGGGAAGATCATCACGGTGACGCTGCAGACGTTCCCGGCGCTGATCGACTTCTTGAAGCGCAACCCGACCGAGATCGCCGGTCACCGGTTCGCGATCGTCGTGGACGAGGCGCACTCGTCTCAATCCGGAGACGCGACGACGGCGGTCAAGGCCGCGCTGCGCGACCTGGGCCTGGACGCCGACGACGAGGACGAGGGTGCCACGACGGTCGAGGCCAAGCTGGAGCGCAAGGCCGCGCAGCGCTCCCAGGCGTCCAACCTGTCCTACTTCGCGTTCACGGCGACGCCCAAGAGCAAGACGCTGGAGCTGTTCGGCACGCTGGACACCGCGGCCGGAAAGTCGACGTACCGGCCGTTCCACACCTACTCGATGCGGCAGGCCATCGAGGAGGGCTTCATCCTCGATCCGCTGCGCAACTACGTCACGTACGACACCTATTGGAAGCTCGTCAACAAGAACCCGGACGAGCGGGAGGTCGACCCGTCCAAGGCGAACACGCTGCTGGCGCGGTACGCGGTGACGCACCCCTCGACGGTCGCGCAGCACGCGAAGATCATCGTGGAGCACTTCCGGGCGCACACTCAGGGGCGGCTCGGCGGACGCGCCAAGGCCATGGTGGTGACCGCGTCCCGCAAGAGCGCCGTGCAGATGTCGCGTGCGATCAAACAGCACATCGACGACATGGGATACGGCATCGGCGTCCTGGTGGCGTTCTCCGGCTCACTCACGTACGAGAAGGAAGAGGTCACCGAGTCCAAGGAGAACGGCGGCCTGCCCGAGGGCGCCCTTCCCAAGGCGTTCGCGTACACGCGGGCCGACGACCTGGCCGCGCATACGGGCGGACGCGGCAAACCCGAATACCGCATCCTCGTCGTGGCCGAGAAGTATCAGACCGGCTTCGATCAGCCGTTGCTGACGACGATGTACGTCAACAAGAAGCTGGCGGGGATCTCGGCCGTCCAGACGCTGTCCCGGCTCAACCGCACCGCCGACCGCAAGAGCCAGACCGACCTGGCGGTCGTGGACTTCGTCAACGACGCCGAGGACATCCAAGAGGCATTCCGCCCCTACTACGAGGAGGCGATGACCCTCCCGTCAGACCCGAACCTCCTCTACACCGCGCAGAGCCGCGTCATGTCGGCGCAGATCCTCGTCAACGCGGAGATGGAAGAGTTCGCCCGCGCCTACCTCGAAGCCGAGGAGAGAGCCGCCGGCTCTACGGCGCGATGGCAGAAGCTGCACGCCGAGCTGTACCGGCTGCTGAACCCGGCCGTCGTGCGCTTCACCGCGCTGATCGACAGCGAGGACGAGGACGACCACGAGACAGCCGAGGACTTCCGCGCGAACCTCAACGACTATGTGCGGAAGTACGGATTCCTTTCGCAGATCGTCCCGTATCACGACGCCGAGCTGGAGCGTCTCCACCTGTACGGGAGGCACCTGCTCAACAGGCTCCCGAGGCGCGCTGACGGCGGCGTCGACATCGGCGAGATCGACCTAAGCCACATGCGGGTCGAGAAGACCGGCGAGCACGACCTCAGGCTCACCCCCGAAGGCGCGACGGTGGTGAAGGGATTCGGGGACGGCGCCGGCGGCGCCAAGGAGCCGGAGAAGTCGCCTCTCGCAGAACTGATCGAGAGGTTCAACGCCAAGTTCGGCACGGACTTCACCGAAGAGGACATCATCCAGCCGTTCGAAGAGGCGATGGCCGACCCCAAGGTCAAACAGGCCGCGGTCGCCAACAACGACCAGGAGAACTTCGGGGTCGTCTTCGACAAGGTCTTCGAAGACAAGATGATGGACCACGTCGACACCATCGCCACCCTCGGCGAGAAGTACTTCGGCTCCGACCCCGAGTTCAAGTCGTCCCTGAACAGCCGCGCCCGACGTGCCGCCTGGCAACTGCTGCGCGAACAGGCCGGCGTCGCCTGATGCCTTCGTCCGTCCAGCCGTCCCCGAGCGAATCGGAGGGCGGCTGGACAGGCCATCTCCGCTCTCGAAACACTTAGCCAGGGCAAACAACGGCGAGTGCACGCGGAGTAGGAATGCCGGTCAGGACCATTGCCGACCGCTATGAACTGATCGAGGAGATCGGGTCCGGCGGCATGGGCACGATCTGGCGCGGCTACGACTCCGTCCTGGACCGCGAGATCGCCGTCAAGGCCATCCGCCCCGAGATGCTGCTCGCACCCGAGCACATCGCCGACCTGGCCGAACGGTTCCGCCGCGAGGCGCGCGTCACCGCCCGCATCCAGCACCACGGCGTGCCCCAGGTGTACGACGCCGTCCTGGACGCAGACTCCGCGGATCGCCTCTACCTGGTGATGCAGTACATCCCGGGCAGGAACCTGCGCTCCTACATCGACCCGGCCGACCCGCTGCCGGTCGCCTGGGCCGCCGCGATCGGCGCGCAGATCGCCACCGTGCTCTCCCACGCGCATGCGATCCCGGTCGTGCACCGCGACCTGAAACCCGACAACGTCCTGGTGACCGATGACGGGACGGTCAAGGTCCTCGACTTCGGCATCGCCGCGATCCTCCGCCGCGACGTCACCAGGATCACCGTCACGGGCAGCCCGATGGGCACCAGCCGCTATATGTCGCCCGAGCAGGTCAACGCCGCGCAGGTGACCCCGCAGAGCGACCTCTACGCCCTGGGCTGCGTCCTGCACGAACTGCTGTCGGGGACGCCCGTCTTCAACGGCAAGAGCCAGTACGAACTCTGGAAACAGCACATCACCGCCGAGCCCAAGCGGCTGCGCAGCCTGCGCCCGGACGTGCCGCCGGAGCTGCAAGAACTCGTCCTGGACCTGCTCGCCAAGAAGCCCGAACAGCGACCGGCCGACGCCTACGCCGTCTACGAGCGCCTGCTCCCGTTCCTGCCGTCCCCCGGCTCGCCGGCGCTCCCCACGAGCCCGCGGCTCGGCGAGATGCCCGACCCGACGCTCCTGTACCGGCAGCCGAACGCCCCTCGCCGCCGCCCGCGCCGTCCTGCTCCGGTTCCGGCAGCGCCGCCGACCGTGCCGCACGCACCGACCACACCGCCCACCCAGCTCCAGAACGCCATCGAAGACGCGCTAAAGCGCTCCACGCAGCTCCTCGAATCCGAGCGGTTCGCGCAGGCCGCCGACGCCGTTGAGGCCGTCATCGGCCCGGCCGCCAAGGTGCTGGGTTCCGAAAGCCCGGACCTGCTCAAGCTCCGCTTCCACCGCGCGCTGATCCTCTTCCTCGGCGGGGACTCGCGCACTGCCCTCCCGGAGTTCGACTCCCTGGCCGACGCCTACGCCCGCACCGCCGGGCCGTCCAGCGATCGCGCCCTGGAGTCCCGCCGCTATGCGGCCCACTGCCGCGCCAACCTCGGCCAGAACACCGTGGCGCTCGACCAGTTCCGGCGCCTCCTGGACGACGTAGCCGCCGCCGACAGCCACGCCAGCGAACTCGCCCTCGACATCCGGTACAGCATCGGCATGCTCCTGCTGTCCGCCGACGACCGAGCCGCCGCGGAGAACGTGTTCGAGTCCCTCTACCAGGACCACCTCGTCATCAGCGGCCCCGACGACGAACGCACCCGCGAAATCGCCGACATCCTCACCCGCATCCGCCTCCCCACGTCTCCATAGCGGCACCGGAGCACAGAAAGTGCCCCAATGCGGTCGCGGGCAGCTTTTCGCGCGGCAGCCGATGGTTGAGCGGGCTCGTGAGCACGCATTCCGATGGGTAGCGGAGGGGCGGACGGGAGGGAACGCCCCTCCGCTGGTCTTCAAGTGCGGTCGATGACCGCGAAGACGACCTTGCCGGCCTTGCCCGCGAGCGGGCGGACGCCCCAGCGGCGGGAGAACTGGTCGACGATGAACAGGCCCCGGCCCACCTCGCTGACCATGTCGGCTTCCCGCACGTGCGGCAGGACGCACGTCGCGTCCTGGACCTCCATCCACAGGGCGTCGTCCTCGGTGCGGTCCAGCCGCAGAATCACATCGCCGTCCTTTTCGGACGCGTAGAACAGCGCGTTGGTGACCAGCTCACTCGCCACCAGGCACGGTACGAAGTCGTCCATGCCCCACTGGCCGACGACCAGCCGCACGAACTGCCGGACCTCCGCGACGACCTTGAGGTCCTGCTTCACCACCATCTCGTTCCGCGTCGCCGCCTGGCCCATGACCTCTCCTCACTGTGTGTGGCGAACACCACACATTTAGCAAGGTTCCCAGCTACGATGCTGTTACCGAGCTGGCTTGGTAACGACTGGTGACACACGCACCCTCTCGGCGAGGTACCAAGAAGGGGAAACTTTGCGATCATGCCCCCAAGACGCCAACGCCCCAAGGAGTCCCCCGCCCTGATCGCGTTCGGTGGACAGATGCGCCGAATGCGCGAGGCAAAAGGCATCACCCAACAGTCCATCGCCGACCGCACGAACATCAGCAAGGCTCAGGTGAGCCGTATCGAAAACGGCACCAGGCGGGCTACACGGTCATTCGTGGAGCAGGTCGACCGCATCCTCGGCTCCGACGGAGCCCTGAACAAGCTCTGGGAAGACCTGAACAGGGACGGCCACCCGGTCCCGATCTGGTTCGACTGGCCCAAGATCGAGATGGATGCGGCGATGCTTGTCTCGTGGGAGCCCATGCTGATCGCGGGCCTCGCCCAGACTCCGGCCTACGCGTCCGCCCTCCTGCAAGGCAACGAAGAGGCCGTGGCAGCGCGGCTCGCTCGCCAAGAGATCCTTAAGGGGCGCGACAGACGCACGCCTCCGGAGCTTGTGCTGCTGGTCGACGAGCAGGCGCTTCGTCGTCCGGTCGGCACAGCCGAGACGATGAAGGAGCAGTTGGAACACCTATTGGACCTGAGCATGTTGCCCAACGTCACGGTTCAAGTAGTGTTAGAAAGTGGCGAGCACGATGGCAACATGGGCGCGTTCACCATCGCCACGATGGACGATCGAAGTGAGGTTGCATACGTCGAGACGGCGATTCGCGCCATCACGACGGATGATCCGACGGACTTGTCCGTGCTGGCGCGTACTCTAAACGCTCTTCGTTCACGGGCACTCACCGAAGAGATGTCGCGCGAGTTGATTAGAAAGGTGGTCCGGGAGAGATGGACCTGAGAAACGTCAAGTGGCGCAAGAGCAGCTACACCGGCTCCAACGGCGGCAACTGCGTCGAGTTGGCTGAAGTGGCCGGCTCGGTGGTCGCGGTGCGGGACAGCAAGGACCCGGACGGCCCCGTCCTCCTGCTCACCCGCACCGCCCTGCGAACCGCCGTCCAAACTGTGAGAGACGCCCACTGATCATCCGACGTCACCACCCGGCTCCCGACCTACCGAGCAGCAGCCATAGAGGGCAGAGCGATCACAAACAAGCCAGCCGTCCGGCATCACCACTAACAATCCGGCGGGATCTGTCCAACCTCACGAACCCCTAGTCGTGCACCTCATCAGGTGCTCACGCAGGCAACATCACGTGAACTGATCCGAAAGGTCGAGGAGAGATGGACCCGACGAACACCACGTGGCGCAAGAGCAGCTACAGCGGCTCTAACGCCGCCGAGTGCGTCGAGCTGGCGAACGTGGCTGGGGCGGCCGGTTCGGTGGTGGCGGTGCGGGACAGCAAGGACCCGGACGGTCCCGTCCTCCTGCTGACCCGCACCGCCCTGCGTGCCGCCGTCCGAGCCGCCACCGACACCCACTGACCAGCCCACCGCCCGGCTCACCGAGCAGCGGCCGGCCGTTGCTGGGCGTAGATGAGGGCCGGGGCGTTCTTGTAGTCGGTTTCGCGTAGGAAGCGGTGGCCTATCCGTCGCGCCACTGCGATGGAGCACGTGTTCCCCGGGCGGATGACTGAGATGACCTCGTCGGCGCCCAAGGTGGTGAAGCAGTAGGCGACGGCGGCGCGGGCGGCTTCGGTGGCGTAGCCCTTGCCCCGGTGCTCGCGGGCCAGGCACCAGCCGACGCCGAGGCCCGGGAAGTCGTGCGGTTTCCAGGGGCCCGCGCGTCCGACGAAACGGCCCGTCGCCCGCTCGACCACCGCCCAGTGGGAGTAGCCGCGGATTTCGCGGTGCCCGATGAAAAGGGCCAGGCTGCGCCAGGCGTCGGCCGGGGAAGGGCCGACCGGGTCGGCCAGGCCCTCCGCCACCTGGGGGTCGGCCATCATCGCGGCGTAGTCGTCGAAATCGTCGCCGGTGAGGGGGCGGAGGGTCAGGCGTTCCGTTTCCAGGACGGTCATGGTCACAGTGTCCGATCGCGGCGTCTCAGTCCGGCTTGGCCTCCAGGTCTTTGACGTAGCGGTGGACGGGGACGTCCACCGTGCCGGTCGCGGTCGGGGCCTGGTAGGTCATGAGGCCCGTGTCGCGCCAGCCGTGGAATTCGTAGAAGCGGCGGGCGCGCGTGTTCCCGGGGACCACCGCCAGCCACGTCTGGGCGTGCCGGCCCCGGAACCGGTCTTCGGCCGCTTGCAGGAGAGCGCCGCCCGCGCCTTGGCCTCGGGCCGCCCTGTCTACGGCGAGCTGGATCACCTCGCCGTCGTCGTCACCGAGGATGATCAGGCCGAGGATCCGGCCGCCGGCGTCCGCGGCGACGAGGGTGGAGCCGGCGTACCTCTCGATGTGGGCGGCGAAGTGGTCGGGGCCGCGCGCGTCCATCAGCGCGGCGGGGACGTGGCCGGTGTGCCCGTCGAGCCACGCCGCCCGCCACAGCGGCGCGAGCGTCGGCAGGTCGGCGGGCTCGGCCGGTCTGACGATCATCGGGGCACCTTCCTCGGACGGCGTGACTCGGACGATATCGGCGTGCGACATGGGTCAGGTGCCGGGACTTGCGGCGCGTGCCGGGCGGTCGCGCGGCGGGGTGAGGGCGGCGGCCGCGAGGGCGCCGACGGCGGCGGCGACCGCGGCCAGCACGAAACCGTCGGTGAACCCGTCGAAGGTGTCGCCCGTCAGGCTCGCCGCGGCGACGCTGGAGATCACCGCGGCGCCGAGGGACGCGCCGAACTCGTGGAACGTGCTGACGATCCCGGACGCGATGCCGGATTCGTGCGGCGCCACCTGCCCGAGCGCCGTGGCGGAGGCGACGACGAACATCGCGCCGGTCCCGGCGCCCGCGACCGCCGTGCCGATCACGACGTTCAGCGGGTGCAGCGAGAGCGCGGGCAGGGCCATGCCGGCGGCGGCCGCCAGGAGGCCCGCCACGGCCGGGGGGCGCGGGCCCGACCTGGCGATCATCCGGCCGGTGAGGTTCGCGCCGAACATCGTCGCGACCGCGACGGGCAGGAACAGCAGGCCGGTGCGCAGGGCGCCGTAGTCCTTCCCGTGCTGGAAGTAGAACGTGCCCAGGAAGAACACCGCGATCATCAGGGCGGTCGCCATCAGGATCAGGAAGGTGCCAGTCGCCACCGGGCGCCGCACCAGCAGCGAGACGTCCATCATGGGGGACACGGCGGTCTTCTGCCTGACCGTGAACGCCAGGTAGCCGGTCGCGGCGAGCAGGACCAGCCAGCCGGTCGCGGCAGTCAGCCAGCCGTCGTCGCCGGCGCGGATCAGCGCGTAGATCAGGGCGCCGGACGAGGCGGTGACCAGGAGCGCCCCGAGGACGTCCAGCCGCGGCCGGGGCTTGGCCGCCTGCTGGCGCGGCAGCATCCGGGCGAGCGCCAAGATGATCACGAGCCCGATGGGGACGTTGACGTAGAACACCCAGGGCCAGCCGGGGCCCGCGGTCAGCGCGCCGCCGAGCAGGACGCCGAGGGCGGCGCCGCCGCCGCCGAGCGCCGACCACACGCCGAGCGCCCTGTTCCGCTCGTCGCCGTCGAACAGGCTCACGACCAGGGACAGCGCAGCGGGTGACAGCATCGCCGCGCCCACTCCCTGGGCGACGCGGCCGCCCAGCAGCATGCCGGCCGATCCGGCCAGCCCGGTGACCAGGGACGCCGCCGTGAAGATCAGCAGGCCGGCGAGGACGACGCGTTTGGCTCCGATCAGGTCGGCGGTGCGCCCGCCCAGCAGCATGAGGCCGCCGAACGCCAGGGTGTAGGCGCTGACGGTCCAGGTCACCGCCTGGCGGCTCAGGCCCAGATCGGTCTCGATGTGCGGCAGCGCGATGGCGACCACGGTGACGTCGAGGATCAGCATGAGCTGGGCCACCCCGAGGAGGCCCAGGATGCGCCAGCGCAGCGGGTGCGCGGGTGCCGGTGATGTCATTGCACTCTCCTTAACTCGTACAGGTGCATACGACTTATTGGAGAGTAACACGTATGAGGGTGTACGAGTTAGGATGCCTGCATGACGACCGCCTCAACCGGCCGGCGCCGGCGCGCGGACGCGGAGCGCAGCATCGCCCGCATCGTGTCCGCGGCCCGCGAATGCCTCAGCCGCGATCCGAACGCGAGCATCGACGACATCGCCAAGGCGGCCGGCGTCGGGCGCATGACCCTCTACGGCCACTTCCGCAACCGGAAGGAGCTGATCGAGGCGGCCATGGCCGACGCGCTCCGCGCCGGCGAGGAGGTGCTGTCGGAGGTCGACCTCACCGGGCCCGCGCAGGAGGTGCTGACCCGGTTGCTCGAATCGAGCTGGTCGCTGGTGGCGGAGTCGACCGCGCTCCTGGCGGCGGCCCAGGGCGTCCTTCCCGCCGGACGCATCCGGGAGATGCACGCCGGGCCGGCGCAGCGCGTCGAGGACCTCGTCCGGCGGGGCCAGGAAGAGGGCGCCTTCCGCACCGACATGCCGATCGCGTGGCTGGTCAGCGTCGTGCAGTACGTCCTGCACGGCGCCGCGGAGGAGACCCGCGCCGGCCGCCTCAAGCCCGAGGAGACCGGCCGGGTCGTGATCGCCACCGTCCAGTCCATCCTGGCCGCGTAGCCGCGCCCCACGGCCCCCGCGGATCAGCCGACGAACTGGTGGTCTGTCCGGATGCGGCCCTCGGCGTCCAGGTAGAGGACGTCGACACCGCCCCCGACGGGCTCGCGTGCGCCGGCCGTCACCATCGACCAGGGGACGGCGACCACGTTCGCCGCCAGGACGGCCGGGTCGGCGGCGGCCGTGAAGACGTGCTCGCCCGGCGCGACGAACATCTCGTAGGCCCTGGTGATCCGCGCCTCAAGGGCGTCGTACCCGCGGACCTCCAGCGGCGGCGCCGGGACGGCGAGCGCCGCGGCGGCGTCCCGGATCGCCTCCGGCGGGTTGACGAGCACGTGCAGCGCGCCGGGTGCCCACAGCTCCCGGATCAGCGCGCTCCGCGCCGCCGGGTCGGGCTCGTTCCACTGGGCGACGTATCGGTCGGTCAGTCGTTTCGCATCGGATTCGTGGCTCATGCCGGGCAGTGTGCGCGCCCGGTGCGCGGCTCCGCGATTCCCCGCAGGGAATCGCGGCGCGGTGCGCGACCCGTTTGAATGGCGGTATGACGGTGCAGGCGGAGCCCGGACAGTTCGCCCGCGAGCTGCGACGCTGGCGGACGCGGCGGCGCGTCAGCCAGCTCGATCTCGCCATCAGGGCGGACACGACCCAGCGGCACCTGAGCTTCCTCGAACGGGGGCGGTCGCGGCCGGGGCGCGCCATGGTCGTGCGGCTCGCGGAATCGCTCGGCCTTTCGCTGCGGGAGCGGAACGAGCTGCTGCTCTCCGCCGGGTACGCGCCCGTCTATGCCGAGTCGAGGTTGGACGGCCCCGAACTCGGCCCGGTGCGCGAAGCGCTGGAGCGCATCCTCGACGGGCATCTGCCGTACCCGGCCGTCATCGTCCGGCCCTACGGGGAACTGGTCGCCGCCAACCCGGCTTTCGACGTCATCGCCGAAGGGGCCGCACCCGAACTGCTGAAGCCGCCGGTCAACGTGCTGCGCCTCGCGCTGCACCCCGATGGAATGGGGCGCCGGATCGGCAATCTTGCTGAGTGGGGACGCCACGTCACCGGCAGCCTGCGCGACCGGCTTGCCCGGAGCCCCGATCCGCGGCTGGAGGAGTTCATCGCCGAACTGGACGGCTATCTGCCCGATGTGGGCTCACCGGACGGCCATCTCGGTTTCTCCGTGCCTCTGCGCCTGCGCGTGAAGGAAGGTGAGCTGCGCCTCATCAGCATGCTCACATCCTTCGCGACCGCCGTCGATGTCACGCTCGCCGAATTGCGCCTCGAAGCCTTCCTCCCCGCAGATGAGGCCACGGGCGCGATCCTCCGGGAGCGGGACGAGCGGCGGGGGGCCGGGTAGTGGCCCGGCCCGCGTCGTCCGGGTGTCACGTGGTCGAGCCGCCTGCCCGACCGGGCAGGATGGCGGGGTGAACGAACTCGAAGAAGGCACCCGGCTCACTCTGGACTTCGACAAGCTCGCCGGCGTCGCGGCGACCGGCGCGCGGGTCGTCCCCGTCGTCCTGCAGGACGCGGCCAGCGGCGACGTCCTGTTCATCGGCTACGCGAACGACCAGGCACTCAAGGCCACGCTGGACGAGCGGATCGCCGTGCTGTGGTCGACGTCCCGCAACGAGCTGTGGCGCAAGGGCGCGACCTCCGGGGACGTCCTCGAACTGGTCGACGTCCGCGTCAACTGCGAGCAGAACTCCCTCCTCTACCTGGTCAACCGCACCACCGGCGGCGCCTGCCACACCGAACTCCCGTCCGGTGAGGCCCGCCCGACCTGCTACTACCGCTCGCTGACCGACACCGAGGCCCTCCGCCACATCACCCCGTAGCGGCCTTGCCAGCCCGCCGGGAACTCCTGCGGGAGCCAGGCCGCGAGTTCTGCGCGGGCGGCGGTCAGCTGGGCCGCGGTGGGCGGGGCGCCGGTCGCGGTGTGCGGCGAGCCCGGCCGCGACCTGCTATCCGGGCTTGACGTTTCCGTTTCCGGCGCCTCGGCCCGAGTTCTGGCCGGGCGGTGAGCCGTTGTCGATGCCGCTGCCGGTCCCCTGGCCGCTACCGCCGCCGATGCCGTTGTTGCCGGCCCGGCCGCCGCCGTTGTTGTTACCGGGGCCCCGGGGCGGCGCGCTGGTGCTGTGCGGGTTCGGGCTCTTCGCCTTCTGCTGGCCCGGCGCGCTCGACTTGCCATGCTGGTTCTTCTCCGCCGACGCGGACGAGGAGGGCGACGGCGCGGAGGGCAGCGGCGACGGCGTGTACTGCGTCGCCGGCGCGCTGTCGCGGCCGTCTCCGCCGTGCTCGGAATGCGACGGGGACGGCGCGGGCGCCGGGCTCTGGCCGGGGAAGTGCCCGGTCGCGTAGGCGACGCCGCCGCTCAGCAGCAGGATCGAGCCGCCGATCACCGCGATGGCCTTGGCGGTCAGGAACCGGCGCACGACGGCCGGCCGGGACGTGCGGGCCGCGGCGGGGGCGGCGCGGAACGCGGCCGCGGCGGCGTCCTCGCCCGCAAGTTCCGCCGGGCGGCCGGGCGCTGCGGCGGCGCCGAGCAGTGCGTGCAGGTCGTCGTGCCCGCCCGCACCGGCGAGCAGCCGCTCGGCGGTGCGCCGGTCGAGCCCTCCGGCCTCGGTGTTGTCGCTCATGACACCCCCTCAGCGCCGCTACCGCCGCTTTTGTCACCCTGGACGAGCGGCCGGGCGGCCCCGGCGTCCGACAGCCGGTCGGCGAGGCGGCGCAGGCCGCGGTAGGCGGCGGTGCGGACGGCGCCCGAGCGCTTGCCGAGGACCCGGCCCGCCGACTTGGCGTCCAGCCCGACGACGACGCGCAGCAGCACCGCCTCGGCCTGGTCGCGGGGAAGTTCGGAGATCAGCCGCAGGGCCTTCTCGGTGGCGATGCCGTCGAGGGCGTCCAGCTCGGTGTCGCCGTCGGCGGCCATCGTCACCAGTTCCTCGGCGGGCAGGTCGGCGCCGGGGCGGCGGGACTTGCGGCGCAGGTGGTCCAGGGCGCGGTGCCGGGTGATCGTCGCGGTCCAGCCGCGGAACCCGTCGAGGTCGCCGCGGAACGAGCGCAGGTCGCGGGCGATCTGCAGCCACGCCTCCGAGGTGACGTCCTCGGCGTCCGCGCCGACGAGCGCGCCCGCGAACCTGATCAGCCGGGGCTGGACGTCGCGGTACAGCATGCGGAAGGACTCCTCGTCGCCGTCCTGCGCCGCACGCAGCGCACGATCGAGTTCGCCCTCGTCCACCGCGCCATTGTGCAGAACTTCTCCCCCCGGTGTGACATGTACCGGCGGGTTCGCGCTGAACGATTGACACCCGCGTCGCCGGGACGTCCACTCCCCGCCTCGAATACTGGACGATCATGATCGGCAATTCCCCGCACGACCGGGACGAACTCCTCGTCACCGGCATTCAGCCGGTCGCGGAGCCGCTGATGGATCCGCTGCCGGACACCTCGACGGAGCCGGCCCCCGACACGAGCCCGACGAAAGCGGCGGCGCCCGTGTTCGTCGACGCGTCCGGCTGGCGGGCGCGGCTCGGGCGCCGCCTGGGCCTGCTCGCCGGCTCGCTCCTCCTCGTGTTCCTCGCCGCGCTCGGCCTCGGCATGACGACGGGCACCGATGTTCCGCTGACCCCGTGGAGCGAACCGTCCGCCCATCCGCGCGTGAAAGTGAGCCACCCCCAGGTCAAGCCGACGAAGGCGACCGAGCCGCCCGCCGCCGGGCCGCGGCCCACCGAGGGGGCCGGGAACCCGGCCCCGTCCAGAGCGCCCGTGACGGCCTCCTCCGCGCCGCATCCCGCGCCGACGGCCGTCGCCACCCCGAGCCATCCGGGCAAGTCCCAGGCGAGCCCGCCCGCCTGGGGGCGCAACAACAACAAGAAGAACCACTGACCGTGCGGCGGAGTGAGCCGCAGGGCCACTGGGTTCTGCTCATGCTCGGCGGGCTGGCGCTGACCGTCCTCCTGCTGCTGGACGGCTTCGCGCACGGCGCCGTCGGCGAGGCCCGCAGGGACGTGCCGGAGCGTCCCGTGCCGGCTCCGGCGCAGGTCCTCTCCGGCGGGCCCGTGCTCAACCTCGCGGGCGGCACGCCGCGCAGCCGCCGCATGCCGCCCAAGACGATCGCGCTCACGTTCGACGACGGACCCGACCCCGAATGGACGCCGCGGATCCTGGACGTCCTGCGCCGCCACAACGCCCATGCCACATTCTTCGCCGTCGGCGCGCACGTGGCGCAGAACCCGGCGCTGACCCGGCGCATCCTCCGCGAGGGCCACGAGATCGGCTCGCACACCTACACGCACGTCGACCTCGCCGCCGCGCCCGCGTGGCGGGGACGGCTGGAGACGGACCTCACGCAGCGGGCGCTCGCCGGCGCGGCCGGCGTCCACACCCGGCTGATGCGGATGCCGTACTCGTCCCGCCCCGACGGCCTGACCGCGCCGGAGTGGCGGGCGGCCGAGCGGGTCGGCCGGGACGGGTACCTGATCGTCCTCACCGACCGGGACACCGAGGACTGGGCGCGGCCCGGCACCGCGAAGATCGTCCGGACGGCGCTGGCCGCGGAGCGGCGCGGCGAGGGCGCGGTCGTGATGCTGCACGACTCGGGCGGCGACCGGGCGCAGACCGTCGCCGCCGTCGAGCAGATCATCGACCGGCTCCAGCCGCGCGGGTACCGGTTCACCACGCTGACGCGGGCGCTCGGCCTGCCGCCGGCCGAGGTGCCGGTGCCCCTGCACGAGAAGGCCGTCGGCTGGACGCTGGTCGCCGCGCAGCGCGCCGCGTCCGCGCTCACCGGGACGATGGGCGCCGCGTTCGCGGTCGCCGGGATCCTGTACGTGCTGCGGCTGATGCTGCTGCTGGTGTTCGCGCACGTGCACATGCGCCGGGTCCGCCGCCCGGGTCCGCCGGTGATGCCGGAGATGACGCGGTTCGGGGAGCTGCCGCCCGACCCGTTCCCGCCCGTGTCGGTGATCGTCCCCGCGTACAACGAGGAGGCGGGCATCGCCGCGACGATCGCGTCGCTGCTCGACACCGACTACCCGGGCGCCGTCGAGGTGATCGTGGTGGACGACGGCTCCACCGACAGCACCGCCGCGATCGTCGAGACCATCGGCCTGCCGGGCGTCCACCTGATCCGCAAGGCGAACGGCGGCAAGCCGAGCGCGCTCAACGCCGGCCTGTTCGTGGCCAGGTCCGAGATCGTCGTGCTGGTGGACGGCGACACCGTCTTCCAGCGCGACACCATCCGGCACCTCGTCGCGCCGTTCATGGACCCGTCAGTCGGTGCGGTCAGCGGCAACACCAAGGTCGCGAACCGGGGCGGCATCCTCGGACGCTGGCAGCACATCGAGTACGTCATCGGGTTCAACCTCGACCGGCGGATGTTCGACATCCTGCAATGCATGCCGACCGTGCCCGGCGCGATCGGTGCGTTCCGGAAGTCCGTCCTGGCCGAGGTGGGGTTCGTGCCAGGCGACACCCTGGCCGAGGACACCGACCTCACCATGGCCATCTGCCGCACCGGCGCGCGGGTGGTCTACGAGGAGAAGGCCATCGCCTGGACGGAGACGCCGTCGTCCCTGCGCCAGCTCTGGAGGCAGCGGTACCGCTGGTGCTACGGGACGATGCAGGCGATGTGGAAGCACCGCCGTTCCGTCATCGAGACCGGCGGCTCGGGCCGCTTCGGGCGCCGCTGCCTGCCCTACCTGGCGGTCTTCCAGGTGCTCCTTCCCCTGTTCGCCCCCGCGGTCGACCTGTTCGCCCTCTTCGGGCTGGTCTTCCTGGACCCCGCCGTGCCCGTCCTCACCTGGACGGCGTTCGTCGCCGCGCAGGCCGCCGCCGGCGCCTACGCCCTGTGGCTGGACGGCGAGCGCCTCCGCCCCCTGTGGGTGCTGCCGCTCCAGCAGTTCGTCTACCGGCAGCTCATGTACCTGGTGGTCGTCCAGTCGGTGGTCACGGCGCTGCTGGGGTCGCGCCTGGGATGGCACACGATCCGGCGCACCGGAACCTTCGCGGAGCCGCGGGAACAATACCGGGGACCCGTCGGTTACACGTGACGGCCGGTGTGCCTGGTGTCCCCGGGCCTCACCTTTTGCCTTCACGGAATACCGTCCGGCTGGAGCCGTGTTGTGCCTTTCGCCGAGAGGCGACCCGCACATCGGCCGCAAGACTCGACCCCGCCGGGCGACCGGCGGGGTCTGGTCGTTTCTGGGGCGGACGGGCTCTGCGGCACACTGGCGGGCATGAGCCTTGCCGCGCACCTGGAAGACCTCGGCCGACCGCTGATCGACGAGCAGCTCGCCCACCCCACGGTGGCGGGCATCGCCCAAGGGACCCTCGACGAGGCCGTGTTCCGCTCCTGGCTCGAACAGGACTACCTCTACCTGCACGACTACGTGCGCGTGTTCTCCCGCCTCGCCTGGCAGGCCCCCGAGGCCCACCTGGGCGACCTCGTCGACCTCGCCCACTCGACCTTCCACGACGAGATGGAGCTGCACCGCTCCCTGTCCGCCGAGTTCGACGCCGACCTGGAGGGCGCCAAGAAGGGCCCCGCCTGCGTCGCCTACACGTCCTTCCTCCTGGACGCCGCCGCCGTCTACTCCGAGGGGCTCGCGGCCCTCTACCCCTGCATGTGGGGCTACTCCACGCTCGGGCAGCGCCTCGCCGAGAACCCGCCGTCCGACCCGCGCTACCGCCGCTGGGTCGACACCTACGCCGACCCGGCCTTCGCCGCGCTGACCCGCCGCATCGCCCAGATGATCGACGAGTGCGGCGCCGACGAGAAGACCGCCGAACGCCTCTTTCTGGAAGGCATGCGCCACGAGCTGGCCTTCTGGGACGTCCCCCTGTAGCAGGGTGCCCTGTAGCAGGGTGCCGGGGGCTACGCCGTGGGGACGGGAGCCGCCGGGTAGTCGGTGTAGCCTTCGGCGCCGCCGCCGTAGATGAGGCTCTCGATCGGCCTGGCCAGGGGGGCGCCGGTGGCGAAGCGGTGCGGCAGGTCGGGGTTGGCGATGAAGTAGCGGCCGAACGAGAAGGCGTCGGCCAGGCCGGCGGCGACCACCACCTCGCCGGACTTCTGAGTCGTGGGGTCGGGGCCGTTGAAGTTGCCGATCAGGGTGCCCGACCAGCGCGGGCGCAGGTCGGCCAGCGCCCCGTAGGCGCCCCGCTCGATGACGTGGAGGTAGGCGAGGCCGAGCGGGTCCAGGGTGTCGACGAGCGTCCGGTAGGTGCCCTGCGGGTCCTCTTCGGCGATCTCGTTCTCCGGGTTGTGCGGGGAGATGCGCAGCCCGACGCGTCCGGCGCCCACCTCGGCCGCCACGGCCTCCACCGCGTCCAGCGCGAACCGCAGCCGCCCGTTGCGGGAGCCGCCGTACCGGTCGGTGCGCCGGTTGGTGTTCTCCGCGAGGAACTGCTGGATGAGGTAGCCGTTCGCGCCGTGCACCTCCACGCCGTCGAACCCGGCGCGGATCGCGTTGCGGGCCGCGGCGGCGAAGTCGGCGACGGCCGCCTCCGCCTCGGCGGTCGTCATGGCGCGCGGCGCGACGTGCTCGACGTAGCCCCGGCTCGTGTAGATCGGCTCGCCTTCGATGCGGACGGCGGACGGCGCGAGGGGCGTCGCCCGGCCGGGCAGGTTGAGCGGGTGCGTCATCCGTCCCACGTGCCAGAGCTGCGCGAAGATCCGCCCGCCGGCCGCGTGCACGGCCTCGGTGACCTCGCGCCACCCGGCGACCTGCGCGTCGGTGACCAGGCCGGGGATGCCGGGGCCGCCCTTGCCGAGGACGTGCGGCCACAGCCCCTCGGTGACGATCAGCCCGGCCGCCGCGCGCTGCGCGTAGTAGACGGCGGTCAGCGGGTGCGGGACGCCGGTCGCGTCGTCGGCGCGCCCGCGGGTCATCGGCGCCATCACGACCCGGTTGGGCAGCGCGAGGTGCGGGCCCTCATAGGGCGTCAGCAGCGTCGGGCGGGTCATCGCGCACCCCTGTCGATCGCGACGGCCTCGACCTCGATCCGCCAGTCGGACCGGGCCAGGGAGCTCACTTCGAGCAGCGTGTCGGCGGGGTAGGGCTCGCTGAGGAACTCCTCGCGGAGCCGGATGACGTCGTCGAGGTCGGCGGCCATGTCCCGGACGAAGATGCCGATCTTCACGATGTCGGACAGGCCGGCGCCCGCCGCGGCCAGCACCCGCTCGACGTTCTGGAACGCCCGGCGCCCCTGGTCGAGGAAGCCGCCGGGCACCGTCCGCCCGTGCTCGTCGATGCCGGCCTGGCCGGACACGTGGATGAACCCGCCGGCCCGGATCGCCTGCGAGATCCGGTACGGCTCGTACCAGTCGGGGGCGGTGGCGATGCGTTCGATCATGGCGACTCCGTTTGCATGTACATGCATGAATTGTATGTGCATGCAGATATTGGCACTGCATGTAAGCTGGTGTCAACCAGGAAGGCGGGGTGCGGGATGAGCGTGGACGAAACGGCCCCGGTCACGGCGGACGGCCGGCTCTGGGACGGCGTCGTGACCCTGCACGCGCGCGTCGAGCACCGGCTCGCCAAGGCGCTGCAGAGCCGGCACGGCATCGGCCTCTCGGAGTTCCGCGCGCTGTGCCGCCTGTCCCGCGCCGCCGACGGCGAGCTGCGCATGCAGGAGCTGGCCGACCTCATCGGCCTGAACCAGAGCTCCGTCAGCCGCCTCGTCGCCCGGCTGGAAGCCGCCGGCCTCACCCGCCGCGACATGTGCCCCAAGGACCGCCGCGGCGTCTACACCGTCATCACCGACGAGGGCCGCGCCGTCCAGCAGAAGGCCGCCCCGACCTACGCCGACACGCTCACCGAGGCCCTCGACGACGCCGCGAAGGACCCGTCCCTCGCCCCGCTCCTCGCCGCCCTCCGCCCCTGACCCGGGGTGCCGCCGGCCTCCCGGCAGCGCGGTCTGCCGCGGCACCGCAGGGCGGCGTGCCTCAGATCCAGCCGCCGATGCTGCGGTTCTGGGAGACGGCGGTGTCGAAGGCCAGCGGGCACGCCAGGATCAGGGTGCGCATCGGCTCCGGCGGCTGGACGCGCATCTGCAGGACGTAGCGGTCGGCGCCGGTGAACATCTGCGCCAGGAACTCGCCGTAGCCGTCGAAGCCGCGCTGGATGCGGGCGAGCTCCTGCTGCTGCCAGTCGGTGATGCGGCCGCTCAGCAGCTCGTAGTAGCCGATCTGCTGCTCCTGCGCGGTAAGGATCTCCCAGCCGCGCAGCGCCCGCTTGCGCAGGTGCCCGATGAGCCCTCCCTGCGGGGTGAGCACCTGCATCTGCGGCGTGCCCATGAAGCCGTACGGCTTGTAGAAGAGGAAGTACGGCATCCCGTCGGGGCGGTAGATCGTCAGCTTGCGCTCGGCCTTGGTCTGGCTGGCCTGGTTGAGGACCCGGAACGCCTTCTTCGCGCCGCTCACGCCCTCTTCCCGGACATAGGCGGCGGGCTGCCCCTGCGGGCTCCAGATCGTGTAGTTGGCCTCGGTCGAGAAGAACTGCGCCGGCTGGTCGTAGACGAGGAGCGGCGCGCCGTACAGGTCGGGGAACCCCTGCTGCTGGGGGGCCTGCGGCTGCTGCGGCGGGTATCCGCCCTGCTGGGGCGGCGCGTAACCGGGCTGCTGGGGCGGGTAGCCGGGCTGCTGCGCGGGGTAGCCGCCCTGCTGCGGTTGCGGCGGGTACCCGTAGCCCGGCTGGGGCGCGTAGGGCGACGCCGGCGGAGCGGGCGCGTGGCCCGGCCGGGGAGCGCCGTAGCCCGGGCGCGGCGGACCGTATCCGGGTCCGGCGGGTGGGGGCGGGGGGTATCCCATGGCGGCTCCTGAGCGCGGCGATCACCGGGGTTGCTCGCGACACGATACGCCGCCCGCGCGCCGCGTCCCGGCGGAGCGGCCGGATTCAGCCGGGCCCGTTCACTTCAGCAGCCGGGACATGCGGCGGTCCGCGAGAGGCTTGCCCCCGGTCTGGCAGGTGGCGCAGTACTGGAGCGCCGAGTCGGCGAAGGAGACCTCCCGGATCGTGTCGCCGCAGACCGGGCATTTCTGGCCGGTCTTGCCGTGCACGCGGAGCCCGGTCTTCTTCTCGCCCTTGAGGTCTTGGGCTTCGAGGCCGCGCGAGCGCTCCACGGCGTCCCGGAGCGTGGTGACGATCGCCTCGTGCAGGACGGCGACGTCCTCCCCGGTCAGCGTCGCCGCGATCTTGAACGGGGACATCTTCGCCGCGTGCAGGACCTCGTCGGAGTAGGCGTTCCCGATGCCGGCGATGACCTTCTGGTCGCGCAGCAGCCCCTTGATCCGGGTGCGCTTGCCGTTCAGGATCGCGCCCAGCGCGTCGGCCGTGAAGGCGTCGTCCAGCGGGTCGGGGCCGAGGGACGCGACGCCGGGCACGTCCGCCGGGTCGCGGACGACGTACACCGCGAGGCCCTTCTTCGTGCCGGCCTCGGTGAGGTCGAAGCCGGAGCCGTCGTCCAGGTGGACGCGCACCGCGAGCGGGTTCTTGCCCCCGGGCCGGACGGGCTTGGCCGGGATCTCGTCCCGCCAGCGCAGCCAGCCCGCGCGGGCGAGGTGGATCACGAGGTGCAGCCCGTCGACGTCCAGGTCGAGGAACTTGCCGTGCCGGGACGCGCCGGTGACGGTGAGCCCGCCGAGCGCGGTCACCGGCGGGTCGTACGTCTTCAGCGCGGAGATGGCGAGAACATCGACGCGGGCGACGGCATGGCCGACCGCGCGCTCGCGCAGGAACCCCGCCAGCGCCTCCACCTCGGGTAGCTCAGGCATGCCACCCAGTATCGGCGAACCGGGCGGGGGTTCGTCCACAGGGCTGTGGACGCCTGTGGAAAACCCTGGGGAGGGCATGTGACCGGAATCTCGAAATAACCCGTAGGGGGTACCGGTTGCCAGGAGCGTTCGGTTATGACAGCATGAGGGATGTCAGATACCCCCCAGGGGTAATAGCGAAGGGAGACGCCGATGAGCACCGCCACCTACACCGTCACCGGGATGACCTGCGGCCACTGCGTGAGCTCGGTCACCGAGGAGGTCGAGCAGATCCCCGGCGTGACCGCCGTGGACGTCGACCTGGAGACCGGCAGGGTCACCGTCACCAGCGACACGCCCGTCGACGACGCCAAGGTCAAGGACGCCGTCGAAGAGGCCGGATACCAGCTGCAGTCATGACCGGTGCGCGCCCCCGGGCCGGGGGCGCGCCCGGACGCACCCGAGTGGAGTGAATCGGCATGAACAGCGCGACCAAGGTCGGCGCGTACGCCCTGGGCCTGGCGGTCGTCTTCGGCGGCGCCGCCGGGATCGGCAAGGCGGCCGGCCCCGTCGGCGGCACGGCGGAGATGGCGTCCCATGAGGGCGGCACCGGCGGCGGGCACGGCGGCGACGAAGGCGGGCACGGCGGCGGGCACGGCGGAGGCGCCGCGTCGCACGCCCCCGGCGGCCTCCAGGTGTCGGAGGACGGCTACACGCTGACCCCGCGCACGGCGACCGTGACCCCCGGCAAGAAGACCGACTTCCGCTTCACCATCGACGGCCCGGACGGCAAGCCCGTCACCGGCTTCAAGCCCCTGCACGGCAAGCGGCTGCACCTGATCGTCGCGCAGCGCGACCTGTCCGGCTTCCAGCACCTGCACCCGACCGAGATCGGGGGAGGCGTCTGGACCGTCCCGATCGAGCTGCCCGAGCCCGGCGTGTACCGGTTCTTCACCGACATCCAGCCGGACGGCGCGGCGCGGCAGCTCACGCTCGGCACCGACGTCTTCGCCCCGGGCACCATGCGGCGCACCCCGCTGCCGAAGCCCGCGCAGGTCGCGAAGGTGGACGGGTACGAGGTGAAGCTCACCGGCGGCCTCACTCCCGGCAAGTCCACCGAGCTCACCCTCACGGTCAGCAAGGGCGGCGAGCCGGTCACCGACCTGCAGCCGTATCTTGAGGCGTACGGGCACCTGGTCGCGCTGCGGCAGGGCGACCTCGCCTACCTCCACGTCCACCCGGACGGCGAGCCCGGCGACGGCGCGACCAAGCCCGGTCCCGGCATCACGTTCTCCGCCGAGGCTCCGAGTGCCGGCGCATACCGCCTGTACCTGGACTTCAAGCACGGCGGCAAGGTCCGCACCGCCGAGTTCACCGTGCACGCGGGCGATGCCGGGGTACCGGCGGAGGAGCCCGCGCACGACGACCGGCCGCACACCCACTGAGTTCCGCACGGTCGAGGCAGAGGAGGAGAGCGATGAGCACGGACACCGAGTCCGGGCGTATCGAGCTGGCGATCGGCGGGATGACGTGCGCGTCGTGCGCCAACCGCATCGAGCGGAAGCTCAACAAGATGGACGGCGTGACCGCGACCGTCAACTACGCCACCGAGAAGGCCAGCGTCGAGTTCGCCCCCGGCGTCGCCCCGGAGGACCTGGTCGCCACCGTCGAGCAGGCCGGCTACACCGCCGCGCTCCCGGCCGCCCCCGCGGCCGGCGGCGGCCCGGCGCAGGAGCCCGAGCCGGACGACGGCCTGCGCCCGCTGCGCCAGCGGCTGATCACGTCGGTCGTCCTGTCGGTCCCGGTCATCGCGATGGCGATGATCCCGGCGATCCAGTTCGAGGGCTGGCAGTGGCTGTCGCTGACGCTCGCCGCACCGGTCGTCGTGTACGCGGGCTGGCCGTTCCACCGGGCCGCGGCGATCAACCTGCGGCACGGCGCCGCGACGATGGACACGCTGATCTCGCTCGGCACGCTCGCCGCGTTCGGCTGGTCGCTGTGGGCGCTGTTCTTCGGCACCGCGGGCGAGCTGGGCGTCAAGCACGGCTTCGAGTTCTCCATGACTCGCTCGGACGGGTCGATGAACATCTACCTCGAGGCCGCGGCCGGCGTGACCATGTTCATCCTGGCCGGACGCTACTTCGAGACGCGGTCCAAGCGCCGCGCCGGCGCCGCGCTGCGCGCCCTGCTGGAGTTGGGCGCCAAGGAGGTCTCGGTCGTCCGCAACGGGCGCGAGGAGCGCATCCCGGTCGACCGCCTGGCGGTCGGGGACGTGTTCGTCGTCCGCCCCGGCGAGAAGATCGCCACGGACGGGACGGTCGAGGAGGGCTCGTCCGCCGTGGACGCGTCCATGCTGACCGGCGAGTCCGTCCCAGTCGAGGTCGGGCCGGGCGACGCCGTCGTCGGCGCGACCGTGAACGCGGGCGGCCGCCTGCTGGTGCGCGCGACCCGCGTCGGCGCCGACACCCAGCTCGCCCAGATGGCGCGGCTGGTGGAGGAGGCGCAGACCGGCAAGGCGCAGGTGCAGCGGCTCGCCGACCGCATCTCCGGGATCTTCGTCCCGATCGTGATCGCGCTGGCGGTCGGCACGCTCGGCTTCTGGATCGGCACCGGCGAGCCCCTCGCCGGCGCGTTCACCGCCGCCGTCGCCGTGCTGATCATCGCCTGCCCGTGCGCGCTCGGCCTCGCCACCCCGACCGCCCTCATGGTCGGGACCGGGCGCGGCGCGCAGCTCGGCATCCTGATCAAGGGTCCGGAGGTCCTGGAGTCGACCCGCGCGATCGACACCGTCGTCCTGGACAAGACCGGCACCGTCACCACCGGGAAGATGGCGCTGGTGGACGTCGTCACGGCCGACGGCGTCTCCGAGGCCGACGTGCTGCGGCTGGCGGGGGCGCTGGAGAACGCGTCCGAGCACCCGATCGCGCAGGCGATCGCCAAGGGCGCCGTGGACCGGGTCGGCGAGCTCGGCGCGGTCGAGGACTTCGCGAACGTCGAGGGCCTCGGCGTCCAGGGGATCGTGGACGGGCACGGCGTCCTCGCGGGGCGTCCGCAGCTCCTGGCCGAGTGGTCGCAGCACCTCACGCCCGGCCTGGAGCGCGCGATGGAGGAGGCGCAGGCGCTCGGCCGCACGGCCGTCGCGGTCGGCTGGGACGGCGCCGCCCGCGCGGTGATCACCGTCGCGGACCAGGTCAAGCCGACCTCCGCCGAGGCGATCGCGCAGCTGAAGGCCCTCGGCCTGCGCCCGGTCCTGCTGACCGGCGACAACGAGACCGTCGCCCGCACGGTCGCGGAGGCGGTCGGGATCGGCGAGGTCATCGCCGAGGTCCTGCCCCAGGACAAGGTGGACGTCGTCAAGCGCCTCCAGTCCGAGGGGCGGACCGTGGCGATGGTGGGCGACGGGGTCAACGACGCCGCGGCGCTCGCCCAGGCCGACCTGGGCCTCGCGATGGGCACCGGGACGGACGTGGCGATCGAGGCGTCCGACCTGACGCTGGTCCGCGGCGACCTGCGGGCCGCGGCCGACGCGATCCGGCTGTCGCGCCGCACGCTCGGCACGATCAAGGGCAACCTGTTCTGGGCGTTCGCCTACAACGTGGCGGCCCTGCCGCTCGCGGCGTCCGGCCTGCTCACCCCGATGATCGCCGGCGGCGCGATGGCGTTCTCCTCGGTCTTCGTGGTCAGCAACAGCCTCCGGCTGCGCCGCTTCAAGCCCCTGACGGCCGCCCCGGCCGCCGCCGTCCCGGCGACCGCCGAGACCGGCCGGCAGAAGGCCCCGACCCTCAGCTGACCCGCTTCCGGCGAGCGCGCGGCCCCACCCGGGACCGCGCGCTCGCTCATGTCGACCCCGCGGCCCATGACGACTGACTCGTCCGGGCGAGTCCCCCGCGGACAGAGCAGGCCCCGGCGCGGGCCGGGGCCTGTGGTGGTGAACCGAGCCGGAACGGGGAAGGCTCGTTCGTCAGCGGACCTTCGTCAGCGGACCTTCGGGACGTTGCCGAAGAGGGGGGCGACCTTGGCCCAGCGGTGGAGCTGGCAGCCGTCCCCGCGGGTGAACTTGGCGTCGATCTTTTCGCCCCGCCAGGTGCCCCGCACCGTGGCGATCTCGGGACCGCCGTAGATGTCGGTGCACATCTGGTCCTTCGGGACGGGCTTGAAGGGTTCCTTGGCCTTGGTCAGGGCCGCGCATGCGTCGGCGGCCTTCGGATGGGTACCGCCAGGGGGATCGCAGGTCAGCGTCCAGGTCTTGGCGGGGGCCTCCGCGGAGGCCTTGACCTTGATGGTGAGGGAGTCTCCCGGGGTGCCGGAGGGCTGTACGGACGTCGTGCCGGACGGCGCTTCGGCGGGGTCTCCGTTGGCCTGTTCGTCGCCGCAGGCGGCCAAGGTCAGGAGCATGGCCAGCCCGGGCGCTGCGAAGAGGAGCGTCCGATACCGCATGCGTGATTCGACGCAGGGCGGGTTCGCGCGGTTCCATGGGGGTGTGATGAATTTCGGGGAAGACGTGCCGGCGGTGGGCGCGGCCGACGTCCCGCAGGACGGCTACCTGCTGGACGTCCGCGAACAGGACGAGTGGGACGCGGGCCATGCGCCCGAGGCGGTCCACATCCCCATGCGGCAGCTGAGCGACCGCGCCGGCGAGATCCCGCGCGACCGGGAGGTGTACGTGATCTGCCGGTCCGGCGTGCGGTCGGCGCAGGTCACGGTGGCGCTCAACCAGGCGGGGTGGCTGGCGCGGAACGTCGACGGCGGGATGAAGGGCTGGGTCGAGGCCGGGCGCCCCATGGAGGGCGCGGGCGGCGGCCCGCCGTATGTGGCGTGATCACCCCTTTTGGTAGTTGACGGGCGGTTGTACGATCGGCTCCGACCGATAACCGCGGGAGCTCGGGCCGAGAGCCGGGCTGAGAGGGCGGCCTGCAAGGCGTCGCCGACCGCATGAACCTGTCCGGGTAATGCCGGCGTAGGGAGCGTGTGTCCCGTGACGTCCGACGTCGAAAAGCGCCCTGAGGCCAACGAGGCCCCCTTCACCCTCGACGAACCCGCCCCCAAGGTCCTCGGGTTCTGGGACCAGAGCGCGTTCTGGGCCAACCTGGGCGTCAGCCTCCTCGCCTTCTCCGGCGCCTACACCGTCCTCGCGCCGGACGACGACGGCGCGCCGACCATCTCCATCATGGCGGGCATCGTCGCGATGGCCGTCGGGACGGTCATCGGCGGGCTCATGCTCGGCCTCGCCGCGGTCCCGGGCGCCCGCACCGGCCAGCCCGCGATGGTGCTGCTGCGCGGCCTGTTCGGCGCGCGGCTGTCGTACGCGCCGACGGTCCTGAACATCGCGCAGCTCATCGGCTGGGGGACGTTCGAACTGATCGTCATCGCGGACGCGGCCCGCGAGCTGTGGGACGGCGTGCCGCGCTGGGGCTACGTGGTCGCCGCCGGGGCGATCACCACGGTGCTGACGGTGTGGCCGCTCGGCTCGGTGCGGCTGCTGCGCCGCTACGTGACGGTCGCGGTGGCGATCGCGCTCGTCTACTTCTACGTGGAGCTCGTCCGGCAGCCGCTGCCCGACCTGACGGAGGGCTCGTGGGGCGGCTTCTGGATCGGCGCCGACGCGGCGCTCGCCGTGTCGATCTCGTGGGTTCCGGTCGCCGCCGACTACACCCGGCACTCCCGGACGGAACGGGCGGCGTTCGGCGCGGCGTCCGTCGGCTACTCCGCCACGCAGATCATCGCCTACGTCCTCGGCCTGCTGGCGCTCGCGCTGGTCGCGGGCGACAGCGGCAGGGTGTTCGACCCCTTCCTCGGCCCGACGCTCGGCGTGGTGTTCTTCGCGGTCTTCGTGCTGCGGGAGGCGGACCAGTCGTTCGCCGACACCTACTCCACCGCCGTCTCGATCCAGAACCTGTTCCCGCGCGCCGACCGCCGGGTGCTGAGCGTCGCGCTCGGGACCGGCATCACCGTCCTCGCGCTGGTCCTGGACATCGGCGACTACGCGGGCTTCCTGACCCTGATCGGCTCGGTCTTCGTCCCGATGCTGGGCGTCCTCGCCGCCGACTTCTTCCTGGGCCGGCGCCACCGCTCGTCCGCCGAGCCCGGCGAGGGCGGCGGTGCGCCGTCCGAGGCGGAGGCCGCGGCGCGGCTGGACGGGTGGGACGTGTCGCGGCGGGCGCCGTCGCGGTGGGGGATGATCGCGGCGTGGGCGGCGGGGTTCGTCGTCTACCAGCTGATCAACCCGGGCACGGTGCGGCACTGGGCGGGGTTCTGGCGGGACGTCCGGGACGCGCTGCACTTCGTCCCGCAGACCTGGATGAGCGCCTCGCTGCTGTCGTTCCTGGTGGCCGGGGCCGCCGCGCTGCTCATCGGGCGGGTTACCAGGCGGTAGCCTTACCAAAAGGTAAGGTTCACGTGGCAATTTACGATGCAAGTTACCCGGCGGCGTGCCGGAGTCCGGTGGCACGATGACAGACGTGTACCAGCACGTCCACGATCCGATCGCGCGGGCGGTCATCGAGAGCGCCGCCGACGCCATCGTGGCCGTCGACCAGCAGCACCGGGTGACCGTGTGGAACCCCGCCGCCGAGCGGATGTTCGGCTGGAGCGCCGCGGAGATGATCGGGCGCGTCCCGCCCATCGTCCCGGACGAGCTGAAGGCCGAGCACAACGCCGTCCAGGAGCGGCTCCTCACCCGGCCCGCCGGCGAGGGCGAGAGCGGGCAGATCTCGATCGCCACCCGCCGGTTCCACCAGGACGGCCGCCTCATCGACGTCCGCATCGACACGAGCCTGCTGAAAGACCCCAGTGGGACGCTGCTCGGCTGGGTGGGCGTGTACCACCCGGTCGAAGAGGACGAGATCGTCCAGCACCACATGACCGAGCGGGCGCGGCTCGTCCGGCGGCTGAACGACATCGTCGCCGACCTGAACGCCGAGCTCGACCTGGGCGTCGTCCTCGACCGGATCACCGCCGCGCTCATCGAGCTGACCGGAGCCGACGCGGGCGGGTTCGTCCGGATCGAGGGGGACCGGCTGCGGCTGGTCAGCATGTCCGGGCTGCCGGAGCACATGCGCGGCCGGACGGCGGAGCTGCGGCCCAGCCTGGTCGGGGAGCTGCTGCGGTCGGGCAAGACCGTCAAGCTCGCGACCGGCGAGCGGCGGCTCGGCGACCTGATCTGGTCCGAGCTGCCCGGCCTGCACACGATCGCGCTCGGCCTCTCCTACCTGCAGAACCGCCCCTACGGGGCGCTCTACGCGCTGTTCTCCGGGAGCAAGGCCGGGCACACCGAGCTGGAGCTGCTGGAACTGCTCGCGGGGCACGCCGGCGTCGCGGTCGGCAACGCCGTCGCGTACGCCGAGGTCGTGCGGCAGCGGGCGCACGAGCGCGCGGTGATCGACTCCAGCGCCGACGGGATCGCCGTCCTCGACCACGACCTCGTCGTCCGGCAGTGGAACCCGGCCGCGCACACCCTCACCGGCATCCCGCCGGAGGACGCGATCGGCCGCCCGCTCCCGTTCGCCATGCCCGGGCTCGGGGAGAAGCTCACCTTCCGGCTGGAGTCCGGGACGTGGCTGAACGTGCTGGCCGCCGAGATCGAGGAGACCGGCGAGCTGGTCGTCGACTTCCGCGACGTGTCCGAGACGAAGGCGCTCGAAGAGGCCAAGGACCTGTTCCTCGCCACGACCAGCCACGAGCTGCGCACGCCGATCACCGTGGTGCAGGGGTTCGCGTCCACGCTGGTCAACCGGTGGGACGAGATGGCCGACGGCGACCGCCGCACCGCCGTCGCCACCATCGCCGAGCGCGCCCAGTCGCTCGGCCGCCTGGTCGAGCACCTCCTCCTCGGCTCCCGCGCCGGGGCCGACGAGCTGGCCGTGACGATCGAGTCGTTCGACCTGGCCCGGGTGCTGGAGGGCGTCGTCGCCGGGTTCCGCTCCCTGTCGCCCCTGCACCGCGTCGAGCTGGAGATCGATCCCGATCTGCCGCCCTGCCGCGGGGACGCGATGGCGACCGACATCGTCCTCGGGCAGCTCCTGGAGAACGCCTTCAAGTACTCCCCGGACGGCGGGACGGTCAGCGTCCGGGCCGTGTGCGAGGGCTCCGACATCGTCGTGACGGTCCAGGACGAGGGGATCGGCATCCCGGCCGGCGACCATGAGCGGATCTTCGAGCGGTTCGTCCAGGGAGACGCGGGGGACCGGCGCCGCTTCGGCGGAATCGGGCTCGGTCTGTACATCGTGAAACGGCTGACCGAGGCACAGGGCGGGAGAATTTCAGCCCATCCGGCTGAACGTGAGACATATCACACTGATTCTCGCAAAGCTTCAGTAGGCGCCGAAGTGGCGCAAATGGAACGGACCATTAATCGTCGCGACACCCTGCTGCGCACCGCGGAAGGGCACGGACCCGCAGGTGGCGCGCGTGCCGGCGACGGGACCCGCATGCGCCTCGTGCTTCGCGGAGCGGACTGACCCGGCCGTGGTCACTCACCGTGACGACACTCCCTCCGGGGCGCCCGGTGAGACCGGTGTGACCTGGGCGTTCGGAGGTCCCGGCGGATGGCACCCTTGGCTGGTGCGAGAAAGTTCGGTGACCGCGGGGTGTGATGGACGAAACGAGTGCGTGAGGCATGAGTCCGCCGTCGGGTGGATAGATCCTTTGTTGGTTGCCGTTGGTGACGAGGTTCCGTTCGGGGGTGATCACCGTGACCGGACGGCCGGTGACTCGTTGTACAGGCGATGAACCCGACCGGCCGGGTTTCCGGCTGTGGACATCAGGGCATTTCGGTCGTACCGGAAGAGCGACGGCGGGACTCGTCCGAGTAAGCGGAACCACGGGGAGGTGAGGGCGTCGAGCGTCGTACTGCTGCCACACGCACCGTCCAGCGTCGCGGTCGCCCGCAGGCGCCTCAGCTCGGAGTTGGCCGACTCGGGGGTCTACGAGTCCATCGTGGACGACGCGAGCGTCATCGTCAGCGAGCTCATCAGCAACGCGCTCCGGCACGCCAGGCCGCTGCCGTCCGGCCAGGTCAGGGTCTGCTGGGTGCGCCACGGCGACGTGCTCGAACTGGAGGTCAGCGACGGCGGCGCCATGACCGAGCCCCGGCGCGGCCCCGGCACGCTGTCCTCGCTCGGCGGGCGCGGGCTCGGCATCGTCGAGGCCCTGTCCGACGGATGGGGAGTACGCCACGAGGACGGCGCCACCACGGTCTGGGCCGTGCTGCGCGCCCCCGGGACGACCGGCGAGAACGGGGCGGCCGCCCCCGTCAGGACGCACGCCATGGTCCCCGACCTGTCCGACTTCCCGGACCTTCTAGACGAAACCGACGAAGATCTGTGCAACCCAACCAGGAATGGAACGCCCGCAAGTAGGGCATATCCGGCATAAGAGGACCCCGCCTGGAAGGAACCCCGCCCTACCTTGTATGGTCCTCCCAAAGCTCGGGCGATGTCGTGCCCCCGTCGACACCGCCCGAGCTTTTCCATTGCGTCCGCATGCCCGACTCAGTTGTTCTTGCGGCTCGGGTCAGATGTCGTCGCGGAGGGTGGGGCAGGACATGCAGCGGGGGCCGCCTCGGCCGGTGCCCAGTTCACTTCCGCTGATGCGGATGACCTCGATACCCGCCGCTTCGAGTTGCGCGTTCGTCTCGATATTGCGTTCGTAGGCGACGCACAGGCGCGGGGCCACGGCGAGGGTGTTGTTGCCGTCGTCCCATTGCTCGCGTTCGGCGGTCACCGGGTCGAGGCCGGTGTCGATCACCTTGAGGCGGTCCAGCCGCATCGCTTCGGCGGCCGCCTCCAGGAACGGGCGCGGCTCTGAGACGTGCAGGTCGCCGTCGGCGAGGGTCACCTTGTGGGCCATCAGGGAGTGGGCGACCGGCGGGTACATGACGACGGTGTCCACGTCGACCATGGTGCAGACGGTGTCGAGGTGCATGGTCGCCCGCTCCTGGGCGATCGGGACCGCCAGGACGGTGTGCGCCAGGCCGGCGTCGAAGACCTGGCGGGCCAGGCGCTCCACACCGGCCGGGGTCGTCCGCTCTCCGGTCCCCACAGCGATCACGCCGGGGCACAGGAGAAGGACGTCGCCTCCTTCGACGTGTTCGAGCGATCGCGTGTAGACCGGTTCGACGCCCGCGAAGCGGGGGTGGTGGGCGTAGACGATGGCGGTCAGGGCGGACTCGCGGCGGCGGGCCTCCATCGCCAGGCTCGTCACCGCCACCCGGTCGCCGATCCAGGTGCTGTTGTCGCGGGTGAACAGCAGGCCGGGCAGGGGGTCGACGATGAAGTCGAGCGTGTCCATCAGCCGGTAGACCAGGCCGTGCCCGGCCTTCAGCTCCTCGTGGGCCAGACCGCCGATCAGGGTCTGGGTGAGGTTCTCCGGGTCGAGGTCGCGCAGGCAGTCCCCGACGATGCGGCGGAGCTGGTCGCCGAGGCGCAGGTCGTCGATGGCGTCGGCGATCGCCTGTTCGCGGGCCTCCTCGTACTCCAGGGCGTCCTGCAGCAGCTCGGTCAGGTAGAGGACCTCGACGCCGCGGGAGCGGAGGGCCTCGGCGAACGCGTCGTGCTCCTCCTGAGCGCGGCCGACCCACGGGATCGCGTCGAACAGCAGCTTGTCGCTGTTGCGCGGGGTGAGCCGTCTCAGTTCCGCGCCGGGACGGTGCAGCAGGACGGTCCGCAGCCGTCCGACCTCGCTGGTGACCCGGTGCTCGTGCGCTGTCTTCGCTGCCGTCACTCTTCGCAGTCTAGGCGTGTGCCAGCATGCGAGCGTGATCACAAGGACCGCGGCGCTGCCGCTGCACCTCACGTCGGCGACGATGCTGCGGGTGTCGGCCGAGGGCGTCGCGACGGCACTGGTTCTGACGGTCGAGGCGCGGACGGGGAACGCGGCCACCGCCGGGTACCTGCAGACCGCCATGACCCTCCCGTACGTGCTCAGCGGGCCGATCATCGGGAACCTGCTCGACCGGGTCGGGCGCCCCCGCCGCCTCGCCGTCGCGCTCGCCGCCGCCTACGCCGCCGCGACCGCGCTGCTGCTCGGCATGGCGGGGAGCTCGCCGCTCTACCTCGCGCTGTGCGTCGCGGCCGTGATCGGGTGCACCGAGCCGATCGTCGTCGCGCTGACGAGCCTGCTGCCCCGGTTCGTCCCGGCCGGCCGGCTTTCGCGCGCCTACGGGCTGGAGGCGTCCAGCTACAACCTCGCGGGCATCGCCGGCCCCGGCCTGGCGGCGGGCCTCGCCGCGCTGGCCGGCGGCCGGTACTCGGGCGTCGCCGTCGTGGCGGTGGGCGTGCTCGGCCTGCTCACCCTGCCTCTCCTCCCCTTCCCCGGCCCCCACGTCACCGCCGGCGAAACGCCCCCGGACGCGGAGGCCGCCGACCCGGTCGGCGTCGCCGGGGCGGACGCGGGCAGCACGGCGGAACTGGCCTCGTCCCCGCAGACGGACGCGACGCGATGGACGTCGATGATCACGGGCGGGCTCGTCGTGCTGGCCCGGGTTCGGGTGCTGCGGGCGCTCACCGTGGCGACGACCCTCGCCTGGACGGGGTTCGGCGGCGTCGCGGTGACGGCGGTGCTGCTCGCCGAGCACATCGGGGCGGCACCGAGCGCGGGCGGACGGCTGCTCGTCGCGCTCGCGGTCGGGTCGCTGATCGGGTCGCTCGCGGCCAGCCGCTGGCTGACGCCCAGGCACGCCGAGCCGGTCATGGTCGCCGGGCTGGTCGCGTTCGGGGCGGCGCTCGCGGCGCTCGCCGCGGCCCCGTCCATGCCGTGGGCGACGGCGGCGTTCGTGGCGGCGGGGATCGCGGAGGGGCCGGTGTTCGCGGCCACGCTGATGCTGCGGCAGCGCGAGTCGCCGCCCGACCGGCTCGGCCAGGTCAACACGACGGCGGGCAGCCTCAAGATCGGCGCCTCGGCGGTGGGCGCCGCGCTGACCGCCGCGACCGCGGACGCGGTCGGGCCGATCGGGCTGGTGCTGGGGATCGCCGCCTTCCAGTTCGCCGGCGCCGCCGCCGGCCTGGTGCTGCTGCGCGTCCCGGCGGGCGGGCACGACGCGTCCCCGAAGACGCCGGCCCCCGAGCGCGGGAGGCCGGGCGGCGGCGGGTGAAAAACCGGTCGACTTTCCGCGCGGCGCTCCGTACCGTCCGGAGCATGTTCTTCGCGGCCGGCACCATGACGCTCGCGGGCATCGCCCCGCTGAGCGCGGTGCCGGCCGCCTTCTCGGCAGCGGCAGCGGACGCGGTCGCCGCCGGCGGCCTGCGAAGCTGACCCCTCTCCGTCCGACCCTTCCGGAGAACCAGCGGAGGGGGGTGGTCTGGAACGTCGGTTCTCACCGGATCCACCAGTGAGGACGAGGCCGATGGCCAAGCAGCTTTACGAGCGCGACAAGCCCCACCTCAACATCGGGACGATGGGGCACGTCGACCACGGCAAGACGACGCTGACCGCGGCGATCACGAAGGTGCTCGCCGACCGCGGGCTGGCGTCCGCCGTGCCGTTCGACCGCATCGACCGCGCCCCCGAGGAGCGCGACCGCGGCATCACGATCAACGTGGCGCACGTCCAGTACGCGACCGCGACCAGGCACTACGCCCACGTGGACATGCCCGGGCACGCCGACTACGTGAAGAACATGATCTCCGGCGCCGCGCAGGTGGACGGGGCCGTGCTGGTCGTGTCCGCGCAGGACGGGGCCATGCCGCAGACGCGCGAGCACGTCGTCCTCGCGCGGCAGGTCGGCGTCGAGCACATCGTCGTCGCGCTGAACAAGGCCGACGCGGTCGAGAACGCCGAGCTCCTCGACCTCGTCGAGCTGGAGGTCAGGGAGCTGCTCTCCGAGTACGGCTTCCCCGGCGACGAGGTGCCGATCGTGCGGGTGTCCGGGCTGCGGGCGCTGGAGGGCGACCCGTACTGGACGGCCCGCATCGGCGACCTGCTCGACGCGATCGACGGCTACGTGCCCGTCCCGCCGCGGGTGCTGGACAAGCCGTTCCTCATGCCGGTCGAGAGCGTCCTGACGATCACCGGGCGCGGCACCGTCGTGACCGGGGTCGTGGCGCAGGGCGCGATCCGGCTCGGGGACGCCGTGGAGGTCGTCGGGCTCGGCGAGTCGTTCGGCTCCGTCGCGACCGGCCTGGAGACCTTCGGGCAGACCATGGACCGCGCCGAGGCGGGCGACAACACGGCCATGCTGCTGCGCGGCGTCAAGCGCGACCAGGTCCGGCGCGGCCAGGTGGTCAGCGCGCCGGGCGCGATCCGGCCGCACCGGCGGTTCCGGGCGCGGGTCCGGGTGCTGACCGCCGCCGAGGGCGGGCGGTCCAGGCCGTTCTTCCACGGCTACCGGCCGCAGTTCCACTTCCGCACGACGGACGTGGTCGGCGGCGTCGACCTCGGCGGCGACGGCGGCATGGCCATGCCCGGCGACACCGTCGAGATGGCCGTCGAGCTGGGCAAGCCCGTCGCGATGACCGAGGGGCTCGGCTTCGCGATCCGCGAGGGCGGCCGCACGGTCGGCGCCGGGACGGTCACCGCGCTGCTCGGCTAGCGGGCCAAGGGGGTCCGGCGGAGGCGTCCGCCGGGCCCCCTACTCTTGGGGGGCGGAAGAAATCGTCACATCGCGGGTGACCGCGTGGTCGCGAACCGCTGGCGGATGCGATCTTGATGTGGTGAGATTCCGCCATCACCCCCGCAGACAGCCCCCCTTTCTGGAGAACGTGTGCGATCCCCCCGCGCTCTGATCCCCCTCCTCTCGGTCTGTGCGGCCGCCGCGGTCGTCACCGCGGCCGCCACCGGCGCAAGCATCGAGGGCCTCCCGGGCGGTGGCGGCGGTCCCGCCCACGCCGACGCGCCCGCCCCCCGCCCCGCCGCCGCGACGATCAACGCCGTCACCTGGAACGTGTGCGGCGGCGGGCCGGGCTGCCCGTCCGGCGCGGCGCCCGCGAAGCTCGCCAAGCAGATCGTCCAGCGCATGCACGCCACCGAGGTCGGCGGGCGCAAGGTCAAGACCAACGCCGTCCTCCTGCAGGAGGTCTGCGAGGGGCACGTGCGGGCCTTCAAGAAGACCATGGGCACGTGGACGTGGGCGTTCGCCGCGTCCCCGGGCGGCGCGTCCTGCGCGCAGGGCGGCGGCAGGACCGGCATCGCCATCGGCACCGGCGCCCCGCTGACCGGGGTCCGCCAGGCCAAGCTGCCGGCCCCCGCCGGCCGGGCGCGCATCGCGCTCTGCGGGAACGTGCCATCCTGGGCGACCCGGGTGTGCGTCACCCAGCTCAGCCCGGCCGAGGGCGACGAGTGGCGGCAGAAGCAGGCCCGCGCCCTCGCCTCCCTCGCGGGCACCGGCCGCGTCCTCCTGGGCGGCGACTTCGCCGACAGCCCGGACAGCCCGGCCCTCGACCCGCTCTACAGCGCGTACGCCGAATGCGACCAGACCGGCTCGTCCCGCACCGGCGCGAAGACCCGGCAGGACTGGCGGGGCACCGCGGTCGAGAAGACCGACTACCTGTTCATCCCCAAGTCGGCCGCCGTCTCCTGCAGCGTCCCCGCGAACCGCACCAGGGCGTCCGACCACCGGCCCATGTCCGCCGAGGTGCGCTTCACGTGAAACATCCAGGGGCGCCGCCGCGCCCCCTGGACCCGGCGGTCAGTGGACGCCGCGCTCCTCGCCCTGCCAGTAGGGCGCGCGGAGCTCGCGCTTGAGGATCTTGCCGGTGGGGTTGCGCGGGATCTCGTCCCGCCGCTCGACGGAGGTCGGGCACTTGAAGTGGGCCAGGTGCTCGCGGCAGTAGTCGATGATCTCCTGCTCGGAGACGTCCGAGGTGAGCACCACCAGCGCCTTCGGGGTCTCGCCCCAGCGCTCGGACGGCACGCCGATGACCGCGCAGTCGGCGACGTCCGGGTGGCCCATCAGGACGTTCTCCACCTCGGCCGGGTAGATGTTCTCCCCGCCCGAGATGATCATGTCCTTGACCCGGTCGTGGATGTAGAGGTAGCCGTCCCCGTCGAGGTAGCCGGCGTCGCCGGTGCGGAACCAGTTGTCCTCGGACAGCGCCGTGGCGGTCGCGTCCGGCATCCCCCAGTAGCCCTTCATGTTCTGCGGGGTCTTGCAGAGGACCTCGCCGACCTGCCCCGCGGGGACCTCCTCGCCGGTGGACGGGTCGACGATCTTGAGCGCGGTGTTGTCGTTGGGCAGGCCGGCGCTGCGCAGCCGGTGCGCGTTCGGGCCGTCCGGGTCGTGGTCGGCGGGCGGCAGCATCGTTATCGCGCCGGTGACCTCGGTGAGCCCGTAGACCTGCATGAACTCGGTGCCCGGCAGCATCCGCATGGCGCCGCGCAGGACGTCCTCGCTGATCGGGGACGCGCCGTACAGCATGAGCCGGAGGCTGGACAGGTCGCACGCGGCGACCTCCGGGATCAGCTGCATGAACTGCAGCAGCACCGGGACGAGGAAGATGTGCGTGACGCGGTGCCGCTCGATGCCCTTCGCGATCAGGGTCGGGTCGGGCTCGCGCGCGATGACCGCCGTGATCGTGTTGTAGACGGCCGAGACGGTCAGCACGTTGCCCGCGACGTGGTACATCGGCATCGCGACCATCAGGACCGACGAATCGTCGATGTCCCAGACGTCCGTGGTCACGTCCAGCGCCGCGAGGAAGTTGTCGTGCGTCAGCATGACGCCCTTGGGCAGGCCCGTGGTGCCGGACGAGTACAGCTGGACGAACACGTCCGCGGCGTCGGGCTCGTGGTCGGGCGCGGTGTCGGACGCCCCGTCGATCCAGGCGGCGTAGTCCTGGTAGGCGTGGTCCGAGCCGCCGATGACCACCATGTGGGCGGTGTGCTCCAGCTTGCCGGCGATCGCGTCCAGCACGGGGACGAACTCGGGGCCGACGATGAAGACCTTCGCCTGCGCGTTGTTGACGATGTAGGCGACCTCGTCCGGGGCCAGCCGGTAGTTCACCGGGACCTGGACGGCGCCGATGCGGGCGGCGCCGAACAGCTGCTCGGCGTACTCGAGGGAGTTCTTGTCGAGGATCGCCACCCGGTCGCCGTGCCCGACGCCCACGGACGCGAGCGCGTTGGCGACCTGGTCGGCGCGCCGGTCGAAGTCACGGAACGTGACCTCCCTGTCGCCCGCGATGTACGCGACCCGATCGGGATGCGAACGTGCGCGTTCCCGCAGCACCTCTGTCAGACCCGGCACGATGGTGTCCCTTCGCCGATGACCGCCTGGTTATCCGGCATCATGCGGTCACCGGCGACGCCCCGCAAGGGGGATGAGCTGCTTACCTACCGGCTTTTGGACATCTTGGACACGGCGGTCACGGCGAGTACCACGACGACGCCGACGAGTCCGATGAAGAAGAAGAACTTCAGCATCGAGATGATGGCGCCGATGACGGTCATCGCCAGCCAGATCGCGAGCACCACGCCGATGATGGTCAGAATCGTCTTACCCATGCCTCCACCGTAGGCGCCGCTCCCGCGAAGCACATCACCCTCGGGTACGAGCCTGACCCCCACTCTGCGACGGGGCCCACCCTGACGACCACTCAGGGAACCCCCTGACCATCCCGAGACCCCCGCCCGTCACGCCCGGCCCAACCCGCCGACCCGTTCCGTGCCGGCCATTCCTTACGGGGTGGTGACGAGTGGGAGCGGCGGCGGCGCCGGCCGCTTAGCGTGTGGGGGTGAAGTCTGTGAGTCCCGCCGGGCGCGTCCTGGTGGTCGACGACGATCCGACGGTCGCGGAGGTCGTCGCCCGCTACCTGGCCCGCGACGGGCACGAGGTGGTCTGCGTGGCGGACGGCCCGACCGCGCTGCGCAAAGCGCTCGACCACCCGCCGGACCTCGTCGTCCTCGACCTGATGCTGCCCGGCATGGACGGTCTGGAGGTGTGCCGGCGGCTCCGCGAGACCTCGACCGTCCCGATCGTGATGCTGACGGCGCTCGGCGCGGAGACCGACCGGCTCGTCGGGCTGGAGACCGGCGCCGACGACTACGTGACGAAGCCGTTCAGCCCGCGTGAGCTGGCGCTGCGGGTGAAGTCGGTGCTGCGCCGGGCGCGCGGGGCGCTGGTCCCGACCGGGCCGTCCGGGCCGCTGCGCGACGGCGACCTCGTCGTGGACGTCAGCGCGCACGAGGCGGGCCTGCGCGGCGAGCGGCTCGCGCTCACGTCGCGGGAGTTCGACCTGCTGGCGTTCCTGATGCGCCACCCGAGGCGCGCGTTCACCCGCGACGAGCTGCTCGAACGCGTCTGGGACTGGACGTTCGGCGACTCCTCCACGGTGACCGTCCACGTCCGGCGGCTGCGGGAGAAGATCGAGGACGACCCGACGGCGCCGCGCCGCATCGTCACCGTGTGGGGCGTCGGCTACCGCTACGAGCCCGCCGCGCACGACGCGGCGGAAGAGCGCACCATGGACGGCGCATGATGATCCCCCTCGAAGACCTCCTGTGGGTCGTCTTCTACGCGGTGCTCGCCGCGTTCACCGTCGCGGCGCTGGCGCTCGGCGTCCTGTACGGGCTGCGCGGGCGGTCGGTCGCGACCCAGCTGATCGTGGTGGGCGTCGCGACGGTGCTCGCGACGATCTCCGGCATCCTCGTGATCTCGTTCATGATGGTGCTGAACGACCACGACCGGGCGGTCGTCCTCGCGGTGGTGACGTCCGCCGGCGTGGTCGCGATGGCCGTGTCGGTGCTGCTGGGACGCCGCCTGGTGGCCGCGAACCGCACCCTGGTGGAGGCCGTCCGCGCGGACCGGTTCCGGCCGCCGGCCGCGCACCTGCCCGCCGAGCTGGCCGAGCTGTCGCGGGAACTGGAGGCCGCCTACGACCGGCTGGCCGCGTCCCACGCGCGCGAGCAGGCCCTCGAAGCGAGCCGCCGCGAGCTGGTCGCCTGGGTGAGCCACGATCTGCGCACCCCGCTGGCGGGCCTGCGCGCGATGGCGGAGGCCCTGGAGGACGAGGTCGTCGCCGACCAGGGCACCGTCCAGCGGTACCACGGTCGCATCCGGGTCGAGGCGGAGCGGCTCACGGAGATGGTGGACGACCTGTTCGAGCTGTCCCGGATCCACGCGGGGGCGCTGCGGCTGTCCCGCGAGCGCGTCGGCCTCGCGGACCTGGTCGCGGACGCGGTCGCCGGCACCGAGGCGCTCGCCCGCGCGAAGGGCGTCCGGCTGCGCGGCGACGTCCGCGAGGGGCTGCCCGTCCGGGTGGACGCGGGCGAGCTGGGCCGCGCGCTCCGCAATCTCGTCGTCAACGCGATCCGGCACACCCCGAGCGACGGCGCCGTCGAGATCATCGCCGAGGTCAGCGAGGGGGAGGCGCGGGTCACGGTCGCCGACGGCTGCGGCGGCATCCCCGAGGACGACCTGCCGCGCGTGTTCGACGTCGCGTTCCGCGGCGAGGCGGCCCGCACCCCGGGCGGCGGCGCGGGCCTCGGCCTCGCCATCGCCCGCGGCATCGTCGAGGCGCACGCCGGCAGGATAGGCGTGGCCAACGCGGGCCCCGGCTGCCGCTTCGAGGTCCGCCTGCCCCTCACCGTCTGACCCCGCCGCCCCCACGCGGCGGGCCTCAGGGGTCCAGGGCTTCGGAGATGGTGCGGAAGGTGGGGCACGGCCAGCGGGACATGCAGGCGCGGCAGCGGCGGATGGGGCGGTCGGGGTCGCTGGTGATGCCGCCGGCCTCCTGCGGGCGGTGCAGGTCGAGCAGCCGGACGCCGAGGTCGGCGAAGGCGAGGACCTCCTCCCGGGCGCCGGCGAGGAAGGCGAGGTCCGCGCGGGACAGGCGCGTCCTGATGGGGACGTAGCCGTTGCTGTTGACCAGGCGGGACAGGACCTGGGTGGACGTCCGCCACGAGCTGGACTTCGCCGAGCGGGCCCGGATCGTCTTCAGGCGCTCGCGCAGCCGTGTCTCTCTCGGATCGGCCATGTGTTGCACCTGCTCAGCCTCTCTCACTCCGCGCCTCCATGCGGCGCGAACCGGGGAGTTCGCACCGCCGGAGTCGTCCGAGATTAGGACAATACTGTCCGTAATTGTCAAAGCGTACGGGGCTGGCAAGGCGGCGACACGCCCCGGAAACGCCCACGCCGCGCGGGACTTGGTCAACTGCCTGGCCCCCGGGCCGTTCGCGAGATAGTGTGCCGGACGTGGAGCTAAACGTCTCGACCGCGTCTCAAGGAGGTCACGCCGTCGTTACGGCGACCGGCGAACTGGACCTGTACACCGCGCCCAGACTGCAGGCGGCCCTCGCCGGGCTGCTCCGCGAGCAGGCGACCCGGATCACGGTCGACCTGAGCGGCGTCGAGTTCTGCGACTCGACGGGCATGAACGTGCTGCTGTCGGCCATGAAGCGGCTCAAGGAGCAGGGCGGTTCGCTGGAGCTCGCCGCCCCGCGCCCGGCCGTCCGGCGGATCCTGCAGGTCACCGGGCTCGACACCGTCTTCACCGTCACGGACGGGGCGCCGGTCCCGGACGCCGGCTGAACCGCCGGCGCCCCGCGGGGGTCGCCGCGTCGGCGCGCCGGTAACGGTTCGCATCGGCCTGCCGCGCCGCGCGCCCGTCCCGGACTACCATCGCGGATATGCAGGACGTAGCGGTGATCATCCCGGCCAAGGACGAAGCCGACCGCATCGCGGCCACCGTCAAGGCCGCCCAGGAGCTGCCCGGCGCCGACCTCGTCGTGGTGGTCGACGACGGCTCCTCCGACGGCACCGGCCGGGTGGCCCGCGAGGCCGGGGCGCGGGTCGTGCGGCACAGCCGCAACCGCGGCAAGGGAGCGGCGATGGAGACCGGCGCGGAGGCCGTCAGGCTCCTCGACGACGGCCGCGACCAGCCCCGCCACCTGCTGTTCCTCGACGCCGACCTCGCCGAGACCGCGCGCGAGGCCGCGCCGCTCGTCGAACCCGTCCGGGCCGGCGACGCAGACATGACGATCGCGGTGTTCACCACGACGGTGAAGCTCGGCGGGCACGGGTTCGTCGTCCGGCTGTCCCGCGAGGGCATCCGCCGCGCCACCGGCTGGGAGCCGGACGCCCCGCTCAACGGGCAGCGCTGCCTGACCCGCGCCGCGTTCGACGCGGCCCTGCCGCTCGCCGCCGGGTTCGGCGTCGAGACGGCGCTCACCATCGACCTGCTGCGGCAGGGCTTCCGGGTGCGCGAGGTGGAGGTACCGCTCGCGCACCGCGCCACCGGCACCGACTGGCGCGCCCAGCTGCACCGCGGCCGCCAGTTCCGGGACGTGGCGAGGGCGCTCGCCGTCCGCGAACCTGCGGTCGAGCGGCGCCTGGGCCGGCTTCGCGGCAGCCGCCGGTGACCCGACTCGGGACGGGCGGGCTCTGCGGCGTCGGGGCCGGCCTCGCCTGCTTCCTCGGCACCGCCCTGCTGGGCCCGTCGGTGTTCGAGCCCGACCTCGAAGGCTCCCGCGGCCAGCCGCCGTACTCGCTCGTCGCCCACCCGTCGCCGTACCTGGTGATCGGGCTGGTCGTCGCCGGGATCATCGCGAGCACCACCGGGCTCGGGCTGTGCTTCGCCGACGTCCGGAAAGGCGGGCGCATCCCGGCGCGGTCGCTGGTCGCCGCGGGGCTGCTCGCGGCGGTCGCGTTCATGTGCATGCCGCCCGTCGGGTCCACCGACCACCTGAACTACGCGTCCTACGGGCGGATGGCGGCGACCGGCCACAACCCGTACGTGACCAGCGCCGACGACCTGTCGCGGGACCCCGTCGCCGGGGCGCCCGAGGAGTGGCGGACGACGCCGTCGGTGTACGGGCCGCTCGCCACCGGCGAGCAGGCGCTCGCCGCGTGGATCGGCGACGACTCCGTGCGGATCACCGTGTTCGTCATGTCCGTCGCGAACGTGCTCGCGTTCGCGGCGACCGCGCTGATCCTCTACCGGACGTCCCGGACCGAGGAGCGGCGGCTCCGCACCGCGCTGCTGTGGACGTGCAACCCGCTCGTGCTGTTCCACCTGGTCGCGGGCGCGCACAACGACGTCCTCGCGATCGCGCCGGTGGTGGCCGCGCTCGCCGTGTTCGGGCGGCGGGCCGGATGGCCGCACGCCCTGGCCGCCGGTGCGCTCGCCGGCGTCGGCGCCGCGGTCAAGCTGCCCGCCGCGCTCGCCGCCGGCGGACCCGCCCTCGCGCTGCTCCGCGAGCGGAGATGGCGGTCGCTCGGCCGCCTGCTCGCGCTGGCCGCAGGCGCCGTCGCCGTCACGGCGGCCGCGTACCTCCTCGCCGGGCCGCACGCACTCGACCAGGTCCGCGAGGCGAGCAACATGGTGTCGTTCGCGACCCCCTGGCACCTGGTGGACGAGTCGCTCGGCCGCGGCTCGCAGCGCGACGTCATCAAGACGGGCGCGATGCTGCTCGGGCTGGCGCTGTTCCTGCTGCTCGTCAGGGCGCTCCCCAAAGAGGACGGCGAAGAGCACCGCCGGTACGGAGCGGCCCTCGTCCTCGCGTGGCTCCTCGTCGCCCCGTACGCGCTGCCCTGGTACGACGGGTTCGGCTGGGCGCTGCTGGCGCTGCTCCCGTGGACGCGCATCGACTGGATCCTGCTCGCCCACACCGCGGCCCTCAGCCTCGCCTACCTGCCGGCCCGCGCCCCCGCCCGCATCCGGCTCCCCGACGACCTGGAGTGGCTGTTCACCGTCGTTCGGCCGACCGTGATCCCGTGGACGCTCCTGGCGATTCTGACGGCGCTGGTGGCGGCGTGTCTGCGTTCCTCAGGTCGATCTCCAGCGACCGCAGGCCGGCCGCGAGCATCAGCGGGGTCGCCAGGCTGAACGCCACCGACAGGATCACCACGCCGGAGTCGTTCACCAGCGTGCCGATCACGCCGGCGGCCAGCGCGCAGATCAGCGCCGGGCGCATCGACAGGCTGTGCTTGTAGGCGCCCTGCAGCAGCGACACCCGCCAGCGGGTGGGCCGCGCCAGGACGAAGAACAGGAACACGACGGCGGCGGCGATCGCGAGCGTGTACGGCCAGTACCCGAGGCTGTTCAGCATCGCGTTGAACTTGCGGGTGACGATGCCCCAGGCGTCCCCGTCCATGAGGTCCTGCCAGAACCGGCCGAGGTGCGTCGGGTTGGCGCTCCGCGCGTTCAGGTAGGAGATGAACAGCACGATCGCCGCGCCCGCCGCGAAGAAGAGCCCGAGCCTCGGCGCGGACACCCGCTTCCCGGCGACCATCAGGCCGAGCATCGCGAACGCCGGGACGATCGCCAGCACGCCGCCGAAGTCGCTGCCGAACGCGGGCAGCCCGTCCACCACGACGGCGAACACGCCGATCGCGGCGACGATCCCGACCGCGACCGCCGTGCGGCGGCGGCGCAGCGGGTACTCCGTCAGCCACGCCGCCGTCAGGATCGCGGCGACCGCGAACAGCGAGAACGCCTGGTTGCCGAAGCCGTAGAAGCGGCCCGCGACCAGCGCCGTGTAGCCCATCAGCGTGTTGAGCTGGAGGTTGGACCCCGTCATCACGTCCAGCGCGAGGACGATGCCCGTCACCCCGGTGATCACCAGCCCGGGGACGACCACGGACCGCCGCCACGGGCCGGCGAGCGCCACGCCCGTCAGCAGCCCCGCGAAGCCCAGCACGGTGCAGATCAGCACGGGCGTCGGATGCTCGGCCCGCCACCACGGCAGCAGCCCGGCGAGGAACGACGCGCCCGGCGCCGCCCCGCCCAGCAGCGCTATCACCCGGGTGCCGCCCAGGATCCGCGTCCGCGACCGGCGGTCGCCGCCGAGCCGCCGCAGCGCGACCACCGCGATCCCGTACAGGACGAGCTGCGTCGCGAACAGCACCCAGTAGAACGACGTCTGGACGGTCCGGATCGCCTGCGCCGCGACGTCCTCGTCGACGAGCGCGTCGACCCGGTCCCGCGTGGACGCCTGCGACGGCTGCGCCTTCCACGCCGACCCCACGGCCTGCTTCGGCTGCGGCAGCCCGAGCAGCTTCATCGCGGTCGCGGTGACGTCGGTGAGCGTGACCAGGCCCTCCTGCCGGGTCGCGCTGGACGTCATGAACCCGGGCCCGTACCCGTCGCCCGCCGCGACGGCGACGCGCAGATGCGGGTCGACGCCGATGTCCGACAGCCCCGCCAGCAGGACGGTCGTGCCCTGGGGGAGGCCGGTGACGACCTGGGCGACCCGGCGGTCCGCGGCGGCCGCGGCGGCGGCGCGCTTGGCGTCCGACAGCGGGATCTGGTCGCCGTGCGCGTCGACGCCCGCGTTGATGTAGGCGCGGAACAGGTCGTCGACGTCGACCGCCGCGAGCGGGCAGCGCGCCCAGTCGGCGGCGGTGACCTTGTCGGGGGACGGGACGTAGCGGTCGACCCGGCCGCCGCCGTTGCCGACGCCGAACACCGCGCCCGGCCCGACCGCCATCGTGCAGCCGCCCGCCTTGTGGACGGCCTCGCCGAGCAGCCCGATCTCCGCGTGGTAGTTGGTGCCCGCGTTGTCGCTCTTGATGGCCGGCCAGCCCGCGGCGATCGCGCCGTCCTTCGGCACCGGGCCGGTGGGGGAGTCCTGGCCGGGCAGGATCGGCGCGGCCGGCAGCGCGCAGTCGCCGTGCGGCAGCCGGGACCGCTGCCCGGCCGACACCGTCAGCCAGCCGTCCGTGGGGCAGGTGTTGACCCGGGTCGTCCGGACGCTGAGGCCGGCCGCGGAGCCCCCGGCCGTCAGGTCCCACAGCGCCGGGGTGTTCTCCCGGCCGACGTCGCTCCACATCAGCCCCGGGACCCCGATGATCACGACCCGCCCGGTCGCGGCGCGGTCGCCGGCGTGCGCGGGCGACCAGCCGAGAACCCAGGTCAGCGCCGTGGCGAGGGTCGCGAAGAACACGGCGATCTTCGTCCCCCGGGGCATCATGGCGTCAAGGCTACAAGAGCACTACCACCGCACAGGGGCCATATCCTGCGGGCTGTGGACGGTCCCATGGTGCGGCAGGCGGGTGAGGCGCGGGGCGGGCGCCCGAACCGGCTCCTCCTTCTCGCCGGCGCCGCCGTCGCCGCCGCGGCGGTCGCCCCGATCGTGTCCCGCTGGCTCACCAACCCGCCCGACCAGCGGCTCGTCGACCTGGAGGTGTACCGGGAGGGCGGGCTCGCCGTGCTGCGCGGGGCGCCGCTGTACGACTTCCTCACGCAGCCGCCGCAGCTGCTCCCGTTCACCTACCCGCCGTTCGCCGCCGCGCTCGCCGTCCCGTTCACGCTGCTCCCCTGGCGGGCCGCGCAGTGGACGTGGGTCGTGCTGATCTACGTCTCGCTGGCGATCGCCGTCTGGTACGCCTTCCGCGACCTCATCCGCCGGACCGGGCGCTGGGCGCCGCTCACCGCCGGCGTCCTGTTCGCCGCGATGGCGTGGCTCGACCCCGTCCGCGACCAGGTCCGGTTCGGGCAGGTCGGGCTGTTCCTGCTCGCCATGTGCCTCGCCGACTGCTGCGCCCGCGTCCCGCGCTGGCCGCGCGGCGCGCTCGTCGGGCTGGCGGTCGCGATCAAGCTGGTGCCGGGCGTCTTCCTGATCTACTTCCTGCTCACCGGGCGGCGGGACGCGCTGGTCAACGCGGTGCTCACCGCCGCCGCGGCGACCCTGGCCGGGTTCGCGCTGCTGCCCGCCGACTCGTCCGCCTACTGGTTCGGCGCGCTGCTGCAGGGCGGGGACCGGACGGGCGCGGTCGACGGGACCACCAACCAGGCGATCCACGGCATCGTCGCGCGGATCTTCGACGAGGGCCCCGTCCGGACGCTGGTGTGGCTCGTGCTCGCGCTGATCGTCGCCTGCTACGGCTTCTCCCGGGCGCGCCGGGCCGCCCTGGCCGCCGACGGGCTGACCGGGACGGCCTCGTCCAGCCTGCTGCTCGGCGCCGTCGCGATCGTCGGGCTGCTGTCCGTCGTGCTGTCCCCTGTGGGATGGATCCACCACCTTGTCTGGATGATCGCGGTCATCGGTGCTTTGGCCGGAGACGGCCGGGACACGCGAAGATGTCTGCTCGCGCTCGGCGCCTGGTTCCTGTTCCTGTGGCCGCTGCCGTGGTGGGGACGCGCCTGGATCGGCCCGGAACACTCCGCCATAGCGGAATTCGCGGGCCAAGTCCTGCGCGACTCGTTCGGGATCGCCGCGCTCGCCGCCATCGCCGTCCTCGGCACCTGGTTGGTCAAAAGGGTCAAACCCGGCCCCGATCAGGGGGTTCCTTCGCAACCGAAGGCCGAGGTCGGTACGCTCGCCACGTGATGCTTGTCGCGGTGGCCGTCGCGGGTCTGGTCGCCGGTATTGCAGGGCTGTCCGTCGCGGTGGTCGCGCACAACCGGGTCAACCAGGTCGTCGACGAGTGCGGGGAAATGCTCAGGCGCCAGCTCCAGGTCGCCAGCGGATCGGTGGACGAGCGCGCGCTGCGCGACCTCGCCATCGTCCACTACGACGCGCTGAAGGAGATGTCCGGGCACCGGTCGTTCTCCCTCGCTCTGATCAACGCGGTCGGGGACGGGGTCGTCGTCAGCTCCATCAACGGGAGGACCGAGACGCGGACGTACGCCAAGGCCGTCCAGGCCGGGCACCCGGTCGAGACGCTCTCCCCCGAGGAGAGCCACGTCCTGCGGGCCGCCCGGCTCGGCAAGGGCCCGGTCGTGTCGCTGGACGACCCGCTCGCCGACTTCGGCAGCGGCGACCGCACGTCAGCCCGCACCTGACGCCCGCGCCCGACCCACGCGCCCGACCCACGCGCCCGATCCACGCGCCCGATCCACGCGCCGGCGCTCGCCGCGCGGGCGGCGGCACCGCATTGCCCGCCGGCAAGTAAACTCGGCGTGTTCGTCCGCACCATCCGCCTCGGGGGACTCCGTGACCGCAGACAGCAGGCCAGCGCGCTACGCCTACCTGGGTCCGCAGGGCACGTTCACCGAGGCCGCGCTGCTCACCCTGCCGGGCGCCGCCGGCGCCGAGCACGTCCCGTACGCGACCGTCCCGGCCGTCCTCGAAGCGCTGCGCAACGGGGACGTGGACACCGCCGTCGTCGCGCTGGAGAACTCCGTCGAAGGCTCGGTCCCCACCACGCTGGACGAGCTGGCCACCGGCGAGCCCCTCCAGATCGTCGGGGAGATCCACCTGCCGGTCTCGTTCGCGCTGCTCGTCCGCCCCGGGACGGCGCTCGACGACATCAAGACCGTCGCGTCCCACCCGATCGCGCAGCCGCAGTGCCGCCGCTGGCTGCTGGAGAACGTCCCGCACGCCGAATGGCGCGCCGCCACGTCCAACGCCGAGGCCGCCCAGCACGTCGCCGACGGCCACTACGACGCCGCGCTCGCCGGCTCGTTCGCCGCGGCCCGCTACGGCCTGTCGATCCTCGCCGAGGACATCCACGACGTCGCCGACGCCGTCACCCGGTTCGTCGTCCTGCACCGTCCCTGCACGCCGCCCGCCCCCACCGGCATGGACAAGACGACCGTCGTCGCGTTCATCGGCGAGGACCACCCGGGCGCCCTGCTGGAGATCCTCAACGAGTTCGCCGTGCGCGGCGTCAACCTGACGCTGATCCAGTCGCGCCCCACCGGCGCCGGCCTCGGCTCCTACCTCTTCTGGATGGACTTCGAGGGCCACGTCGCGGACGCCCGCGTCGGCGAGGCCCTGATGGGGCTGCGCCGCGTCTGCGCCGACCTCCGCTTCGTCGGCTCCTACCCCCGCGCCGACCGCGTCCGCCCCGAGATCCGCCGCGGCACCCACGACACCGACTTCACCGAGGCCGCCTCCTGGCTGGACGGCATCCGCACCGGCCGCCCCTGATCATTTCGTGCCCGGGGAACGTCGCTTCCCCGCAAACCGTGCAAAGGCGAGGGCGTCATCCCGGTACCCCCTTGATCATGGAGCGTCCGTGCGCGGGCGGCCGCTGACGTAGGCTGCCCTGGTGGCCAGGGACTTCGATCTTTACGAGCGGGAACTGTGGGCGGGGCGCGCCCCCGCGTACGAGCGGGGGTTCGGCCGGCTCACCCGGTACACGGTCGGTCCGCTGCTGGACGCGGCCGGGGTCACGGGCGGGACGCGGTTCCTCGACGTCGGGACGGGCCCCGGGTTCGTCTCGCTCGAGGCCGTCCGGCGCGGCGCCGAGGTGTCGGCGATGGACGCCGAGGAGAGCATGGCGGAGACCGCCCGGCGCAACGTCCCCGGGCTGGACGTGCGCGTCGCCGTCCTGCCCGAGGTGCCGTTCCCGGACGGGTCGTTCGACGCGGTCGCCGGCAACTACGTCATCAACCACGTGGCCGACCCGGGCGCGGCGATCGCCGCGCTGCGCCGGGTGCTGCGGCCGGGCGGGCGGCTCGCGCTGAGCTGCTGGGTGATGCCGGGCAGCGGCGCCCTCGCGATCGTCCGCGAGGCGATCGAGCAGGCCGGCGTGGCGTGGCCGGAGGACATCCCCGAGTCGCCGTTCATGCGGTACGGCGAGGCGGCCGCGTTCCGGCGGCTGGTGGCCGAGGCAGAGCTCACCGAGGTCGCGGTCGAGGAGGTGACCTGGGAGCACGCCGTCGACCCCGAGGAGTGGTGGCGGGCGGTCGCGCTGTCCAGGGTCGGCACGGCCGGCGTGATCGTCGCGCGGCAGGACGCGGACACCGTCGCCCTGATCAAGGACGCCTATGACACGATCATCGCCGACTACGGGGTGGACGGCGGCCAGGTCTCGCTGCCCGCGCACGCGCTGCTGGCGAGCGGCGTCCGCTGACACCGCGGTCGCCTGAACCGCGGTTCATACGCGCGCGGACGCGGGGCCCGTACCGGTAGCCTCGGGTCTGTGATTGACCTGCGAGCTCTTCGAGAGGATCCGGAGCGGCTGCGCGCGTCGCAGCGCGCCCGCGGTGAGGATGACGCCGTCGTCGACCGGCTGCTCGACCTGGACGAGAGGCGCCGCTCGGCGCTGACCTCGTTCGAGCAGCTCAGAGCGGAGCAGAAGAGTTTCGGCAAGTCGGTGTCCAAGGCGAAGGGCGACGAGCGCGAGGCGCTGCTCGCCCGCGCGAAGGAGCTGGCGCAGCAGGTCAAGGAGCGGGAGGCGGAGGCCGACCGGCTCGGCGCGGAACTCGACGAGGTGCTGAAGAGCGTCCCGAACCTCATCGAGGAGGGCGCCCCGCCCGGCGGCGAGCAGGACTTCGTCGTCCTGGAGCACATCGGCGAGCCGACGTCGTTCGACTTCGCGCCGAAGGACCACCTGGAGCTGGGCGAGAGCCTCGGCGCGATCGACATGGAGCGCGGCGCGAAGGTGTCGGGCGCGCGGTTCTACTACCTGACGGGCGTCGGCGCGCGGCTCCAGTACGCGCTGCTGAACCTCGCCATGGAGACGGCGATCGCGAACGGGTTCGTCCCGATGTACCCGCCGGTGCTGGTGAAGCCGGAGGCGATGGAGGGCACCGGGTTCCTCGGCGCGCACGCCGCCGAGGTGTACCACCTCCCGGCCGACGAGCTGTACCTGGTCGGGACGTCGGAGGTGCCGCTCGCCGCGTACCACATGAACGAGATCATCGACGAGCTGCCACGGCGGTACGTGGCGTGGTCGTCGTGCTTCCGCCGCGAGGCCGGCTCCTACGGCAAGGACACCCGCGGCATCATCCGCGTCCACCAGTTCGACAAGGTGGAGATGTTCTCCTACTGCGACCCGGCCGACTCGCACGCCGAGCACCTGCGGCTGCTGGACTGGGAGAAGGAGATGCTCGCCAAGGTCGAGATCCCGTACCGGGTGATCGACGTGGCGGCCGGCGACCTGGGGTCGAGCGCGGCCCGCAAGTACGACTGCGAGGCGTGGGTGCCGACGCAGAACACGTACCGCGAGGTCACCTCGACGTCCAACTGCACCGAGTTCCAGGCGCGGCGGCTCGCGGTGCGGTTCAAGGACGCCGACGGCAGGAACCAGCCGGTGGCGACGCTGAACGGCACGCTGGCCACCACCCGCTGGATGGTCGCGATCCTGGAGAACCACCAGCGGGCCGACGGCTCGGTGCGCGTCCCCGAGGCGCTGCAGAAGTTCCTCGGGCAGGACGTCCTGGAGCCGATCAAGCGCTGACGGCGGTCCGGCCCCGAGCCCGTCCCGCCGGTCGGGACGGGCTCGGGGCCGAGCCTCAGGGTGTCGCCGGCGTCGCTTATGGTTTGTGGCATCTGCCCTGGAAGGTGACATGAGCCAGTCCGCGCCGCGCGTGATCGCCACTGACCTCGACGGCACGATCGTGCGCTCCGACGGCACGATCTCCGCCCGGACCGTCGAGGCCCTCGCCCGGGTCGAGCAGGCCGGGGCGATGCTCGTGATGGTCACCGGCCGGCCGCCGCGCTGGATGGCGGACATCGCCGCGGCCGTCGACCACCACGGCGTCGCCATCTGCGCCAACGGCGCCGTCGTCTACGACCTGCACACCGAGACCGTCCTGGAGACCCGGGAGATCCCGCCGGACGTGATCGCCGAGGCGATCGGGCGGCTCCGCGGCATCTCCCCCGAACTGCAGTTCGCCGTCGAGCACCCGACCGGGTTCTATTTCGAGCACAGCTACCACCTCGGCCGCTGGGACGCGGAGGCGTTCGGCGGGCGCCGCGTGGACGCCGCCGAACTCGTCAGCCGGCCCGGCACCAAGCTGCTCGCCTTCCACCCGGACGCCGACCCCGACACGCTCTCGGAGAAGGCCGTCCAGGCGGTGGGCGACCTCGTGACGGTGACGCACTCGTCCGGGCGGGGCCTGCTGGAGATGAGCGCGCTCGGGGTCACCAAGGCGAGCGCGCTCGCCGCCTTCTGCACCGAGCACGGGCTCGCGTCCGGCGACGTCACGGCGTTCGGCGACATGCCCAACGACCTGCCGATGCTCACCTGGGCGGGCACGTCCTACGCCGTCGCGAACGCGCATCCGCTGGTGCTGGCGGCCGTGACGCACAAGACGTCCCGCAACGACGACGACGGCGTCGCCGAGGTCCTGGAGCGCCTCTTCCCCTAGCGCGTCCCCGCGGAGGGGGCGGGCATGACGACGGCCGCGCCCTCGGTCGTGCGGGTGCGGCCGTTCGTCATGTCCCGCGGGCGGCGTCCCGCGGGCGGGCGCGTCCGGCGGGTTACAGGTAGGGGCCGGACGAGCGCGGGCGCGACTGCTGCTGTTGCTGCTGCTCCTCGGCGCCGGGCGGCATCATCCCGGCGGGCAGGGCGCGCCGCATCTGCTCCAGCTGCGCCCGCGCCGCCATCTGCTGCGCGAACAGCGTCGTCTGGATGCCGTGGAACAGGCCCTCCAGCCAGCCGACGAGCTGCGCCTGGGCGATCCGCAGCTCCGACTCGCTCGGCACCGTCTCCTCGGTGAACGGCAGCGACAGCCGCTCCAGCTCCTCGACCAGCTCGGGCGCGAGGCCGTCCTCCAGCTCCTTGATGGACGACTTGTGGATCTCCCGGAGCCGGGCGCGGCTCGCCTCGTCCAGGGGGGCGGCCTTGACCTCCTCCAGGAGCTGGCGGATCATCCCGCCGATCCGCATCACCTTCGCGGGCTGCTCGACCATCTCGGTGACCGACTTGCCCTCGGACTCGCCCTCGCCGGCGTTCTCCACGGCGATGCCGTTGGGGCCGACCACGAGGACCTGCGGTTCCTGCTCTTTCTTCGAAGGCTCGCTCATAAATTCCACATCCTCACACGGTCAACAAGATCTTGCCGACGTGACCACTCTCTTCGAGCAACTCGTGCGCGCGCGCCGCCTCCGCCATCGGGAAGCGCCGGTCGATGACGGGCCTGACCCTCCCCGACTCCAGCAGAGGCCACACATGCTCGCGTACCCCGGCCACGATCTCCGCCTTCTCCTCCGGCGGACGGGCCCGCAGCGTCGTCGCGTGCACCAGCGCCCGCTTGCGCAGCAGCTTGCCGAGGTCCAGCTCGGCCTTGGCGCCGCCCTGCAGGCCGATCACCATCAGCCGTCCGCCGGTGGCGAGCGCCTCCACGTTCCGGGCCAGGTACTCGGCGCCGATCAGGTCGAGGATCACGTCGTAGGGGCCGGCCTCCACGAAGTCTTCCTCGCGGTAGTTCACGGTGACGTCCGCGCCCAGTTCCCGGCAGCGGGCCGCCTTCTCCGCGCTGCCCACGGTCGTCACGACCCGCGCGCCGCACGCCTTCGCGAGCTGGATCGCGAACGTCCCGATGCCGCTGCCGCCGCCGTGGACGAGGAGGGTCTCGCCCTCGCGCAGCCCGCCCAGCCAGAACACGTTCGACCACACCGTGCACGCGACCTCCGGGAGTCCGGCGGCTTCCGCGACGTCGACCCCGCGCGGCACCGGGAGCGCCTGCGCGGCGGGCACCGCGACCCGTTCGGCATATCCTCCCCCGGCGAGCAGCGCGCACACCTCGTCGCCGACGTCCAGGCCGGTGACGCCCGCGCCCAGCTCGGCGACCCGTCCCGACACCTCCAGACCCGGGTACGGGGGAGCGCCCGGGGGCGGCGGGTAGAAGCCCATGCGCTGCATAACGTCGGCGCGGTTGACCGCGCTCGCCGCCACCTCGATCAGCACCTCGCCCGGTTCCGGCCGCGGGTCGGGGACCCGCGTCCACTCCAGGACGTCGGGGCCGCCCGGCTCGCGGATCACGATGGCATGCATACCGATCACGCTACCGGGCGCGGCGGCCCCGCCCGAGCGCCCCAAGGGCGATCTACGCGCGGGATGCACGCCATTGGGTCATGGGTATCCTGCGGGGGGATCGGTTTGCCCACCTGCACCGTGTTGATCATCAGAGGCGTGCCCTAGGGGGAAGAACGGTGGCGAGGAATGAGCACGACGGGCGCTCACTGGAGGAGCGCCTCGCCTCTCTCGACGCGATGAGCGAGGACGCGGCGGAACCGGCCCCCGAGGGCGAGGAGGCGCCGCAGCAGCCGCCCGCCCGGCAGGAGAACGCGCCGCCGCCTCCGCCGCCCGCCGCGGAGAACAACCCGTGGCTGGCCGCGCCGCCCGCCTTCCAGGGCGGGCCGGAGGACACCGGCTTCAACCCTCCCCAGCCTCCGCCCCCGCTCTACGACGGCGGCCCCATGCCGCAGCCGTTCGACGGGGGGATGCTCCCGCCGCCGTACTACCCGGCGCCCGCCAACGACCCGTCCCAGGGCGGGCAGCCTCCGCAGCCGTCGCCGTACGACGCCAACGGCAGCGCCGCGCCGCCGCTCGACCAGCTGCCGCCGTACCCGTCCGAGCAGCTCGCGCAGCAGCAGGACGCGAGCGGGCAGTACCAGGCGATCGACCCCGCGACCGGGCAGCCCTACCCGCAGGACACCGACGCCTCCGGGCAGCCGTACGTGCCGATCGACCCGAACACGGGCCGTCCGCTCACCCCTGATGAGGCGGGCTCCCCGCAGGAGGTGAACGGGGCGGTCCAGCAGCAGTTCCCGCCGGCCGACCCGAACGCGGGCCTGCCGTACGCGCCCGACCCCAACGCCCAGCAGTTCCCGCCGGCCGACCCGAACGCGGGCGCCCAGCCGTACCCGCAGCAGTTCCCGCCGATCGACCCGAACACCGGCCAGCCGTACCCGCAGGTCGACCCCAACACCGGGCAGCCGTACCCGCAGCCCTACCCCCAGATCGACCCCAACACCGGCCAGCCGTACCCGCAGCCGTACCCCCAGATCGACCCCAACACGGGCCAGCCGTACATGCCCATCGACCCCAACACCGGGCAGCCCTACCAGGCGTACGGCTACCCGGCCGGGCCGCACCAAGGGCAGCCGCAGCAGGGGCAGCCGCAGCAGGGGCAGATGATCCCGCCGGGGCACGCCGCCCCGCCGCAGCAGCCGCAGAGCACCGACAGCCTCAGCTCCGAGAACCTCCTGGGCGAGCGCCGCATCGCGCCGTCCTCCGGGTGGCGGCGCGCCGTCTACAAGGCGACCGCCGGGAGCATCCACCCCGGCGAGTCGCAGAGCGAGCTGCGCCGCAAGGACCTCATCGCGCGGGCCCGCACCCCCGTCGCCGGCGGCCACCACCGCGTCGCGGTCATGTCGCTGAAGGGCGGCGTCGGCAAGACGACCACCACCACCGGCCTCGGCTCCATGCTCGGCTCCTTCCGCGGCGACCGGGTCATCGCGGTGGACGCCAACCCCGACCGCGGGACGCTCTCCGACAAGGTCAAGCTGGAGACCGCCGCCACCGTCCGCGACCTGCTCAACAACCGCGAGAACATCCACCGGTACGCGGACGTGCGCGCGTTCACGTCGCAGAACGAGGCGCGCCTGGAGATCCTCGCCTCCGACCGCGACCCCGCGGTCAGCGAGGCGTTCTCCGCCGAGGACTACGCGGCCGTCGCCGTCGTCCTGGAGCAGTACTACTCGGTCTGCATCACCGACTGCGGCACGGGGCTGCTGCACTCGGCGATGGCGGGCGTGCTGAGCCTCGCCGACCAGCTCGTCCTCGTCAGCTCCCCGTCGGTGGACGGCGCCCGGTCCGCGAGCGCGACCCTCGACTGGCTGGAGGCGCACGACCACGGGCACCTCGTCCGCAACGGCGTCGTGGTCCTGTCGATGGTCCGCAACCGCACCCGCAGCCAGGTCGACCTCGACAAGCTCCAGGCGCACTTCGAGAGCCGCTGCCGCGCCGTCGTCCGCATCCCCTACGACGACCACCTGGAGGAGGGCGCCGAGGTCGAGCTCGACCAGCTCGCCCCCGCCACCCGCGAGGCCTACCTCACCCTCGCCGCGGTCGTCGGCGACGGCTTCGCCTTCCAGCGCCCGCCGCAGACCTGACCGCCGCCGGACGGTAGGGTCACGTTCCGTGACGGACGTCGATGGCTTGTACGTGGGGAAGGCCGGCCCGGACGCCGCCGGCGACCGGGGCTGGCTGCTCGGGCATTTCAAGCCGGCCGGCGACCTGCGGCACAGCGACGAGGTCGCGATCAAGTGGGGCGTCCACCCGAAGGGGGAGCGGCGCGCGCGGTGGACGGACGGCGAGAAGCGCACCGCCCTGCTCGTCCTGATCAGCGGCCGGTTCCGCCTGGAGTTCCCCGGGCGGAACGTCGTGCTCGCCGAGCAGGGCGACTACGTGGTGTGGGGGCGCGGCGTCGACCATTCGTGGGAGGCCGAGGAGGAGTCGGTCGTCATGACCGTCCGCTGGCCGTCCATTCCCGGCTACCGCGTGCCCGGCGAACCGTAGGCCGACCCGGGTATGCGGTCGAGGGCAGGCCGCGGTGACCGCTATCGTGGGCGTTGGGCCGGGCCGACCGGCCGCCGGGAGAGTTCGCATAGTGGACTAGTGCAGGCGCCTTGAAAGCGCCCAGGGCTGGGGACAGTCCTCGTGGGTTCGAATCCCACACTCTCCGCCACGTGGCCCGGGGGCGATCCCCTGGAAGGCCGCGGTCCCCCAGGGACCGTCACAAAGAGGCCGACTCGGGCATAAGTCATCCGTTACCCTCTTCGGCATGTCGCAGACACCGAATGATCCGGCAGGTACGACGCACCAGTTCCAGAACTTCGCGAACCAGGCGCAGCCGCAGAAGTCCGGGCCGAACATCGGTCTGATCGTCGGCATCGTCGCCGTCGTGGCGGTCGTCGCGATCCTGGTGATCGCGTTCATGATGATGTGAGGGCGCGTCAGCGGCCGCTGCTGCTGAAGTGCTGGTAGTCCCTGGCGCCGCTCCAGGTGCCGCCCCAGCCCCAGCCGATCGAGGCGAACGCCCGCACCACCTTGTCGCCGGCGTGGATCATGCCGGGCGCGTCGAGGTCGCGGTTCCGGTACCTCTTGCAGGACTTGTGGGCGATGTGCCCGTCCGCGTAGACGTAGGGGTTCTGGCACGGGTTGATGTCGACGGCGAGGCCGTACGCGTGCTGGGAGAACGAGCTCGACCCCGTCGCGGTGCGGCAGTTGAAGGCGGAGGTGTTGTTGGCCTCGATCGACTCGAAGTCGCTGCCGCCGTACTTGTCGACCGGTTCCATCCGCTCGATCGGGAACTTCATCTTGTAGAGCTTCCGGAACACGGAGACGAGGTCGCCGGCGGCCTTGGCGTTGACGACGAGCCGCCCGCCCGTGTGCGGCTCGTCGTCCATGCCCCAGTAGGTCATCTCGATCATCCGGAGCCCGGACGGCGCCACGGGGCAGCCCTTCCGCCAGGAGGACCTCAGGTCCCGGGCGGTCACCTTCTTGATCTCCGCTTGGAAGCCCTGCTCGGTCGGGGACGCCGACGGGGACGCGGAGGGCGAGGCCGCGGTGCCCGGTGCGGTGGGCGTTGCGGTGGGCGGGGTCGCGGCGGGCGGCTCGCCCGAGTCGTCGGAGCCGCGGCCACATCCGGCCGCCGCGAGCACCGCCGTGAGCAGGACGCCGAGCAAAGTCGCGCTGGAGATCGGGCCTCTACCTGGCATCTTTGCAGCATACGCAGGCCGGTGGGTGTTCGAGCCGCACCCATGATTCGCTACGGTGCGTTTGAGGGCGCGCCCGCCGGATAGGGGCGGCGTGGACCTTCGTTCGACCGCCGGGCATGTCGTCCGGTGACGTCCGGTCCAGGGGAGCCGGGATGTCCAGGGGAGCCGGGATGGCGGAAGCTCAGGAGAGCGACCTCCCAAGCCTCGAAGACGAGATCTTCGCGGTGGCGCACAACGTGGAGGTCGAGCAGGGGGCGGCTGCCGAGCCGCGACTGCCGACGGACAAGGCGCAGGTCCTGGTCGAGCGCGCGCGTGCGTTCCTCACCCGGGACGTGAAGGCGCTGGCGGCGGGCTTCGGCGTGTTCGTGTTCGTCGATCTCGTGATGATGTGGGCGCCGCTGATGATGAGCCGCCGCCCGAGTCTGCTGCCGCAGTTCATCACGCTGCTGCTGCTGGCGTTCGGGCTCGGCGGGCTGCTCGTGTGGCAGGTCGGCGGCCGGTGGCGGACGTTCGGCATCGGCATGATGCTCGCCTGGGGGTTCCTGACCCTGGTGTCGGTCGGGTTCCTGACCGGGGTGACCGTCCCGCTGTAGGCCGGGACCCCGCTGTAGGCCGGGACCCCGCTGTAGGCCGGGACCCCGCTGTAGGCCGGGACCCCGCTGTAGGCCGGGACCCCGCTGTAGGCCGGGACGCGCGCCGCCGCCGGACGCGCGCTCAGGCCGAGGGGCCGACCCGCTTCCGGACCATGCTGAACGCGCGGCCGATGGCTTCGAGGTCCTCGGGCTCGATCACGTCGATGAAGAACGTGCGGACGGTCTCGACGTGGTCGCGGGCGGCGCGCTCGAGCGCCGCGAAGCCCTCGTCGGTGAGGTGCGCGTAGACGCCGCGCTTGTCGTTGGGGCAGCTGTCCCGCTTGACCAGGCCCTTGTTCTCCAGGCGGGAGCAGGTGTGCGACAGCCGGCTGCGGGACTGGCTGGCGTTCTCGGCCAGCTCGGCCATCCGCAGGCGCCGCTCGGGCGCCTCCGACAGGCGGACGAGGATCTCGTACTCCGACACCGACAGACCGTGCTTGGTCTTGAGGTCGCGGTCCATGATCTCGGTGAGCCGGACGCTGCCGTCCACGTACGCCCGCCAATCGCGCTGCTGGGCGGCATCGAGCCAGCGAGGTTCGCTCATACCGGAAAGTATAGGCCCATATGTTGAACATTCAACTAGTGCACGCTATCTTCACGGTAGCAGGACGGGACGACGCCGTCCGACCGCGGAAATAGTTGAATCCTCAACTACGTTCCACGAGGCAGTGCACCGCCCGGCCGGACGGGGCACCCGAGCGAGGGGAGAACCCATGCCTGCCGTGATGGCCGACCCGCTGACCCTGCCCCGCCTCCCGCTGCTTCCGGAGGCCGGCACCGACTGGCGCCGCGTCGCGAAGGTCGTGACCGCCCAGCGCCACCTCGAAGGCGAGGGCTTCCAGGTGCGGCGCCCCTTCCCCGGCGTCGACCTGGCCCTGGCCGACCCGTTCCTGCTCCTCGACCACATGGGCGCCGTCGAGTACGCGCCGGGCGAGGCGAAAGGTACTCCCTGGCACCCGCACCGCGGGTTCGAGACGGTCACGTACATCATCGATGGAGCGTTCCAGCACCAGGACACCACCGGCGGCGGCGGTCTGATCTCCGACGGCGCCACCCAGTGGATGACGGCCGCGTCCGGCATCCAGCACATCGAGCAGCCGCCGCCCGAGCTGGTCGCCAAGGGCGGCCTGTTCCACGGCATCCAGCTCTGGGTGAACCTGCCGCGCGCCCAGAAGTGGGTGCCGCCGCGGTACCAGGACATCGAGGCCCGCGACGTCAAACTGCTGGCCGCCGACGACGGCTCGTCCCTCGTCCGCGTCATCGCAGGGTCGCTCGCCGGGTACGACGGCCCCGGCGTCACCTACACGCCGATCAACTACCTGCACGCGACGGTCGCGCCCGGCGCCCGGCTCGCGCTGCCCTGGCCGCGCGACTTCAACGCGCTGGTGTACGTGCTGTCCGGACGCGGGACGGCCGGCGTCGAGGAGGTCGGGCTGGACGAGGGGCAGCTCGCCGTGTTCGCCGGCTCCCACAACAAGGGCACCGGCGACGGGCTCGTCGTCCGTGCCGCCGACACCCAGCCGCTCGCCAGCGCGAACGGGTGGGAGATCCTCGTCCTGGGCGGCCTGCCGATCCGCGAGCCGGTCGCCCGCTACGGGCCGTTCGTGATGAACACCCGCGAGGAGATCGTCCAGGCGTTCGAGGACTTCCAGGCCGGACGCATGGGCACCGTCCCCGCCGACAAGGTCCCGCACCGCTCCGACGCCGACGAGTCCGCCATCTGACCCCGCGGGCGAACGGGGGCCGCGCCGGCCAGGCGGCGGCGCGCCCCCCGCAAGACTCCCGCGGGCGGCCCTGCCCGGATACCCCCGCTCCGGGCAGAGCCGCTCGCGGGCCGTTTCCCGGTTCGCGTGACGGGGGCGAGCGCATGCGCTAGTGTGTTCGAATAGTCGAACAGAAGTTCGACCTACGCGGAGGCGCTCGCCCGGGGAGGCGGCATGGTGGCAACGGCCATGAGGGGGGTGGACGCCCCCGCGCGCTGCGGGCGGCGGCGGGAGCACGCGACACGCCGCAGCGATTTCTACGCAAATCTACGGCCGCAGCTATATCGCCTCATAGAGTCCGACAGCGTGGACCCCGTGCGCAATCCCTATGCCCCCGGCGCCGGGCAGCGCCCCCCGGAGCTGGCCGGCCGCGACCGCGAGCTCCGGCAGTTCGAGGTGGTGCTCGAACGCGTGGCCCGCGGGCGTCCCGAGCGCAGCATGATCATCACCGGGCTGCGCGGGGTGGGCAAGACCGTGCTGCTCAACGCGTTCCGGTCGCAGGCGATCCAGCGGCTGTGGGGGACGGGCAAGATCGAGGCCCGGCCCGACCAGTCGATCCGCCGCCCGGTCGCCTCGGCGCTGCACCGCGCCGTCCGGGAGCTCGCGCCCCGGCACCGCGCGCCCGACCGCATCGAGGACTTCCTCGGCGTGCTGAAGGCGTTCGCGCAGTCGGAGCCGGAGCCGTCCGGCAAGGCGAAGGCGCGGGCGCACCGCTGGCAGCCCGGCATCGACGTGCCCGCCGCGCGCGGCCGCGCCGACTCCGGCGACCTGGAGATCGACCTCACCGAGCTGTTCGTGGACGCCGCGTCCGTCGCGACGGACGTCGGCGCCGGCATCGCCCTGTTCGTGGACGAGATGCAGGACGTCCCGGCCGACGACGTGTCGGCGCTGTGCGCGGCGTGCCACGAGCTGTCGCAGGTCGGCGGGCCGCTGATCGTGGTGGGCGCGGGGCTGCCGCACCTGCCGGCCGTCCTGTCGGCCAGCAAGTCCTACAGCGAGCGGCTGTTCCGGTACGCGCGGATCGACCGGCTCGACCGCGAGTCGGCCGACTTCGCGCTGATGGCCCCGGCCGAGCGCGAGAACGTCACCTTCACCAAGGAGGCCCTCGACGCGCTGTACGGGGCGGCCGACGGCTACCCCTACTTCGTCCAGGCGTACGCGAAGGTCGTCTGGGACGTGGCGCCCGGCACCCCGATCACGGCGGACGACATCAAGGTCGCCGCGCCGGAGGCGGAGAGCGAGCTCGCGGTGGGCTTCTTCGGCAGCCGCTACGAGCGCGCCACCCCCGCCGAGCGCGACTACATGCGCGCGATGGCCATGCTCGGCGACGACCCGGTGCCGACGGCGTCGGTCGCGGACGAGCTGGGCCGCAAGCCGTCCAGCCTGTCGCCCGCCCGCGACGGGCTCATCAAGAAGGGCCTCATCTACAGCGCCGAACGCGGCATGGTCGCGTTCACCGTGCCGCATTTCGGCAAGTTCCTCCGCTCCCAACCCAACTGATCGACCCGGCCTCTCCCTCGCCGGCCTCGGCGAACCCGCGGATTCGCCGCTATTGAGTTCTCTAGCGAAAAGGCTAGAGAACGGTAGAAGGCCGCATCGAACCGAATGCGCGCCAAGGCGCCACCGGCGGGACGGCCGCCGCGCCCAGGTCGCCGACGCCGCCTCGTTCGCGGCCGGCGCCGTCCGCAGAATATTCGCGTCTCTAGCAATAATTCTAGAAATCCGTAGATTTAGCTCGCCCCATTCTCTGGCCGTGTATAGCACCTCCTAGTATTTTTCCTAGAAAGTCCTATAGAAAGCCAGAGGTCGCGTACCGAGCCCGGTGTTGCCTGGTGGGACGGGGTGGGTAGGACCCCGACGGATGCCCACTGAACGGGCACAAGGTCTAAGTCGGGGGGAAGCATGACAGACCGAGACCGGTTCCGCGGTCAGGACACGGACCACGAATTCAGCCAGGAAGACTTCACCGGCCAGGACGAGACCACCTCGTCCTCCGGCTACGACGACTCCATGGGCTTCGACGAGTCGCTGGGCTACGACGAGGCCGTCGGCTACGACGAGGCCGTCGGCTACGACGAGGCCGTCGGCTACGACGAGGCCGTCGGCTACGACGAGGCCGTCGGCTACGACGAGATGCAGGACCAGGGCGGACGGATGCCGCACCCCGGGGACGAGTACACGTCCGAGCGAGACACCTACCACGGGCAGGACGCGTACTCGGCCCACCACGAGGACGAGTACGACACTCACGAAGAGGAGCTCGGAAGCGGGGGCGCCGAAGGCGGCCGGTGACCCGTCCTGCGCGCTAGACGGCCGCCGCCGGCTCGGGCGTCACGACGGCCGCGCGCACGTCCCGGTCCTGTCCGGCGGTGGACACGGCGAACACGATCTCCACGTCCCGGTCGTCCACCCGGGCCGCGAAGACCACGAACCGCCGGCAGCCCTCGCGCCACACGTCCAGCGGGACGGCGCTCGCGACCGCGTTCTCGTACGCGGCCCACTCCGCGCTCTCGTGGAGCGTCGCGTACGTCTCCGCCAGCGGGCTGCGCCGCCGCTCGCACGGCGGCTCGGCGGGCGCGCGCCGCCGCTCCACCAGCTCGGCCAGCTCCGGCGACAGCGCCGCGAACAACGCCAGCTCGACCGCGAGGACGAGCCCGACCTGGGATTGGACGTCCCGCAGCACGTCCAATCCCGCGAGCGGCGCGCCGAGGGACGCGACCGCCGCACCGGTGAACAGCACGGCCCGCAGCACGCTGCGCCGCCCGACCTTCTTGCCGCTGAGGCCGCCGAAGCAGCCGCACCCGGCGTCCGGCCTGCGGACCCTCAGCTCGCCGACCACCCAGGTCGCCGCCGCGAACGCGACCGTCGTCGCGAGCCGCACCGACAGGTGCGAGGTGACCAGCAGCGCCAGCCCGAGGAGGCCCTCGCCGGCCGCGAGCCCGACCGTCATGCCGCGGTTGCGGCGCACCGCCGTCAGCCGCGCGAGCCCCGCGGGCACGGGCACGCCGTGCACGTGGTCGGGGGCCTCCGCGGCCGGCTCGCGCACCGTCAGCTTCGCCGCGCACGCGGCCAGCAGCACCGCCGCGAGCAGCAGCACCTGCGAGTTCTGGAACGCCGTCACCATGGCCCCTCCACCGGCAGATCCGGGCGGACGGAGGCGTTGAAGCAGCCCGCGTCGAGTTCGCCGCCGAGCCCGGCGAACGCGACCGGCGTCAGCTCGACGATCCGGCCGCGCGGCGACGCGCCGCACTCCACGCACCGGTCGCAGAACCGGGCCGCCGTGCAGCCGCACTCGACCACCGGCACCGCCGCGGCCCGGCCCCCGCACTCGTTGCGGACGCTGATCAGGCTGCCCACCGACAGGTACGGGAACGGGACGCAGCCGGACGGGGCGTCCGCGCAACCCCCGGCGGCCCCCTCGGAGTCGACCGCCGGATAGGCCGCCCCGTCCGGCGTCTCACCGCCGGCCTCCCCGAACCACGTCGCCGTCCCGCGCAGCACCCCGGGGACGGGCGCGGTCGCCTCCGGCGCGGCGAGGTCGTCCGCCCGGTATCCGGGCTGGGACGTGCCGGGGCGCACCGCCCGCGGCCCGTCCGGGGAACCGACGCAGATCACGTCGATCAAGTAGCCGGGCTCCAGCCGCGGATGCCGGACCAGCACCCGCTGCAGGGCGTGCGGGGGGATCACCACACGGGCGCGACCGCGGTGGGCGCCCATGTCCACCTCCACGGTGTCCCTCCCGCACGCCAGAATCGTTCCGGCGACCCGTCGTATGTCGACCCAGACCCGATCCGCGACGAAGACGCCCCGGCCGCCGAGCGGGCCGCCCGTCCCCTCGGCGCCGGCGCCGCCCTCCTTCAGCCGGACGATCACCGGGCGGCCCGGCCGGAGCGCGGCGAGGCCCCCGCGCCCGCCGTGCCAGATCCCGGTGTCCCCGCTCATCGCGAACCGGACCTCCGTGCCGCCCGCGGCCAGCGCCAGCAGGTGCGGGCTGGCGTCCAGGACGATCCCGCCCACCGCCCGCAGCGGCGGCTCCGCCGCCGGGAGGCCGGGGGGCGCACCGAACACGGCCGCACGCCGGCGGCGGCGCGCATCGCTGCGCGCGTCACGTAAGGGGGACGGCATCGCGGCACTCCGGCATTGATCACTCTGGGCGACGGATGGGAAGACGCTGCGTCAAGGCTCACGTGCCGTGACCTCGCCTGTCGACGGATTTGTCGCGATAAGTCAGCCACCGGTGGACGTCTGATCTACCTCGGGTAAAGATTATGAACTGGTTGACCCGGATATGTGATTTGTGTAGGCCCAGAATCACGATCTCCCTGCGATCGTCGACCACACCGGGAGCGGCCCGGCGCCGGCTCCCCAACCCCTTGGTCCGGTGGTGCTGTGAACGCGACGCGTAACGAGGAGTTCCGCGCGTACGTGGCGGAACGCAGGCCCGCCCTCCTCCGCACGGCCATGAGGCTCGCCGCCGACCGCGCCGAAGCGGAGGACCTGCTGCAGGCCGCCCTCGCCAAGACCTACCTCGCCTGGGACCGCATCGAGGACCCCGCCGCCGTCGACGGCTATGTCCGCCGCGCCATGGTCAACACGCAGATCTCCTGGTGGCGGCGCCGCAAACTCGAGGTCTACCCCACCGACCGGCTCCCGGACCGTCCCGTCGAGGACCACACCGACCGCAGCGAGATGCACGACGCCCTCGGCCGCGCCCTCGACCGCCTCCCCGAACGCCAGCGCCTGGCCGTCATGCTCCGCTACTACGAGGACATGTCCGAGCGCGAGATCGCCGAGGTCCTGGGCGTCAGCGTCGGCACGGTGAAATCCACCGTCTCCCGAGCCATGGCCCGCCTCAGAGAGCTGTACTGAATGGCACGGCCAGTGGGTTCTGCCCCTGGGCGAACACCTGGTCTCTGGGCTAGAAAGACCTTGGGAAGCCGTTTCTGGCAGGAGGCGTGACGTGTTCAGCACCATGCAGGATTTCCCACTGACGATCACGACGATCATGCGCTACGGCGCGGAGGTCTTCGGCGGCGCCGAGGTGTCCACCTGGACCGGGGACGGGGCGCGGCGGCGGAGCTACGCGGAGGTCGGGGAGCGCGCCGCGCGGCTGGCCGGGGCGCTGCGCGGCCTCGGGGTGGACGGCGACCAGCGCGTGGCCACGTTCATGTGGAACAACGCCGAGCATCTGGAGGCCTACCTCGCGGTCCCGTCGATGGGCGCGGTGCTGCACACGCTCAACCTGCGGCTCTTCCCCGACCAGCTCGTCTACATCGCGAACCACGCCGAGGACCGGGTCGTCATCGTCGACGGGTCGCTGATCCCGCTGCTGGCGCCGGTGCTGCCGCAGCTGAAGACCGTCCAGCACGTGGTCGTGGTCGGTGAGGGGGACGCGGCGCCGCTGGAGGGCGCGGGCAAGGAGCTGCACCGGTACGAGGAGCTGCTGGCGGCGGCGCCGGCGACGTTCGACTGGCCGGAGATCGACGAGCGGTCGGCCGCGGCGATGTGCTACACGAGCGGCACGACGGGGAACCCGAAGGGCGTCGTGTACTCGCACCGGTCGGCGTACCTGCACTCGATGGCGACGTGCACGGGCAACGCGATCGGGCTGAGCGCGTCCGACATCGTGCTGCCGGTGGTGCCGATGTTCCACGCGAACGCCTGGGGCATGCCGTACGCGGCGATCATGGCGGGCGCGCCGCTGGTCATGCCGGACCGGTACCTGCAGGCGGAGCCGCTCGTCCGGCTGATCGAGGCCGAGCGCCCGACGATCGCCGGGGCGGTGCCGACGATCTGGTCGGACGTGCTGCGGTACGCGAAGGAGCACGGGTCCGACCTGAGCTCGCTGCGGCTCGTGCCGTGCGGCGGGTCGGCGGTGCCGGAGGCGCTGATGCGCGGGTTCGACGAGATCGGCGTCCGGATCGTCCAGGCGTGGGGGATGACGGAGACGTCGCCGGTCGCGACGGTGGCGCACCCCCCGGCGAAGTCCTCCGGCGAGGAGGCGTGGCGGGCGCGGATGAGCCAGGGCCGCGTCCTCGCGGGGCTGGAGATGCGCGTCGTCGGGGACGGCGACCGGGTGCTGCCGAACGACGGGGAGGCCGTGGGGGAGGTCGAGATCCGCGGGCCGTGGATCACCGGCGCCTACTACCTCGACGAGGACCCCGGCAAGTTCCACGACGGCTGGCTGCGGACGGGCGACGTGGGGACGTTCTCGGCGGACGGCTACCTCGTCCTCACCGACCGGGCCAAGGACGTCATCAAGTCGGGCGGCGAGTGGATCTCCTCGGTGGAGCTGGAGAACCACCTGATGGCGCACCCGGACATCGTGGAGGCGGCCGTCGTCGGCGTCCCCGACGAGCGGTGGCAGGAGCGGCCGCTCGCCTCCGTCGTGGTGCGGGACGGCGCGACCGTCACCCCGGAGGGCCTGCGGGAGTTCCTGTCCGACCGGGTCCCGAAGTGGCAGCTCCCCGAGCGGTGGGCGTTCATCGACGAGGTCCCGAAGACGTCCGTCGGCAAGTTCGACAAGAAGGTGCTGCGGCGCCGCTACGCCGACGGTGACCTGGAGGTTCGCCAGATCGGCTGACCGGATTCCCTGCACCGGGTCACGACCCGCGTGATTACGGAGAGGGGCGATAAGCCTCCCGGGTGTTACCTTAACGGTGGATTTCGGGAGATGATGTGGTGCAGATGGGGTCCGCGGGTGTATGCAAGGTGGGCTGATTGTCCGGACGACCCCCGTGGGGGCGGACCCCTCATGCCGCTGCCGGGAGCGTGAATGCCCAGGTTGTCCACCTCCGCACGCTCGGCCGACCGCGAACTGGTCAAGGGGCTGAACGAAGGCGACGAGGCGGCGCTCGCCGCGCTCTATGACGAGTACGCCGAGCGCCTGTACGACTACGCCCTGTCGATGACGGGGGACGGCAAGACCGCCGCGGAGGTCGTCCACGACACGTTCATCGACGCCAGCCGCCGCGCCCCCCGGATGCGCGACCACCTGCACCTCGGCTCCTGGCTGTACGGGGCGGCGCGGCGCCGCTGCGTCCGGCGGGGCCGCGCGAAGGTGCTGTTCTGGGACCGGGACGGCGAGTTCGCCGACGCCGCGTTCGTGGACCGTGCCGATGACGACGGCCTCGGGCTCGAATGGCCGCCCGCCGACGAGCTGCACGACCTGCTCCGCGGCTGCCTGGCCCGGCTGGAGCCCGTCGACCAGGAGGTCATGTTCCTGGCGTTCCGGCACGGCCTGCGCCCGGCCCGGCTCGGCGCGGCGCTCGGCCTGTCGCCGCGGCGGGCCGCGGCGCGGATCCGCCGGGGGCGCGCCGAGCTGGAGGCGGCGCTCCAGGACGTCCTCCGCCGCACCGAGCGGGCGTGCGCCGCGGGGCGGGCGGAGGTCGCCGTGCCGGCGGTCCGCGCGGCGGCGCAGGACGAGCCGGACCCCGCCGCCGCGCCGCGCCCGGGCGGACGCCTGGCGCGGGCGCTGCACCGGCGCGCGGCCGACTCCCCCGCCGACCCCGAGACCGAGCGGCATGTCGCCGACTGCGTCGACTGCCTGCGCCGCGGCCGGGTGTCGCCCGCCGCGCTGCTGCGCCGGGCGCCGGCGCCGATCCTGCCGGCGGCGCTGCGGCACCGCGTCATGCACACCGCGACCGACCCCGAGCTGGCCGGGTACCGGGCCGACATCGCGGCGCGCGGCGGCGCGCTCACCCCGTCCGGCCTGCCGAGCCAGCCGGACGTGCCGTCGCCGTTCACCCGCCGGTGGCTGTTCACCGCGGGCGGCATGGCGGGCGCGCTGGTCGCCGCGCTCATCGCGGTGTTCGCGATGGGGCCAGGCATCGGCAGCGGCACGCTGTCCTGGCCGCCGTTCCACACGCAGCCGCAGCCGTCCATCACCAAGGTGGCGCCGCCGGACGGCTCCGGCGGCGGAGGGCGCCCCTCCCAGGCGCCGGGCGGGGGGACGCAGAACCGTCCCGTCCAGCCGCCGTCGAGCCCGCCCGCGCCGGAGCAGGATCCGAAGCAGACCCAGGACCCGTCGGCGCCGCCGTCGCAGCCGGCCGACCCGCCCGCGCGGCCCGGCGTCCTCGTCGTGAGCCCCGCCGAGGTCGAGATGTACGGCACTAAGACCGCGCAGGTCAGCCTCACCGCGAGCGGCGGCCCGGTGACGTGGACGGCGATGACCTCGACGAGCCAGCTGATCCTCTCGGAGATGCAGGGCGGCATGTCCGAGGGCGGCACGATGAACCTGACGCTCACCCTCCGCACGGCGATCATCGGCCTGCCCGGTCAGGGCACGGTGACGTTCACCGACTCCGAGGGCGCGGCGCACCAGGTGAAGGTCGTCTGGGGCGCCACGCTGCTGTGACGGCTCAGCCGCCGGCCCGGCCGTCCTCCCCCAGGGCGTCCCGGATCGTGGCGAGGCGCTCGCCGAGCGCCTCCTGCACGCGGGCCTCCATCGCCCGCGCGATGAACGGCTCGACGACCATCTTCACCAGCGGCCGCATGCGGCGGACCACGGCGGCGACCTCGGCGACCTCGTCGCCTCCCGGGACGGGCTTCCCCTCCAGCCGGTCGAACACGTGCTCCTGGACGAGGTTGACGAACCGTCCGGCGATCACGTCGCAGTCGTCGCGGATCTCCGCGGCGATGTCGAGCACCGAGTCGAGCGGGATGCCGGCGGCGACCAGTTCGGCGCCCACGTGCAGCAGCCGCGGGCTCGGCACCCGGAACTTCTCCCCGTCGGGCTCGATCAGCCCCAGCTCGACGGTGCGCTGCCGGACGCGGGCGATCTCGTCCTCGTCCAGCCCGGCGCCGAACTTCTCGACGAGTTCCTCATACGTGGTGGTGCCGGGGATCTCGTCCGACCAGGGGTCGGTCAGGACCTTCTCCAGGCCGAGCACCTCGCCGACGTCCTTGCCGGTCTCCCACGCCGAGAGCAGGTCCTTGATGATCGCGAACGTGTAGCCGCGGCCGAGCAGCTGGCCGATCAGCCGGAGCCGCGCCAGGTGCGCGTCGCCGTACATCCCGACGCGGCCTTCGAGACGCGGCGGCGGGAGCAGCCCCCGGTCCTGGTAGGCGCGGATGTTCCGCACGGTGCTTCCGGCCAGCCGCGCCAGCTCGTCGATTCGGTACTCGGCCATATGGACGTGATCTTACTCCCGCACCCATTGTTACATTATTCGATGGCACATAGGGTTGCGGCCATGGCGGACGACATCGAGGAGACCCTCCTCGGCGGCCCCCTGCGCTACACGCGCAAGGAGGTCGAGACCCTCTCCGGCGTCCCGGACGACTACGCGCGCCGCATCTGGCAGGCCCTCGGCTTCCCGGCCCCGCCCGACGACGAGGTCGCGTTCACCGACGGCGACGTCGCCGCCCTCCGCGAGATCAAGGACCTGCTCGCCCACGACATGGTGGACGAGGAGATGGTCCTTGAGCTGGTCCGCGCCGTGGGCCAGACGATGGGGCGCCTCGCGAGCTGGCTCGGCGACGTGTGGCTGGCCCGGCTCGGCGAGCTCCGGTCCGCCGAACCCCTCACGTCCGACATGGTCACCGCCGCGCTCGCCGCCACCGAGGAGCTGCGCCCCGCGTTCGAACGCCTCCTCCTGCACGGCTGGCGCCGCCAGCTCACCGCCGCCGGCATGCGCGCCGCCGCCACCACGGAGGCCGCCCACTCCGACCCCGCCGCCGGTCTCGCCCACCTCGCCGTGGGCTTCGCCGACATCGTGTCCTTCACCCGGCTGAGCAGGCGCCTCGACAGCGACGCCTTGGCGGCGTTCATCGAACGCTTCGAAACGACCACCGGCGAGATCGTCGCCGAGGCCGGCGGCCGCATCGTCAAGACCCTGGGGGACGAGGTCCTCTTCGTCGCCCCGACCCCGTCCGCCGCCGCCGACATCGGGCTCAGCATCGCGGACCGCTTCAACCAGGCCCCGGACTTCCCGAAAGTCCGCGTGGGCCTCGCCTACGGCGAAGTGATCCAACGCCTGGGCGACGTCTTCGGCACCCCGGTGAACATGGCCGCCCGCCTGACGTCCACCGCATACCCGGGAACGGTTCTGGCAGGCCCCGCCCTGGCCGCAGCCCTCCCGCGCGACACCTACGAAGTCTCCTCCCTCCGCCCCCGCCCGCTACAGGGCTTGGGCCGAGTGAAGCCCTACGTCCTGCGCCGCCCCCGCCCCTGACCCCTCTCTGGGGTGAATGAGGTCCGATGCACGATCTGCTGGTTCGCGGGGGGACGGTGCTGGACGGCACCGGCGGGCCCGCACGCCCCGCGGATGTCGCCGTCTCCGCGGGACGGATCGTCGAGGTCGGGGGCATCGCGGGCGCGCGGGCGGTCAGGGAGATCGACGCCGCCGGCCGGTACGTCATGCCGGGCTTCATCGACACCCATGTGCACGGGGACGCGGCGGTGTTCGACCCGCGGGTGCAGCTCGCGGCGCTGCGGCAGGGCGTGACGACGTTCGTGCTGGGGCAGGACGGCGTGTCCTACGCGCCGGCCGGCGCGGAGACGTTGCGGTATGTCGAGCGGTATTTCGCACCGGTGAACGGCAGCCATCCGGGTTTGGACGGCGGGACGGTGCCGGTGGCGGAGCTGCTCGATACGTACGACCGGCGCGTTCCGCTCAACACCGTGTACCTGCTTCCGCACGGGACGATCCGCCACGGCGTCATGGGCACCGCGCGGCGGGCGCCGGACGCCGGTGAGCTGGCCGCGATGCTCGCGGAGGTCGAGCGGGGGCTGTCGGAAGGCGCCGCCGGCCTGTCGACCGGGTTGGAGTACGTGCCCGGCGCCTACGCGGACGCGCGGGAGATCGCCGCGCTGTGCGCGCCGGTCGGTGCGGCCGGGTTGCCCTATGTGACGCACATGCGGGGTTACGAGGCCGACGCCGTGCGGGCGATGGCCGAGGTGCTGGAGATCGCGCGGGCGGGGCGTGTGGCTCCGCACGTGTCGCACTACCACGGTCCCAAGGACGAGCTGGCCGGGCTCGTGGACGGGGCGCGGGCCGAGGGCGTCGATCTGACCTTCGACAGCTATCCCTACCTGCGCGGGTCCAGCACGTTAACGCTGGTCACGCTGCCCTCGTGGCTGCCGATCGCCGATCTCGACGCGACGCTCGACGCGCTCGCCCGGCGGGACGTCCGGGAGAGGCTGGAGGCCGAGTGGTTCGCGCACCGGGCCGAGGTGTGGCCTCGCGTCACGCTGTCGCACGTCCCGGCCGACGGGTTCCGGTGGGCGGAGGGCATGACGCTGCCGGACGCGGCGGCCCGCATGGGGAAGGGCCCCGGCGAGTTCTGCTGCGACCTGCTCGTCGCCACGCGGCTGGAGGCCGGGTGCGTGTTCATGCAGCCGCCGACCAACAGCGAGGAGTCGGTGCGGGCGCTGCTGCGGCATCCCGCGCAGATGGCCGGGTCGGACGCCGTCTACCAGGGCGGTCATCCCCATCCGCGCGGGTGGGGGGCGTTCGCGCGGCTGCTGGGGCGGCACGTCCGCGAGCTGGGCGACTGGACGTGGGAGCAGGCCGCCGTCCACCTGGCCGGGCGCGCCGCCGACCGGTTCCGCCTGCGCGACCGGGGCCGCATTGAGGCGGGACGCGCCGCCGACCTCGTCGTCCTCGACCCCGCGACCGTCACCGACCGCTCCACCTACGAGAATCCCCGCGTTCTCGCCGAGGGGGTCGAGCACGTCGTCGTCAACGGCGTCCCGGTCCTGGACGACGGCGTCCTCCGGCAGGCGAATCCGGGACGGGTCCTGAGGCCGGCCTGACGCCCCGGCTCCCGCACCGGTGGGGCGCCTCGCGGATTGAGACCGGCGGTACCGGGCCATCAGTAGGTCAGGGAGGTCGGCCCGATGGTGGAGTGGACCTGCCCGGACATCTCGCGCGCGCCCGGGTCGTCCCGGCCGCGCCGCCGCACCGAAGGAGGGAACCAGCCGTGAGCCTCGCCGTTCCGGACGAGCACGTCGACTGGCGGACGAAGGGCCTGTGGCAGCCCGCGCCCGTCTCGCTGCGGGAGTTCGCCGCCGCCCGGCACCCGCTGTTCGGCGGCCCGTTCACCTGGCCGGTCATGGTGGCGCGGCGCACGGCGCTGGAGCACAACATCGCCGCGCTCGCCGGCTTCTGCGCCGAGCACGGGCTGGCGTTCGCGCCGCACGGCAAGACGACCATGGCGCCGTCGCTGTTCCGGGCGCAGCTCGACGCGGGCGCCTGGGGCATCACCGCGGCGACCGCGAACCAGGTGCTCGCCTACCGGACGCTCGGCGTCCCCCGCATCCTGCTCGCCAACGAGCTGCTCGACCCGACCGCGCTGCGCTGGCTGGGCGGCGAGGTCGACAAGGGCATGGACTTCCTGCTCTACGCGGACTCCCCCGAGGGCGTCGCCGCGATCTCCGCGGCGGCCGGGGGACGCCCGTTCAGGGTGCTCGTCGAGCTGGGGCACGCGGGAGGACGCACCGGCTGCCGCACCGTCGAGCAGCTCACCGGGGTCGCCCGCGCCGTCACCGCCGCGCCCGGCACCGAGCTGGCCGGGGTCGCCGGATACGAGGGCGGGCTGCCGGACGTCCCGTCCGCCGCCGCCTACCTCCAGGCGCTGCGGGACGCGACCATCGCGCTGTCCCCGCTGCTGCCGCGCGAGGTGGTCGTCACGGCGGGCGGCAGCGCCTACTTCGACCAGGTCGCCGAACGGCTCGCCGGCGACTGGCTGCCCGGCCACGACCTCACCGTGGTGCTGCGGAGCGGCGCCTACGTCTCCCACGACGACGGCCTCTACACGGAGAAGACCCCGTTCAACCGGGTCCCCGGGTCGCTGGACGCGGCGCTGGAGATCTGGGCGCAGGTCACGTCCGTCCCCGAACCCGGTCTCGCGATCGTCGGGATGGGCAAGCGGGAGGCGCCCTACGACGCGGGCCTGCCGGTCCCGCTGCGCGTCCGCCGCCCGGACGGCACGGTGCTGCCCGCCGAGGGGCTCCGCGTCACCGGCACCAACGACCACCACGCCTACCTGGCCGTGGACGGGCCGGCTCCCCGCCCCGGCGACCTGGTCTGCTTCGGCATCTCGCACCCGTGCACGGCCTTCGACAAGTGGCAGGTCATCCCGGTCGTGGACGACGACCACACCGTGACCGACCTGATCCGCACGTACTTCTGAGAGGACGACCATGATCCCCCGCTCGACGCCGGGAGGCGCGCCGCGGGCGATCAGCCCGTAGACCTCGGTGGCGGCGCTTCCCGCGAAGCCCGCGGCTCCGACCAGCCAGACGGGACGGCCCTGAAGAGCGGTCGAGTGCATCGCTTGCTCCTTCCAGAAGAGGTGCTTCCGGAAGGACGTCGATTCCGCCGGGGCGTTTTCGACATCAGTTGAGGATCGGCGCCAGGGCGAACGCGGAGAACACGTCCGGGTGCTGGAAGACGACGTTGCGTGCGATGCCCTTCGGCGTCACCGTGAAGACCTGCAGGGTGTGGAGCCGGTAGGCGCCGTCGGAGAAGTGGTAGGCGACGGCGGCGGGCTGGGCGTTCGCGGTCGTCCGGGTCATGCGCCAGCCGGTGCCGCGCATCGCGAACACGCGTTCCATGAAGCGCCCGTAGTCGCGCCTGCCCAGGTACCAGAGCGGGACGGGCGGCATCTCCAGGACGGCGTCGTCCGTCAGCAGCGCGACGAGCCCCGCGACGTCGGCGGCCTCGAACGACTCGATGTAGCGGTCGAGGACAGCGCCGGCGCCCGCGTCGTCCGGCTCGGCGATCTCCTCCTCCGGCGCGACCCCGGCCAGCCCCGCCCGCGCCCGCTGCAGCGCGCTGTTCACGGCGGCCGGGGACGTCTCCAGCAGCCCGGCGACCTCGGCCGCGCTGAACTCCAGGACGTCCCGCAGGATCAGCACGGCCCGCTGCCGGGGCGGCAGCACCTGCATCGCCGCGATCAGCGCCAGCCGCAGGCTGCCCCGCCGGACGGCCCGCGCCGCCGGGTCGTCCGGGAACGGCTGCAGCCACGGCACGTCCAGCGCCGGGGCGAGCGGCGCCTCCGGATCGCCGCTCGGCGCGCCCAGCCCGGACGGGAGCGGGCGCCGGGCCCGCCCCCGCAGAGCCGTCAGGCACGCGTTCGTCGCGATCTTGTAGAGCCAGGTGCGGACGGACGAGACCTCCGGGTCGTACCGGTCCCGGGCGCGCCAGGCGCGCAGCATCGTGTCCTGCACGAGGTCCTCCGCCTCGTGCACGGACCCGAGCATCCGGTAGCAGTGCACCAGCAGCTCCTGCCGGTACGCGCCGAAGTCCTCGTCCATCAGGAGCCTCTCAGGCCGGTGCGTTGGCGTAGGCGGAGACGAGCCACCGGCCGCTCCGCCTGGACAGGACCCAGGTCGCGAGCCGCTCGCGCTCGGCCCGGACCGCGTCCTCCCCCGCCATGATGATGCCCGCCCTGCTGACGATGACGGCGGTGTCGCCGTCGACGCGGACGTCCTGCGGCTCGTCCACGGCGCGGGACCCCTTCAGCGGCCCGGCGAACGCCGCCGCCATGTAGTCGCGCACCGCCTCGCGTCCCCGCTGGAAGACGCCGGGCAAGACCACGGTGGCGTCCTCCGCGTACAGGTCGGCGAAGGCGTCGGGGTCGTTGTCGGCCCAGGCCGCGTACATCCGTCCGAGCACGGCCCGGACGTCGCTCTCGCTGCTCATGGGGATCTCCTCTCGATCCGGTCGGTCGAGATGTGTACCGCCGGGCCGTCGCCGATTCATCGGTCCGGCCGGAAGAAGTTCCGCCGGACTCCGCGGGGGCCGCGGCGGGAAGCGGCCATTCCCGTGGCGCGGGTCTTCGGGAACGAGGAAACTCGTGCCATGGCCTCTCAAATCGATGAGTCGGTTCCGCATTCCGCCCGCATCTGGAACTACTGGATCGGCGGCAAGGACAACTACCCGATCGACCGGGAAATGGGCGACCGGATCGCCGCGGGATATCCGCAGATCAAGGCGCAGGCCATCGCCGACCGGGCGTTCATCGGCCGGGCCGTGCGCTACCTCGTCCAGGAGCAGGGCATCCGGCAGTTCCTCGACATCGGCACCGGCCTGCCGACCGTCGACAACACGCACGAGGTCGCGCAGCGCATCGCGCCCGAGGCGCGCATCATGTACGTCGACAACGACCCGCTCGTGCTGGCGCACGCCCGGGCGCTGCTGACGAGCACCCCGGAGGGCCGCTGCGAGTACCTCGACGCGGACGTCCGCGACCCCGACACGATCCTCGCCAAGGCCCGCGAGCTGCTGGACTTCACCCGGCCCGTGGCGGTCATGCTGGTCGGCATCCTGCACCACGTCGATGACACCGAGGAGTCGTACCGCGTCGTCCGGCGGCTGGTCGACGCGCTGCCGAGCGGCGGGCACCTGGTGATCAACCACGCGACGTACGCGGTGTTCGGGGACGCCTCCAAGGAGGCCGCGCAGCAGTACAACGACGCGGGCGGCCGCCCGCCCCTCACCCTGCGCTCCCCCGAGGAGATCATCCGGTATTTCGACGGCCTGGAGCTCGCCGAGCCGGGCCTGGTCAGCTGCGCCCGCTGGCGCCCCGACGAGAGCGACATCGCCGCCTGGGGCCCGCCCGCCGAGGTCGACGAGTTCGCCGCCGTCGCCCGCAAGCCGTGACCGGCCCCGCCCGCCGGGAGCCGCCCGTCAGGAGTCGGACGGGACGGTCTTGATGACGGCGCCCTTCTGGTTCACGGCCAGGTAGCCGCCGCCGTAGTCGTCGGTGAGGTAGATCATCATGGTCGGCCGGTCGCCGTTGAACGTCCAGGACGCGGTCACGATGACGTAGCGGTTGGTCGGATTCTTCACCTTGAGGGTGCGCTCCGCGCGGCGCATCAGGGCGGGGAGGGCGTCCCATTTGAAGGTGCGCAGGTTCACCTTGGCGTCGCCGGTCGTTATGCCGACGCTGGGGCGGCTGCGCACGGCCGCGTCCGCGCCCTTCTCGTAGGTGTAGTTGTCGAAGGCGCCGCGCCGTCCGGCCACGGGAGCGTCGGCGGAGGCGCGCTGCTCGTACACCGTGAACTGGGCGAACTCCCTGCTGCCCGACGCGTCCTCGAACATCTTGATCACGGCGCGGACGGCGGTCGGGGTGAGCAGCGACTCGACCTCATCGCCGCCTCCGCCGTTCGCCTCCCGCCCGGCCGAGGCCCTCTTCGACGACGAGTCATAGGGCTCGCGGGAATCCCCCGGATCGTCATTCTCCAGGAGTGCCGGAAGGACGAGCACACCCGCCGCGACGAGAATTGCGGCCCCTCCGGCCACGACGGCCAAAACGGCGCCGAGCACACCGGAGCGGCGTCTGCGCCGCAGTGAGGGATTGGTCGGCTGCACCGGGAACGGCGGCCTGCTCGTCCCCGGCCCGGGCATGGGGGCGAAAGGCGGCGGCGGGGGCGGCGGCGCCGCCGGGCCGGCGGCGGCGCGGGCGAGCATCGGGTCCAGCTGGGCGGCCGTCGGCCGGGCGGCCGGCTCCCGCACCAGCAGCGCTTGGAGGACGGGCGTCAGCGGCCCCGCCTGGCGCGGCGGCGGGATCTGCGCCGTCATGATGGCGCCCAGCGTCGCGGCCGTCGTGGAGCGGCGCAGCGGATTGGCGCCCTCCACCGCCACGTACAGCAGCAGCCCGAGCGACCACAGGTCGGAGGCGGGATCTCCCTCGTGGCCGTGCAGCCGCTCCGGCGCCATGTACTCCGGGGAGCCGACCAGCCCGCCGGTCGCGGTGACGCGGGACGCCTCCTGCAGCACCGCGATGCCGAAGTCGGTGAGGACGGGCGTCCCGTCCGCGCGCAGCAGGACGTTCGCGGGCTTGACGTCGCGGTGGCAGACGCCCGCCTCGTGGGCCGCGCGCAGCGCCGCCAGCAGCCCGCGCCCGACGGCGGCCGCCTCGGCGGGCGGCATCGGCCCCTGCGCCAGCCGCTCCTGCAGCGACTGCCCGCGGACCAGCTCCATCACCAGCCACGGGTGCGGCATGTCGGGCGAGTCGACGATGTGGTGGATGGTCACCACATTGGGATGGTCGAGGCGGGCGAGGGCGCGGGCCTCGCGCATCACCCGCTCGCGCCGCATCCGCGCGACATCCGGGTCGGCCTCGGCCGCCCCCGCGTCGGCGAGCCGCACCTCCTTCAGGGCGACCTCGCGCTCCAAGGCGAGGTCGAAGGCGCGCCAGACCGTGCCCATCCCGCCGCTGCCGAGCCGCTCCCGCAGCTCGAAACGGCCGTCGATCACCATCTCCGGAGAGGTCACGGCGCTCAGCCTAAAGCCACGATCTTCGCAAAACCCTGAATTCGCTCTACCGGGCCGAAGGGGGACGCCGGGCCGGACGCCGGTGATTCGCGCGATGCCCGGCCGGTACCGGGCGGCGGACACTGTGCTTCCCCATCCCCTGCTCCACGGAGGCACCTCCCATGCGCCCACCCCTACGGCGTCCCGGCCGCCGGGCCGCCGCCGCGACGCTCGCGGCGGCGCTGTCCGCCGCGCTGCTGAGCGCGCCGCCCGCCGCGCGCGCCGACGCCCCCGCCGACCCTGTGGTCACCGTCCCGCCGGCCGGCGACCACGGCTTCCCGTTCCTGGCCGCCGCCGAGGACCTGGGCTCGTTCGGCTACACCGAGAGCGAGTACTTCATCTCGGGGACGGCCGCGTCCTACGCCAAGTCCGGCTTCTGGGGCTCGAACGGGCGGTGGGACGTCCGGGAGTCCGGCCGCGCCGCGTACAAGAGCCGGCTGCTGGTGCGCCGCCCCACCGACCCGGCGAAGTTCAACGGCACCGTCGTCGTCGAATGGCTCAACGTCAGCGGCCAGATCGAGATCTCCCCCGACTACTGGTTCACGCGGGACGAGCTGCTGCGCAAGGGCTACGCCTGGGTCGGCGTGTCGGCGCAGTCGGTCGGCGTCAACGGCGGGCTCGGCGACGTCAAGGGCCTCAAGGGCTGGGACCCGGCCCGGTACGGCAGCCTCGTCCACCCCGGCGACGCCTTCTCCTACGACATCTTCTCCCAGGCCGGGCGGGCGCTGCGCAACCCCGACGGGCCCGACCCGCTCGGCGGGCTGCAGGTCAGGACGCTCCTCGCCGACGGTGAATCGCAGTCCGCGGGCTTCATGACCACATACGCCAACGCCGTCCAGCCGGTCGCGCAGGTCTACGACGGCTTCATGATCCACAGCAACAGCGCCGTCGCCGCGCCGATCAGCGGCCGGCTCGTCGACGTCCTGGGCATGCCGAACCCGTCCCGGATCCGGACCGACCTGCCGGTGCCGGTGTTCGTCGTCCTCACCGAGACCGACATCCCGGGCGCGTTCCTCGCGCGGCAGCCGGACACCGACCGGATCGTCCACTGGGAACTGGCCGGCACCGCCCACGGCGACCAGTGGGCCTACGACATGGGCGCCCCCACGATCCAGAAGTCGGTCGGCTCGGCCGGGCCGCAGGCCGACTGCGCCCCCGGGTCGGCGCCGTTCAACGACGGGCCCGGCCACTACTCGATGAACGCCGCGCTGCGGCTGCTGTCCGGGTGGGCGCGCGGCGGGCCGACGCCCCCGGGCGGGCCGGAGCTGAGCACCGTCTTCCGCGACCCGCGCACCGGCCTCGCCACCGGCGGCATCCGCCTGCCGGACGTCGCCGTCCCGACCCGGACCCTCAGCGGGGAGCGCGACACCAGCGGCAGCGGCGTCTTCTGCGGCCTCTACGGCGCCCGCGACCCGTGGAACGGCGACGCCGACCCGTGGGACCGGCACGACTCCGGCGACCCGTCCGACCCGTCGTTCCCCCACACGGCCGAACCGGTGCTGAGCACGCTCTACCCGACGCACGCGGACTACGTGGGCAAGGTGCGGGCCGCCGCCCAGCGGTCCGTGGACGACGGCCACCTGCTGCCGGAGGACGCGGCGACGATCATCACCGCCGCGGAGGAGTCCGGCATCGGGGGCTGACCCGCACCCGCCGACGCGAGCCCCGACCGCCCCGGCATGGTCATCGCGGGTGGCTCGTCCCCCGAGCGAGCTACCGGCAAGTGTCCACCGCGCGGTGAAGATTCCCGATCGCGTGATCCATAGCGTTCTTCTCGGCCGCGGCGCCAGGACCGCGGGGACAACGCTAGGGAGTCGACATGAAGCTGCTCATCCAGCTCTTGGCGGTCGGGGCGGTCGCCGGCGTCGGAGGCGCGCTCACCAGGGCGGTGCAGTGGGACACGCTGCCCACGCTGGCGCTCGGGCTCGCGTCGGCGGCGCTGACGCTGCTGGTGTACGTGTTCGTCGTGGGGCGGACGGAGCGCCGCCCCGTGACGGAGCTGGCCCGGGCGGGCGCGCTCCCCGCCCTCGGCCTGGGCGCGCTGATCGGCTTCGCGATGTTCAGCGCCGTCATCGCCAACCTCGCCTTCCTCGGCGACTACCGGGTCGACGGCTACGGCTCGGCGTCCGGCGCGGTCGCGCTGCTCGGCTTCATGGCCGCCGCGGCCGTGACGGAGGAGCTGCTGTTCCGCGGCATCCTGTTCCGGATCATCGAGGGGCGCATCGGCACCTGGTGGTCGCTGGCGCTGACCGGCCTGCTGTTCGGCCTGATGCACCTGGGCAACGAGGACGCCAACCTGTGGGGCGCCATCGCGATCGCCATCGAGGCGGGCGGGATGCTCGCCGCCGCGTACGCCGCGACCCGGAGCCTGTGGCTGCCGATCGGCCTGCACTTCGCCTGGAACTTCGCCGGGGCCGGCGTCTTCGGCGCCGAGATCTCCGGCAACGAGGCGCCGGACGGGCTGATGAAGGGCGTCACCTCGGGACCGTCCCTGATCAGCGGCGGCGAGTTCGGCCCGGAGGCGAGCATCTACTCGGTCGGGTTCGGCGTGGCGGTGATGGCCGTGTTCCTGTGGCTGGCCCACCGGCGCGGCGCCATCGTCCCCCGGAGGCGCCGCGACCGCGCCGCCGCGACCGCTAGCATCGCCCAGTGATCGATCTCCGGCTGATCCCGGACGCGTGGCGGCGGTACGACGTCACGGTCCGGGATCTGCCCTTCGCGCTGCTGCTGGCGGCCGGGTCGCTCATCCCCGCCCTGCACGACCTCGGGACGCAGGTCGGCGGGATGCCGGACCGCCCCTACGACGCGCTCGCGGTCGCGGCGATCGTCCTGCAGAGCCTCCCGCTCGTGGTGCGCCGCCGGTGGCCGGCCGTGTGCCTCGTCCTGGTGTCGGCCGGTTTCGCCCTCGACCAGCTCCGCGGCTACCACACGTTCGCCGGCACCGGGATGGCCATCGCGGTGCTGAGCGCGGGCGCCCATCTGGACAGGTTCCGGCGCACCGCCATGGCCGTCCTCACCGCGGCGTACGCGGCGCTGGCGGTCGGGCTCGAACGGCTCGGCGCGACCGAGCGGCCGGACGAGTTCGTGACGTTCTACCTGGCGGTGTGCGTCGTGTGGGGGCTCGGGGCCTACCTGCGCTCCACCAGGGCCGCCGAGGCCGAGCGCCGCCGCCGCGTCGCCGAGACCACCCGCGCCGCCGAACGCACCCGGATCGCCCGCGAACTCCACGACGTCGTGACCCACCACGTGACGGCGATGGTCGTCCAGGCCGAGGCGGCGCGCTACCTGACCGCGGCGCCCGACCGGCTCGAGGAGACCCTGGCCGCCGTCTCCGACACCGGCCGCCGCGCGATCAGCGACCTGCGGCATCTGCTCGACGTGCTGAAGCCCGACCACGACACCGAGGACGCGGCGCTGACCACCGGCGACCTCTCGTCCCTCGTCGAGCGGACGCGCAAGGCGGGGCAGCCGGTGGAGTTCACCGAGGAGGGCACCCGCGCCGAGTCGGCGGGCAGCGCCGAGTTCGTCGCGTACCGGGTCGTCCAGGAGGCGCTGACGAACGCCCTCAAGTACGCCCACGGCAGCCGCACCGAGGTCCGTGTCCGCTACGGCGAGAAGGAGATCTGCGTGGAGGTCGGCAACGACGGCACCGGTTCGCGGTCCGGGTCCCCCGGCGGGAGCGGGCGCGGCCTCGCCGGGCTGCGCGACCGCGTCGACGCGCTGGGCGGCGGGTTCAGCGCGGACCCGCGGCCGGACGGCGGCTTCGTCGTCCGGGCGCGCATCCCGGCGGGGAACGCGTCGTGACCGCGCCGGTACGGGTCTTGGTCTGCGACGACCAGGCACTGATCCGCACCGGCTTCACGACGATCATCGACGCCCAGCCCGACCTCGAAGTGGTGGGCGAGTGCGGCGACGGGCGCACCGCCGTCGACCTCGCCCGCAGGCTGAAGCCGGACATCGTGGTGATGGACGTCCGGATGCCGGTCCTGGACGGCATCGAGGCGACCCGCCTGCTGGCCGGGATGGGCGTTCCCGACCCGGTCAAGGTGCTCGTGGTGACGACGTTCAACCTGGACGAGTACGTCTACGAGGCGCTGCGCGCGGGGGCGAGCGGGTTCCTGCTCAAGGACGCCCCGCCGGCGCAGCTGCTGCACGGCATCCGCACCGTCGCGAGCGGCGCCGCGCTGCTGGCCCCCGAGGTGACGCGGCAGCTCGTCGGCCGGTTCGCGGCGCGGATCCGCCCGGCCGGCGACGGGCCGGACGACACCGCGCTGACGCCGCGCGAGCTGGAGGTGCTGCGCCTCATCGCGAACGGCCTCTCCAACAGCGAGATCGCCGCGGAACTGGTGATCAGCCAGGAGACCGTGAAGACGTACGTGTCGCGCATCCTCACCAAGCTGGACCTGCGCGACCGCGTGCAGGCGGTCGTCTACGCCTACCGCAACGGCCTGGTGACCTGAGCGCGAGGCCGCCGCCTCCACGACACCCCCCGATGCCCGCCCTCAGGCAGCAACCCCTACTGGCGGCCGCGCCCATTCGATGTGCCCTGGCCTGCTGCGCGGCGACGGCGTTCACCTGGTGTCGCGGTGCCGCTACCTACTGCTGATCTGTTTCAGGGGCGGCGGGTCGGGACGTGCGCTTGTCTCGCGGTTTGCCCATGTGATGCCCGATTTGCTCTGTTGTCCGCCATACGGACAAGTGTACGATCCGGGTATTCGCGCGGCGGCGGAGTGATCGCTGAGAGCAGGGCTCGGGCTCCGCCCACGAGGCGACGGGAGGGATGGAATCCGATGGCCGATCACGAGGTTCCCGTTCTCATCGCGGGGGGCAGCCTGGTCGGGCTGACCACCTCGCTTCTTCTCGCGGCGCGGGGAGTGCCGCACATGCTGGTCGAACAGCATCGGGGCACCGCGATCCACCCCAGGGCGGCGTCGTTCCACCAGGGAACGATGGAGGTCTTCCGCGGCGTCGGCATGCAGGAGGCCGTCGACGCCGCGGCGGAGCGGGAGTTCGTCCAGAACGGGGCGATCATCGCCGTGGAGAGCCTGGCCGGCCGGGAGCTGAAGTACTTCTACCGGTCCTACAACGACGGGGTCGAGGGGCTCAGCCCGACATCGCGGCTGTTCATCACGCAGATCGGGCTGGAGCCGCTGCTGCGCGACCGCGCGCGCGAGCTCGGCGCCGACCACCGCTTCGCGACCGAGCTCGTGCACTTCGAACAGGACGACGACGGCGTCACGTCCGTCATACGGCCACGTGACCGTGGAGCGGAACAGACCGTCCGCTCGCGGTACCTCGTCGCGGCCGACGGCGCGCACAGCCCCGTGCGGAAGGCGCTCGGGATCGAGGTGAACGGCCGCGGCGTCTTCGCCGACTGCGTCACCATCTACTTCAAGGCCGACGTCCGCGGGATGCTCGGGGACCGCAACCTCAGCGTCGTGTACGTCAACCACCCTGAGCTGCTGGGGTTCTTCCGCTTCTCGATCAACGCCGACTCCGGGTTCCTCGCCGTCTTCGCCACCATCGGCCCGGACGGCTCCCGCGACAGCAACGTCGGCGAGAACATCAGCACCGAGCAGTGCGCCGGCTTCGTGCGGACGGCGCTCGGCGCCGGCCCCGAGTTCCCCGTCGAGATCGACAACGTGCAGCGGTGGGGCGCGGCCGCCGGATCGGCCGCGCGATTCCAGGACGGGCGCGTCTTCCTCGTCGGGGACGCCGCGCACGTCATGCCGCCGACCGGCGGTTTCGGCGGCAACACCGGCATCGCCGACGCGGCCAACCTGGCCTGGAAGCTCGCCATGGTGCACAGCGGCGCGGCGGGCGCGGGGCTCCTGGACACCTACGACCCGGAACGCCGGCCGATCGGTCACCTGACCTCCGAGCAGGCTTACACCCGCTATGTCCTGAGGGTGGACGACTCCCTCCCCAAGAACGACCTCATGGATCCGCTGGACGACGCGTCCATCGAGCTCGGGCAGGTCTACCGGTCGGACGAGCAGCCCCCTCTTGAGGACCCGCGGAACCCCACCGGCCGCCCCGGCACCCGGGCGCCGCACCTTCCGCTGGAACGCGACGGCGTCTCGATCTCCACGCTCGACCTCGTCCGGGACGACTTCGTCCTGCTCACCGGCTCGGAAGGACAGGCGTGGCGCGATGCCGCCGCCTCGCTGGCCGCGTCCGAGGGATTCCCGCTGAAGGCCCACGGCATCGCCGCCACCGGCCCGGTCGTCGACAAGGAGGACCGCTTCACGAAGGCGTACGGGATCGGCACCGGCGGCGCCGTCCTCGTCCGGCCCGACCGCGTCATCGCCTGGCGGACGGCGGACCCCGCCGACGACCCCCGGGGCACCCTCGAAGAGGTCATGACCCGGCAGCTCTTCCGCTGACGCACGAGCGCCATGGCAGGCCGCCGGCGCTCGGAGAAGCCGCCGACCGCATCACCCGCGGTCGGCGGCTTCTTCCATTCGCGCAGGGCGCTGCAGCCGTCCTCGCTGGGGGCGCGGGAGCGGCCTCGGGCGGCGAAGGCGCGCGGCTCTGCGTCGTGCGGGGGCTGTTGCGGCGCCGCGCGGAGATCACTCGCCGTGCATCGAGATATCGCGAACGTAGCTGGTCGAAAGAAGCAAGATCCTGGCCCTCTTGACGTATTCGGCGAATAACACCAATACTTGTTGGTGAAATTAGCGTGCATCGAAGTGCACGCGCGTACGGTGCGCCCTCGCCTGCCCGCGCATCGACTGCCCGCGGGCGGCCGGGGGACGACGGGGGCGGCCGCCTCGACGACGGCCGGGGCCGGTTCGGCGCGCGAATCCGAGCCCCGGCCGTACCACATCGACCACCGTCCGGCCGCCACGGCCGGCGAGGAGAGGAAGAGCAGCGATGAGCACCGAACCAACCTTCGTCATCGTCGGGGCGGGCCTGGCCGGCGCCAAGGCGGCCGAGGCGCTGCGCGAGCGCGGCTTCACCGGCCGCGTCGTGCTGATCGGCGAAGAGAGCGAGCGGCCGTACGAGCGTCCGCCGCTGTCGAAGGGCTACCTGCAGGGCGGGCAGGAGCGCGAGAAGGTGTTCGTGCATCCGGGTGACTGGTACGACGGCCACCAGGTCGAGCTGCGCTTGGGCACGCGCGTCACCGAGCTGGACCGGGACCGCAAGACGGTCGCCCTCGCCGATGGCGGAACGATCGCCTACGACAAGCTGCTGCTGGCCACCGGCGCCACCCCGCGGCCCCTCCCCGTGCCCGGCGCCGACCTGGACGGCGTGCTCTACCTGCGCCGGCTGGGGGACTCCGAGGCGATCCGGGGCAGGTTCCGGCAGGCCCGCCGGGTCGCGTTCGTCGGCGGCGGGTGGATCGGCCTGGAGGTGGCCGCCGCCGCCCGGCTGGCGGGCGTCGAGGCGACCGTGCTGGAGGCCGACGAGCTGCCGCTGCAGCGGGTCCTCGGGCCGAAGATCGCGGGCGTCTTCGCCGATCTGCACCGCGAGCACGGCGTGGATCTGCGGCTCGGCGCCAAGATCACCGAGATCACCGGGGACGCGGGCAAGGCGACCGGTGTGCGGCTGGCGGACGGCACCCGCATCGACGCCGACGCGGTGGTCGTCGGCATCGGCGCCGCGCCCGACACGTCCCTGGCCGCCGGCGCCGGGCTGGACGTCGGCAACGGCGTCCTGGTCGACGCCTCCCTGCGCACCAACGACCCGGACGTGTACGCCGCCGGAGACGTCGCCAACGCCTTCCACCCCCTGCTGCACAGGCACATCCGGGTCGAGCACTGGGCCAACGCCCTGAACCAGCCCGCCGTCGCCGCGGCCTCGATGCTCGGCGAGGACGCCGTCTACGACCGCCTGCCGTACTTCTACACCGACCAGTACGACCTCGGCATGGAGTACTCCGGATACGCCGAGCCCGAGAGCTGCGACGACGTCGTCGTCCGCGGCGACCTCGCCGGCCGGCAGTTCATCGCCTTCTGGCTCGCCGGCGGCCGCGTCCTGGCCGGCATGAACGTCAACATCTGGGACGTCAACAAGGACATCCAGCGCCTCGTGCGGTCGGGCCGGACGATCGACCCCGCCGCGCTCGCCGACCCGGACGCGCCGCTCGACCGGCTCCTGGACGCCTGAGCGCGGACGCGCCGTCCGCCGTCCGCACTCGACAACGAAGGCGAAACCGACATGCACTCTCAGATGAACTCCGTCCACCTGCCCGACGCCGCCGCCCGCGCCCGCGGGCCCCTGCACGTCGTGCCCGACGACAGCGGCGTGGACCTCGACGCCGCCGAAGAGGCCGCCGCCCAGTTCCTCGCGGCGCTGGGCGTGGCGACCGACTCCGAAAGCCTCCGCGGCACACCGCGCCGCATGGCCCACGCGTACGCCGAACTCTTCAGCCCGCGGCCCTTCGACCTCACCACCTTCCCCAACGACGAGGGCTACGACGAACTCGTCCTCGTCCGCTCGATCCCGCTGCGCTCGGTGTGCGAGCACCACCTCCTGCCGTTCGTCGGCACCGCCCACGTCGGCTACCTCCCGGGCCAGCGCATCCTGGGGCTGTCCAAGCTCGCCCGGATCGTGGAGCACTTCGCCTGCCGTCCCCAGGTGCAGGAACGCCTCACCAAGCAGGTCGCCGACTGGCTCCAGGACAGCCTCGCGCCCAAGGGCGTCGGGGTCGTCATCGAAGCCGAGCACACCTGCATGACCCTGCGCGGCGTCCAAGCCACCGGCACGCGCACCCTGACGTCCACGCTTCTCGGGCTCCTGCGCACCGACGCCCGCACCCGCGCCGAATTCCTCGCCGGGGTCACCGGCAAGGACTGACCGGACGCCCCCCGGGGAGTGACGGCCGTCAGGGCCATGCTCGTTCGGCGCGACGCCATCGCTGCGGGGTGATGCCGTAGCGGCCGCGGAATCGCCGGACGAGGTAGGCGGCGTCGCGCAGCCCGGCCCGGGCCGCCACGGCGTCGAGCGGCAGGTCGGTCTCGCGCAGCATCCGGCGCACTTCGATCATGCGCCGCTCGGTGATCCATTCGAGCAGGGGCCGCCCGGTGCGCCTGCGGAGGACGGTCGTGAGGTGCCCGGGGGTGTAGCCGAGCGCGCGGGCGACGTCCGAGGCGGAGACCGGTTCGCGGAACACGGCCTCGATCTCGGCGAAGACCTGCTCGACGAGCGGATCCGGTGCGCCGGGCGCGGCGGGCGCCAGCCGCGCGGCGGCCACCAGCAGCCGGGTGAGCGCGGCGGCGGCGGCCTCGTGGGCGCCGAGGCGGCCCGGATCGGCGAGTTCCGCGGCCAGCTCGGCCGCCCACGCCGACCAGGCCGCCCGGTCGGGCGCGGCCACCCGCCCGTACCCCGCGCCGGGCGCGAACAGGGCGAGGAGGGGCTGGTGCGCCCACGCCAGCGGGGAGACCGACGCCAGGGCCGGGACGGCGTCCGGGAGGAACGCGACCGCCCAGGCCCGGCCGCCGGCGAGTTCGGCGACGGCCGCGGCCTCGATGACCTGACCGGGCGACACGGCGTGCACGTCGCCGGCGCGCAGCGGCCGCTCCGTGCCGTCGATGACGACCGAGCCCGCGCCTTCCTCGACGTAGACGAGCGTGAGGAAGTCGTGGGCGTGGCGGTGGTTCGGCGGGAGGCCGGCGTGGGCCGCGCCGTCGAACCGGATCACCGACACCGCGGGCGCGCCGGGCCGCTGCCGGTAGCGGTAGACGGGCGTCCCGTCGAGCCGCACCGTGCCCAGCGCCGCCCCGGCGCCCAGCGGGGCACCGACCGAAGAATGTCCCATAGCCGCCAAAGTATGTCCTGCTCCAGATCCACGGAATATCCAAGACTGGAGGTGATGACCCGGGATCGGCCGCGAGCCACCGCAGGCCGGCCCGCCACCTGACGCACAAGGAGCACCCATGGCGGCTTCCGCCCGCGTACGCATCCTCGACCACCGCACGCCGCAGGAGCGCGACCGCCCGTTCCTGCCCGGCGCGGGCAAGACCTGGCTTCTGCCGTTCTACGACGCCCTCACCCGGCTGGGCGGCGTCCGCGTGCTGCACCGGCGCGCGGTCGAGATCGCCGGGATCGAACCCGGGCAGGCGGTCGCCGACGTCGGCTGCGGCACGGGCAACCTGTCGTTCGCCGTCCTCGCGGCCCAGCCGAGCGCGCGGGTGACCGGCCTGGACCCCGACCGCGCCGCCCTGCGCAGAGCGGCGCGCAAGGCGCGCCGCCGCGGCGTCGCCCTCACCCTCGTGCAGGGGTACGCCGACCGCATCCCCGCCGAGGACGCCTCGCTGGACCATGTGGTCTCCGCGCTGGCCCTGCACCACGTCGACGACGAGAGCCGGGCCGCGTTCGCGCGCGACGCGCTGCGCGCCCTCCGGCCCGGCGGAAAGATCACCATCGCCGACTTCGGCGGCCCGGCGTCCGGCGGAGGCGGCGGGCACGACTCGCACGGCGGCGGCCCGGCCCACGCCCTCCGGCACCTGCCCGGCCTCATCCGTCCCCGGACGGCCCATGCCCCCGCCGCGGCCGGCGACCACGACGACGGCATCGTCGCGCTGCTCACCCGGGCCGGGTTCGCCGACGCCCGGGAGGTCGCGCACTCCGACCACAGGTTCGGCCGGGTCGCGTTCGTCCAGGCGGGCCGGCCGGCCAGCTGAACCGAACCTTTCCCGGCACCTGGGGTCCGCCTGACCCCACGCCGGAATCCCGAGGGCGCCGAGACGGTTGACGCCGATGTGAAGAAGATCGGCTTTCTCTCGTTCGGTCATTGGAGCGACGGCGCGGGCTCGCGGACCCGGTCGGCGGCGGACGCACTGCTGCAGTCGATCGATCTCGCCGTGGCCGCGGAGGAGCTGGGCGCCGACGGCGCCTACTTCCGGGTGCACCACTTCGCCAGGCAGCTGGCCTCGCCCTTCCCGCTGCTGTCCGCGATCGGCGCGAAGACCTCGCGGATCGAGATCGGCACCGGCGTGATCGACATGCGGTACGAGAACCCGATGTACTTCGCCGAGACCGCCGGGGCCGCCGACCTGATCTCCGGTGGGCGGCTCCAGCTCGGCATCAGCCGGGGGTCGCCGGAGCAGGTCATCGACGGGTGGCGGTACTTCGGGTACGAGCCGGCCGAGGGCGAGACCGACGCCGACATGGCGCGCAGGCACACCGAGGTGCTGCTCACGGTGCTGGAGGGCAAGGGCTTCGCCCAGCCCAACCCTCGCCCGATGTTCCCGAACCCGCCCGGGCTGCTGCGCATCGAGCCGCATTCGGAGGGGCTGCGCGACCGCATCTGGTGGGGCTCGGGCTCCAACGCCACCAGCGTCTGGGCGGCGAAACTCGGCATGAACCTGCAGAGCTCCACGCTGAAGGACGACGAGACGGGCGAGCCGCTGCACGTCCAGCAGCGCAAGCAGATCGAGGCGTACCGGCAGGCGTGGAAGGACGCCGGACACGAACGCGAGCCGCGCGTGTCCGTCAGCCGCAGCATCTTCGCGCTGACCAGCGACCTGGACCGCGCCTACTTCGGCCGCGACGCCGACTCGCGCGACCAGATCGGGATGATCGACGAGAAGACCAGGGCGGTCTTCGGGCGCACGTACGCGGCCGAGCCGGACGAGCTGGTCAAGCAGCTCGCCGGCGACGAGGCCGTCCAGGCCGCCGACACGCTGCTGCTCACCGTCCCCAACCAGCTGGGCGTGGACTACAACGCGCACGTCCTGGAGAACATCCTGACCTACGTGGCGCCCGAGCTCGGCTGGCGCTGAAGGCCGCATGTCCCGGCCACGGCCCGGCGACCGAACGGGACCTCGCCTACTGGGCGACGCTCACCCTCACCGACATGCGCGCCGGCCTCGCCAAGGTGCGCCCCGGAGGGAGCGCCGCCTTGCCGAGGGGCGGTGGGCGGCTAGGCGGTGGGGGTCCAGAAGCGGAGTCTGCCGCCGTGCTCTCCCTCGAACACGCCGCCGTTGGCCTCGATCACCTTGCGGGAGGCGACATTGTCCACATCGCAGGTGATCAGCGCGGATTCGATGCCGAGCGAACGTGCGATCGGGAGCGCTTCCTTGAGCATGTACGTGGCGTGGCCGCGGCGGCGCGCGGATTTGCGGACGTCGTAGCCGATGTGACCGCCGATTTCGCGGAGGAAGTCGTTGAGCCGGTGGCGGATCGCGATGCGGCCGAGATATTCGTCCCCGTCGATCAACCAGAGGTTGGTGGCCGTCACGAAGCCTTCGCGGCGGGGAGTCCGCTGCTCGTCCACCAGCATCTGCACGTAGCGGCCGAACACCTCGGGGTCGCGCCAGGTGTCGCCGAATTCGCGGAGTTCCTGCGCGATCGAACTCTCGTCACGGGGGTCCGCCCGGCCTTCCGCGCGGAACTCTTCCATCGCGTCCAGGAAGGATTCATGAACGGCGGTGGTCGGCGGCACGAGCTTGCGCATGTCCCATTCTCTAGCGCGGAGGGCACCCGGGCGGCAAAGCAATTTCCACGGGCGCGGGGCGCTGCCCGTGGCCGGTGTTCTGGACGGCCACGGGCAAGCCCATGCCTCAGATCTCCTTGAGGAAACCGGAGTCGACCGCGTAGTCGGCGCCGGTCGTGCTCGCCGAGCGCGGCGACGCCAGGTGGACGATCACGTCCGCGACCTCCTGCGGGTCGGCGAGGCGGCCGGTCGTGAGGTCCATCATCTCGGCGGCGCCGCCGTCCAGCACCGCGTCGCGGTCGGAGCCGGTCGCCGCGGCGATGACGTCGGCGGCGCCGCCCTCGTCCGTCCACCACGGTGTCCGGACCGGGCCCGGCGAGACCGAATTGACCCGGATGCCCTGCGGCGCGAACTCTTCCGACATCCCCTTGGTCAGGTTGTTCAGCGCCGCCTTCGCCGCGTTGTAGTCGTGGTTCATCGGCCCGGGGCGCCGCCCGTTGCCCGACGACACGTTCACGATCGACGCCGCGCCGCTCCGCAGCAGATGCGGGACCGCCGCCCGCACCGCCCGGACCACCGCGAACAGGTTGAACTCGAACATGTCGCGCCAGTCGTCGTCCGACAGGCCCGCGAAACCGAACCGCGGCAGCGTCGCCCCGGGCGGCGGGCCTCCCGCGTTGTTGACCAGCACGTCGAGCGCGCCGAACTCCGCCACGGCCCGCTCCACGGCCATCGCCGGGGCGGCCGGGTCCATGAGGTCGGCGGGGACGTGCAGCAGGTTCGGCCCGGCGAGCGCGTCCAGTTCCGGCCCCGGCTTGCGCGACACCGCCGCCACGCGGGCGCCCTCGTCCAGCAGCGTCCGCACGACCGCCAGTCCGATGCCCTTCGACGCCCCGGTGACGACGGCGACGCGTCCGGCAAGCCGCAGATTCATGAGTTTCCCTTTCAGAGAGCGACCACGCCCGATCGGACGTGGACCCTCTGAACCCCGCGGCGGCCGGCCGGGTTGCAGCCCGGCCGCGGACGGCGTCAGTCCAAGGCGTCGTACACGCCGGCGGCGACGGCGCCGTAGGCGAGGTGGGGCACGGCGTCCATCAGCCAGTCCGCCGCCGACCATTCGCGGGGGTCGGTCAGGCCGAGCGCCGTCATCGGCGCGCTCGAACCGAGCATGGCGAGCACCGTCAGGGCCGCGGTCGCGACCGGCTTCGGGACGCTGCGGCCCCCGGCGACCGCTCCGTACACGGCGCCGGCGCCGAGGCCGGTCCCGAAACCGAGCATCGGGCCGAGCCCGGCCTTCCTGTTCTCCGCCTTCTCACCGTCGCCGAGTCCGACTCCGGCAGCGTCCGCGATCATCTCCACGCTCTGGTCGGGGGTACTGCTGGCGGGACGTCCCCGAAGCGCCATGTCGAGGTACGTCACCACATTGAGGGCGGTGGTCCCGGCGGCGCCGGCGATCAGTCCGCGCGTCAGTCTGTCCATGCCTCCGCGTTACCCGCCCAATCCGCGAAACCACCCGCCCCCACCCGCTATGCGCGCGGCGGAGACCGCCCCATCGCAGGAGTGCCCGCAGGCCGGCGGCGGGTCCGGTGTCGCGGCTGCGGAAAGCCGTGCGGGATGGGGCTTCGCGGGGGCGCTGGACGGCATAGAACGTCCGGGCAGCGGGTAACTCATCGCTACCCGGGAAGCGCGGCGGACGAGGGAGACCGATGAGGGAGTCGATCCGGCTCGGCCGTATCGCCGGCATCAGAGTCGGTCTCAACTACAGCGTGATCGTCATCGTGGTGATCCTGGTCTTCGGGCTGGCCTTCGGCAGGTTCCCCGAGGTGAAGCCGGGCCTCGCCACCTGGGCCTACGTCGTGGCGGGCATCGTCAGCGCACTGCTGCTCCTGGTGTCGCTGCTGGTCCACGAGCTGGCGCACGCGGTCGTCGCGCGGCGCAACGGCATCGAGGTCGCGGGCATCACGCTGTGGCTGCTCGGCGGCGTCGCCGAGCTGCGCGGCGAACCGCGCTCGGCGGGCGCGGACCTGCGCATCGCCGTCGTCGGCCCGCTCGCCAGCCTCGTCGTCGGCGGCGTCTTCGCGGTCGCCGCCGCGGTGGCGCACGCCGCGACCGGCCCCGGCCTCGGCGTGGAGACGCTCGCCTACCTGGCCGGGATCAACGGGCTGCTCGCCGTCTTCAACCTGATCCCCGCCGCGCCGCTGGACGGCGGGCGGGTCCTGCGCGCGTTCCTGTGGTGGCGCCGCGGCGACCGGACCGCCGCCGCCGTCACCGCCGCCCGCGCCGGCCGCCTGTTCGGCTACATCCTGATCGCCTTCGGGTTCATCCAGTTCGTCGTCGGCGTCGGTTTCGGCGGGCTGTGGCTGATCCTGATCGGCCTCTTCGTCGTCGGCGCCGCCAGCTCCGAGGAGCAGCAGACCCGGGTCAACGCGGCGCTGCACGGCGTCCGCGTCGGCGAGGTCATGACCCCCGACCCCGTCGTGGCGGACGCCGCGCGGACGGTGCAGAGCCTCATCGACCAGGTCGTCCTGTCGCACCGCTTCTCCACCTACCCGCTGGTCGAGGACGGCCGCCTGGCGGGCCTGGTGACGCTGAACCGCATCCGGTCGACGGCCCCGGAGGAGCGCTCGGTGCTCCGCCTCGCCGACATCGCGTGCCCGCCCGACCAGGTGCCGACCGCCCATCCGGACGACCTGCTGACCGACCTGCTGCCCCGCATGGCCGGCTGCACCGACGGCCGCGCCGTGGTGCTGGGCGACGGCGGGCAGGTCGTGGGGCTGGTCAGCCCGAGCGACATCAGCCGGACGATGCAGCTGAGCGACTTCCGCGGCAGCCGCCCCTACCCGCCCCCGCGCGGCGCCGACCTGATGATCCCGCACGAGGAGCGGACCTGGCGGCCGTGACCCGCCGGTGGCGGCCGCCGCGGCGGTGTGGGACACCGCGGCGGCCGCCTAGCCGCTCGGCTCGGCCGGCGACCCTTCGGGGTTTGTATAGAGGAGGTCGCGAGCCTCTTCCGCGGCGCGGGCGAAACGCTCGCCGACGTAGTCGAGGTAGCGGGCGATCTTCTCGAGGCGGAGCGCGGCCGGGGTGCCGGGGCCGAGCACTTCGACCCCCTGCCGGATGACCTCGACCTGGTCGGCGATGTCGCGGGCGCTGGCCATCATCGACTGGTAGTAGAGGTCGTTGTCGACGACGTACCGCTCGCGGCGGTTCTCGTCGCGCTCCCGGCGGACGAGCGTGTACCTCTCCAGCGAGGCGATCGCCTTGGAGATGGACGCCGGGCTCACCTGGAGACGCTGGACGAGTTCGGACGCGGTCAGGCTGCCGGAGTCGGTGGTGTGGAGGCAGACCAGCACCCGCGCCAGCATCTTGGGCAGGCCCGACGCCATCAGGACGGCGGTGAAGTTCTCTTCGTACTCGCGGAGGGCCTCGGCGTCGCGTCCGTGCGGCAGGGGCGCCGGGGCGGCCCCCCGGGGCGCGGCGGGCCCGCGCCGGCGCGCGCGCCGTTCGGCGGCGTGGTGGGCCAGGTCGGCGCGGTACCCGGTGGGGCCTCCGTTGCGCATCACCTCGCGCGTGACCGTGGAGGTCGGGCGGCCGAGGCGCCTGGCGATCTCCGCGTAGGCGAGCCCGTCGGCCACCCCCGCGGCGATCTGCCGGCGTTCCTGCTGGGTGAGCCTGCCCCCTGGCATCGCGTCCTCCCTCACGCTCCCGGTGACGGCACCATAGCGTTCACCTGACATCCATTGCAACGAGCCATGTACTCCTCCGTTGCGTTACTTGCAACTCAGTTGCAACGATTTCTCAATTCTGAGCTGCATGTATGCACAGCAAACGCAACAAGACTGTTGATGGATCTCTAAACGCAACGTAGCTTTTCCAATATCGGAAACAACCGTCCGGGCAGGAGACAACGACGCACACGGTCGCCGCCCCGCCCGCAGCCTGTGACGACAGCCCTGATCAAGGAGCCTCCCGATGACGAACCCGGCGATCGCGGCCCGAGGGCTGCGCAAGTCCTACCGCGACAAGAACGGCGAGAAGGTCGTGCTCGACGGCATCGACCTGACCGTCCCCGAAGGGACGATCTTCTCCCTGCTCGGCCCGAACGGAGCAGGCAAGACGACCACCGTCCAGATCCTGTCCACCCTGCTCCGCGCCGACGGCGGAACCGTCCGGGTCGCGGGATACGACCTCGCCCGGCAGGCCGACGACGTCCGCGGCGCGATCGGCGTCACCGGCCAGTACTCGGCGGTCGACAAGCTGCTCACCGGCGAGGAGAACCTGCTCCTGATGGCCGACCTGCGGCACCTTTCCCGCCGGGACGGCAGGCGCAGGGCCGCCGAGCTGCTCGACCGGTTCGACCTGGCCGACGCCGGACGCAAGCCGGCCGGCACCTACTCCGGCGGCATGCGACGCCGCCTCGACCTGGCGATGACCCTGGTCGGCGACCCCCGCCTCATCTTCCTGGACGAACCGACCACCGGCCTGGACCCGCGCAGCCGCCGCACCATGTGGGGCATCGTCCGCGAACTGGTCGCCGGCGGCGTGACGGTCTTCCTGACCACCCAGTACCTGGAGGAGGCCGACGAACTCGCCGACCGCATCGCCCTCCTCGACCGCGGACGGCTGATCGCCGAAGGCACCGCAGGCGAACTCAAGCGCCTCATCCCCGGCGGCCACATCGAACTCGCCTTCGCCGACGCCGGCCTGCTCGACGCGGCCCGCACCGCCCTCGGCGCGGGCATCGCCGACCCGGAGGCGCTGACCCTGCAGGTGCCGGGCGACGTCGGCGTCCGCGCGATCCGCGAACTGCTCACCGTGCTGGACGAGCGCTCGATCGACATCGCCGAGATGAGCGTCCACACCCCCGACCTCGACGACGTGTTCCTCACCCTGACCGGCCGCCAGAAGGAGAACGCCCGATGAGCACCCTCGCCCTCGCCGCCCGCGACTCGTCCACCATGGTCCGGCGCCAGCTCAAGCGGATGCTCCGCTACCCCTCCATGACCGTGCAGCTGATCATCACGCCGGCGATCCTGCTGCTGCTGTTCGTCTACGTCTTCGGCGGCACCCTGGGCGGCGGGCTCGGCGGCGACCGCCGGACCTACGTCGACTACATCGTCCCCGGCATCCTGCTCATGGCGGCCGCCACCGCCGCCACCGGAACCGCCGTCATGGTCGCCACCGACATGACCGAAGGCATCATCGCCCGCTTCCGCACCATGCGGATCTCCCGGGCCTCCGTCCTGACCGGACACGTCGTCGCCAGTGTCATCCAGCAGCTGCTGAGCATGGCCGTCATCATCGCCATCGCGCTGGCCATCGGCTTCCGCCCCAACGCCACCGCCACCGAATGGGCGGCCACCGCCGCCCTGCTCACCCTGTTCGCCGTGGCGATCACGTGGCTGTCGGTCGCCCTCGGCCTGAAGTCGCCCACCCCCGAGGCCGCGAGCAACGCCCCGATGCCACTGATCCTGCTGCCCTTCCTGGGCAGCGGCTTCGTCCCCACCGACTCGATTGCCCGCCGCCCTGCGCTGGTTCGCCGAATACCAGCCGTTCACCCCCATCATGGAGACGATCCGCGGCCTGCTCCTCGGCACCCCGATCGGCAACAGCGCCGCCATCGCCACCGCATGGTGCGCCGCGATCGCCGCCCTCTCGTACCTGTGGGCCAAGCGCACCTTCAACAAGTCGTGACCGACGTCCCCCATCAGGGCCGCCAGACTCCACAGGTCTGACGGCTCTGAACCACGTCCACTCAAGCCGCGGCGGGACGCGCATCCACCGAAGGTCAGGCGACTCACCCAGCGGACGTCAGCAGCCCCGATGGGGTCGGCGTCACCGGACGTCCCATCGACCCGCGAGACTCCCGTTCGGGGACGGGACCGGCGCCAACCGGGGGAGTCGGATCGTGACGATAAGACCGCCCTCAGGCCGGGGCGTCAGGTCGAGGCTCCCGTCATGTGCCCGGACGATGCTGTGCACGATGGCCAGCCCGAGGCCGACACCGGCGTGCTCGTCGTCGTTGCGCACACGCCGCGTCCCGCGCTGGAAGGGCTCGGTAAGGGTCGGAACCAGCTCCCAAGGAAGCAGCCGCCCCGTGTTCTCGACCCGCAGCACGCTCACGTCGTACTGCGACTCGGTGTGGACGGTCACGGTCCCGCCGTCGGGAAGGTTGTGCACGATCGCGTTCTGGACGAGGTTCGTCACCATCCGCAGGATCAGTTCCCCAGACCCCACGATCCGTGTCGCCTCCCCGGTGACCTCAAGCGTGATCTTTCGCTTCTCCGCCAGCGGAAGCAGCGTTTCGGCGACTTCTTCGGCGACAAGAGACAGGTCGACGGGCTCGCGGGTGAAACTCCTGCGGTCGCTGCGGCTCAGCAGCAAAAGCGCCTCGGTGAGGTCGATCGCCCGCGCGTTGACGGTATGGAGTCGTTCGATCAGGTCGCCCTGGTCCCGCGTGGGGTCGTTGCGGGCGACATCGAGGAGCGTCTGCGAAATCGCCAGCGGGGTGCGCAGTTCATGGGAGGCGTTGGCGGCGAACCGCTGCTGCTCGGTGACGTGGGATTCGAGCTGTTCCAGCATGGTGTCGAACACGTCGGCGAGCACGCGGAATTCGTCGTTCGGGCCTTCGAGGCGGATCCGGTGGGACAGCGACCCGTTCGCGGCCATCCGCGCCGCGTCCGTGATCCGGGTGAGCGGCGCGAGCATCCGGCCGGCGAGGATCCAGCCGCCCAGCAGGCCGAACAGCAGGAGGAACGCCAGCGCCGTGATCGCGCGGGGCACGAAGGCGCGCAGGAGATCCGAGCGGTTGGGCACGAATCCGAGCGCCATGATGGGGCCGTCCGGGACGTAGCGCAGCAGGAACACCCACACGACGGCCAGCAGAAGACCGCCCGCCAGGAAAAGGAATCCGGCGTAGCTGAGGGTCAGTTTCAGCCGGGCGCTCAGCCCCGGACGCCTATCCATCGCTCTCGCCGGTGTCGATGCGGTAGCCGACACCGGGCACCGTGGCGATCAGCCACGGTTCACCGAGCCGTTTGCGCAATGCGGAAACGGTGATGCGCACGGCATTGGTGAAGGGGTCGGCGTTCTGGTCCCAGGCCCGCTCGAGCAGCTCTTCGGCGCTGACGACACCGCCCTCGGCGGCGACGAGGATTTCGAGGACCGCGAACTGCTTGCGGGTGAGCGCGACGTAGCGTCCGTCCCGGAACACCTCGCGGCGGAAAGGGTCCACGCGCAGCCCCGCGATCTCGCTGACCGGGGGCCGGACGTACGCGCGCCTGCGGTCGAGCGCCCGCAGCCGCAGGACGAGCTCGCGGAGCTCGAACGGCTTGGTGAGGTAGTCGTCGGCGCCGAGCTCGAACCCGGACGCCTTGTCGTCGATCCGGTCGGCGGCGGTGAGCATGAGGATCGGCATGCCGCTGCCGGAGGCGACGATGCGCCGGGCGATCTCGTCGCCGGACGGCCCGGGGATGTCGCGGTCGAGGACGGCCAGGTCGTAGGAGTTGACGCCGAGCAGTTCGAGGGCGGAGTCGCCGTCCCCGGCGATGTCGGCGGCGATCGCCTCCAGCCGCAGACCGTCCCGGACGGCTTCGGCCAGGTAGGGCTCGTCCTCCACGATCAGCACACGCATGCTCGAAGGGTACGTAGCCCGGCATATCGCCGACGTATGCAAACCGGGCCCGGTCAGCTCACTGCCCCGCCGCCGGAGCAGACAGCGGACGATCGGGCGACGCTCCCTCCGCCGCGCGCCACCAGCGGCGCGACGCCACCGCGGCGATCCCGGCACCGGCCGCGTTGAGCAGCACGTCGTCCACCGAGGACACCCGGTCCAAGCGCAACACGTACTGCGCCGTCTCGACCAGAACCGAGCAGCCGGCCCCGACCGCCAGCATGCGCGGCACCGACGCCAGCGCCGCGAACCGCAGCGGGGCGAAGAACCCCAGCGCCGCGAACACCAGCAGATTCCCGACGATCTGCCTCGCCGCCGTCCCCGGATCTCCGTTGAGGATCACGGAGAGGTCCCGCAGCGGCACCAGGTTCACGCCGCCGCGGGCGCCCGGCAACATGATCATCCACACCCACGGCACGGTCCCGTAGAGGATGCCGACCTCGGCCAGCGACATGCGCCATGCCGCCCCGGCGCCGCCGGCGCGCCGGGAACCCGCCAGCGCCCACACCGCCACCGCGGCCGGCGGCAGCGCCGCCACCGTGACGAACACGACGCCGCTGAACGTACCGACCAAGCCGTACAGCCCCTCGGCCATGCCACCTCCACTGGCGGGAACGAACCGGTTGGACGACCGGCCGTGCTGATCAGTTCGACCGTCCGGCTTCACACGCCCACGGGCGACCTCCCAAGTCCGGGCACGGCAGCGGCATCGACCAGGCGCGCGACCAGCTGCTCGTAGCGCAGCCCGGCCGCCGCGAACATCCGCGGCACCTGGGACTCGGCCGTCATCCCCGGCATGGTGTTGACCTCGTTGAGGACGGGTCCGCGCTCGGTGAGGAAGAAGTCGATCCGGGCGACGCCGGCGCAGCCGAGCGCGTCGAACATCCGCAGCGCCGCCCCGGTCAGCGCCGCCCTGTCCGTGTCGCCGAGGTCGGCGGGCACGCTGAACCGGGCCGAGCCGTCGTACTTCGACCGCGTGTCGAACAGCCCGTCGGCGTGGATCTCCAGCGGCGGCGAGGCCCACCGGCGCCCGTCGGCCTCCCGCAGGACGGCCACGTCGATCTCCCGGCCCCGGACGACGTCCTCCACCAGGATCCGGTCGTCGAACCGCGCCGCGCACCGCAGCGCGTCCCGCAGCTCGGAGGCGTCGCGCGCCAGCGCGACACCGAAGCTCGACCCGGCCGAGACCGGCTTCACCACCGCACTCGCCCGGAAGTCGACATCGGCGATGTCCGCCGCCGCCACCAGCCGCCCGGGGGCGGTGCGAATCCCGACGGCCTCCGCCACGAGCTTGGTCGCCCACTTGTCGATGCCGAGCGCTCCGGCGCGCAGACCCGAGCCGACCATCGGCGTGTGCGCGAGGGCGCACAGCGCCGCGATGGTCCCGTCCTCCCCCGACGGCCCATGGAGCGCGGGGAAGACGACGTCGGCGCCGATGACGCCCAGCGCCGCCGCCAGGGACCCGGTGCCGGGCGCCCCGAGCGCCTCCGCTCCCCGCCGCCACGTCCCATCACGGTCGATGGTCAGCTCGACGACGTCGAATCCGCCGCCTCGCAGCGCCTCGGCGACCGCCGCCGCGGTGGCCAGGGAGACATCGTGCTCGGCGCTCTCCCCGCCGCCGATCACCACGACCCGCCGTGTCATGCGACGCTCCTCTCCACACGCGGCCCGATGCCGGTGACGATGGTGTGCGGGATGGTCCCGGCCCAGCGGGCCCAGTCCTGGACGGTCGGGACGGCTCCCCCGTCCGGGCCGAACACGGTCGCGCGCGTCCCGACCGGGAAGTACTCGGCCCCCGTGTCGACCACGATCTGATCCATCGAGACCCGTCCGGCCACGGGGTGGCGGCGCCCGCGGATCTCGACGCCGGCCTGGGGCGAGAGCTCCCGCGGGATCCCGTCGGCGTACCCGACGGGAAGGACGCTCAGATGGCCCGGACGATCGGTGACGTAGGCACCGCCGTAACCGACCGCGGTCCCGGCGGGGACCGCGGCCGTGTGCACGATCGGGGCGGTCAACCGCGACGCGCCGCGCATCTCCACGGTCCCGGACGGATCGATGCCGACCAGCCCCGCCCCGACGCGCACCATGTCGAAGTGCGTCGCCGGGTCGGTCAGCGCCCCCGACGTGGCCGCGAGATGGGTCAGCGGCGAACCGAACCCCGCCGCGTGCACCGCCTTCTGCGCCTGCCGCATGACGGCGACCGCCGGCGCGTTCGACACGGGATCGGCGCGGTCGGCCAGCGGAAGGTGCCCCATGACGCCCACCACCCGGACGTTCCGGGCACGCTTGGCAAGGCGGAACAGCTCGTCCCATTGCCCGCGCGGGCAGCCGCCACGGGACATTCCAGTGTCCACATGGAGATGAACCCGTACCGGCGACACAGCCCGCGCCGCAAGCTCACCGAGCTCGTCGACCGACCCGACCGCGATATCGATCCCCGTGGCCTCACAGTCGATCCCCGAAGGATGCAGCCACGTAAGGATCGGCACCGTCAGCCCCGCTGCCCGCAACGTGAGAGCCTCCGCGACGCTCGTCGTCCCGAGCCACCCGGCCCCGGCGGCGACGGCGGCCTTGGCGACCGTGACGGCACCGTGCCCGTAACCGTCGGCCTTGACCACCGCCATGATCGTGCTCCGAGTCCGCGCGCGGATCAGGGCCACGTTCGCGGCGACCGACTCGGGCAGCGTCTGCAAGGTGGGCGGCCGGTTCACGACCGCATCCTCGGGTCCTCGGTGGGGTCCGCGTACATGGGCTCGACGGCGCCGGGCCGCAGCTCGTAATGCCAGGGCTCGTTGGCGTAGATCTGGCACAGCCCGTACGCGGCCCCGTGCTCGCCCAGCCAGGCCGCGGCGTCGGGCGGACCGACGTCGACCGCCTCACCCAACACATGGGCGGACGTCTCAGCGGTGGCCACCCAACGCGCGGCCTCTTCCCGCGACCCGTACTTGAGGACGGCGCGGTCGAACATCCGCCGCTGATACTCGGGCGACCGCCAGCCACTGTTGACGAGAAGCTCGACCCCATCGGCCTCCGCGTCGACCGCCGCCCGCTGCAGGGCGCCATAAAGATCCCGGTCGAGCTTGCGAACCCCCGGAATCCCCCGGTCGAACACAGAGACCGCCACCGGAATGACGCCCTCGTCCAGCGCGCCCTGACCTACTCTGGCCACCGAAAGCGACGAAGTGAACGCCCTGAGCGACCGCCGCACACGGGCACCCCGGGCCGATGCTGCGCTGTAATACATGCCAACACCGAAACGGACCGCCTGTTGCAGCGCCGTATGCGTTTTTCAATACACCCGCAATACAACCCAACGACCAAGCCACATGGACCGTGGCCATAAAAGCCCTTGGACGTGGCGATCAGCCAGATATCGATCACGGCAACTGAATGGTGGGCCTCGTAACGAGCGCCCCGCTACTACGTGATGCACCCCCCCACAGGGCAGGGGTCGACAGATCGCCAACGGCCGTCCTCTCACCTGAGACGCGGCGGGGGACGGCCCAGCTTCCCGCCCAAGTGCCCCTGCACGGCTGGCGAACTCGGCCCAGCCCCCACCCTCTCGTTACCGGTGCGCCCGGCAGGCGCCCCATGGGAGGCCGACCGCGCGACACCTAGCCGGGACCGCCGCGCCCGGACTGATGACCTGAGAGGTCAACGGGACGGCGCAGCGGGTGATGGCGCGTCTGGCATGTGGGCAGAGGCAGACGGTGGCGACGGCAGACCGCTCAGGCGCGCTGACGCTCCTCCCGCCGCCGGACCAGCTCCTCGACCGCGCTGGGAAGGGTCGTCTCGAAGTCGATCAGCTTCGCCCACGTGGGGGTCACGACGATCCGGACCATGCCGTCGCTGTAGAGGGAACGCACCTCCGCCTCCCACTCGACCCGCTGCTCGGGAGTCATCTCGTAGGTGGTGTTCGCCTCCATGTACTCGTCCGGGATGCCATCGACGTAGTCGAGCTCGGCCCGCCCCCGGATGAGCAGGATCTTTGGCGGGTGCACCTCGGTGTCGATGGTCAGCGCGACCATCGGGTTCTCGCTCAGGGCCCGCAGCTTCGGGGCGTTCTTCGACGTGCACATGACGACCTCGGACCCGTTCCAGGCGAACCCGATCGGGATGACCCGCGGAGTGCCGTCCTCGGCGACATATGCCAGACGGGTCAGGTCACGGGCCAGTAGCTCCTGGCTGATGGGCCGGTTCAGAACCTCGGTGATCTCTTCCGGTCGCACGGTCATCCTCCCGTTGTCGTCTCACGCGGCCACTTCATGCCCGTTGGCGAAGCCGGCACGACGGTCCCCCGCTCATGCCCTAGATCTCGTCAACGATCGTGCGGGCCCGTAGGTACGGCCCACACGCAGACCGCGGCAACAGCGCCCCTTGCGCGCTCCCAACCATGGCCTTCTTCTCCTCACGCGGCTCCACGTTGCTCTTGGCGATCGGTAGCCGCCATGCACCCGTCTCCTCGAAGTCAGTCTCCGAGGCATACGCACGACAGCTCGCATCGTCATAAGCCCAAGCGCCACCACCTGCACCAGCGATGGGCAGCTGGACGTCACAGCCAACGACACCGAACCGGCGCACGGCAGTGGCCGGCGCACCTGTGGAGCGATACCCCATGGGCGGCAGGGCGGGTGAGCATTGGCGAGCACCCAAGTCGGCCGCAGCGGCAACACGGCATGCACCCGCAGACGAACACCCCCGGCAGGCACGAAACCGGCCCCTCACGTGGGTAATGGACGAAGACTCACATGCGGCGCAGTGACCAGCGATGACATCCCGACAACGAGCCCCAAGCGGGCGCAGTGAGTAGCAATGACGCCGCCCCAGGCGCAGACTCCAGGGCCTGGCGTAGGCAAGCGGTCGAAGCCCTAAGCGGCGCAGCATGGAGCAACGACGAACAGCCGCGAACGAACCGCAAGGGTCGCGGGCCAGCACGGCAGGCGGCAATGAAGCGCGCTCACTCACGCCCCCGCCCGGGGGCGAGGGGCAAGCCCCGGAGAGACAGCAAATGGTGACGGCAGGCGCTTGCGAACTAAGCACCAACGGTCGCCGGGAGCAGGGGCCAAAGCCCCACACGGTGGCAGAAGATGCGGGACGGGCCTCGCCGGCGCAGGGGGCGAGGGGGCGGAGCCCCCAAAAGCGAGCGCAGCGAGCCCGGGGGCAAGGGGCGAAGCCCCAAAAGCGAGCGCAGCGAGCGCCCGGGGGCAAGGGGCGAAGCCCCAAAAGCGAGCGCAGCGAGCGCCCGGGGGGCCGGAGCCCCACACGCTCCCGGACGGAGACCTCAGCCATCGCATGGGGGGCAAGGGGGCGAAGCCCCCAAAAAGCGAGCGCAGCGAGCGCCCGGGGGTGCGGGGGCGGAGCCCCTGCATCGGGGGTCCGGGGGTCGCCCCCCGGGTTAACATGACGAAGGAGTGGCGGCCCACGCTCTCCGTGGGCACACCACCCCCAACTCCGAGTGGGCGAGGAGGGATTTGAACCCTCACATCCTTTCGGACACACGGACCTGAACCGTGCGCGTCTGCCGTTCCGCCACCCGCCCATGGGTGCTCACCCGTTTCCGGGTGCCTCAAAAGGCTAGCACGGTCGGGGCAGTGGTTAGGTACTCGGATACTCCTAGCGAACCTTCGCACCGATACGATCGTCTACCAGTGGGGAAGGGAGGTGCCCGTGGGCGTCATTCAGCGCTTCGAGCGACGGCTGGAGGGCATGGTCGAAGGGGCCTTCGCCCGTGCCTTCAAGTCGGAGCTGCAGCCGGTCGAGGTGGCCAGTGCTGTGCAGCGCGAGATGGACGATAGGGCGGCGATCGTGGCGCAGGGCCGCACGCTCGTGCCGAACGACTTCGTCGTGGAGATCTCTCAGCAGGACGGGCAGCGGCTGCAGGTCTATGCGGACAGCCTGAGCCAGGAGCTGGCGAATCTGGCGCGGGAGTACGCGAAGGAGCAGGGGTACTCCTTCGTGGGGCCGGTGCGGGTGCGGTTCGAGAACGCGGGGGATCTCGCCACGGGCATGTTCCGGATCCGGTCGGGGGTGATCCGGGGCTCGACGGTGGAGGGCGGCGAGATCCGCCGGCCGGTGAGCGATGTTCCGCAGGGCGGCCGGGGCGGTGTCTTCGGGGGGAACCCGCGGCTGCTGGTGACGACGGCCGTGGAGGGTTCGGACACGACGCAGCGCACCTATGAGATCAATACACCCGTGACTCTGCTCGGTCGTGGCACGGATTGCGACCTGCGCCTCGTCGATCCGGGCGTTTCCCGGCACCATGCCGAGATCCGCGTAGAAGGTCCCGAAATCGCTCTCGTGGATCTAGGGTCGACCAACGGCTCGTTCGTGAACGGGCAGCCCATCCGGCGGGTCACGCTGGTGGACGGCTCCCGGGTGACGATGGGCCGGACAACCCTTGTGTTCCGCCGCGATAGGGAGTAACCCCGACTCCGATGTCCCCATTCACCCTCACGCTGATCAAGCTGGCGTTCCTGGCGTTGCTATGGCTGTTCGTCATCCTGGCCGTCGGCGTGATCAGGGCCGACCTGTTCGGCTCGAGGGCCGCCACGAAGGCGGCCGCGCGCCCGTCCCCGTCCCGGCCCCCCCGGCAGCCGAAGCCGCAGCGGCAGCAGCGGAGCGCCCAGCACGGCGCGCCGACGAAGCTCGTGGTGGTGCAGGGGGAGCGAACCGGCACCGTCATCGATCTGACGGGGGTGCCGATCACCATCGGCCGGGCGAATGACGCCACTCTGGTCGTGACCGACGACTACGCTTCCAGCCGGCATGCCCGACTTTTCGCGCAGGACGGTCAGTGGATCGTGGAAGATCTCGGCTCGACCAATGGGACGTACCTCGGACGCACGAAGGTGAGCCGGCCGATGCCGGTCCCGCCGGGCGTACCGGTCCGTATCGGCAAGACCGTGATCGAGCTGCGCAAATGACTCTGGGAATCCGCTACGCCGCGCGCTCCGACGTCGGCATGCTGCGCGAGGGCAACGAGGACTCGGCGTACGCGGGCGCGCACCTGCTCGCGGTGGCCGACGGCATGGGCGGGCACGTCGGCGGCGAGATCGCGAGCGCGGCGGCGATCGAGGCGCTGCGGTCGCTCGACAAGGACCTGCCGGCGACGGAGCTGCTGGCGGCGCTGGAGCACACCGTCAAGGCGGCGAACGACAACCTGCACCGGATCGTCGAGTCGGACCCGGCCCTGCAGGGCATGGGGACGACGCTGACGGCGATGCTGTGGGCGGGCAACCAGGTCGCGCTGGTGCACATCGGGGACTCCCGCGCGTACCTGCTCCGCGACGGCAGCCTGTTCCAGATCACGCACGACCACACGCTCGTCCAGTCGCTGGTGGACGAGGGGCGGATCAGCCCGGACGAGGCGGCGTCGCATCCGCAGCGGTCGCTGCTGCTGCGGGCGCTGGACGGCCGCGGCGAGGTCGATCCCGACCTGTCGCTGCGCGAGGCGAAGGTCGGCGACCGGTACCTGCTGTGCTCGGACGGCCTGTCGGGCGTCGTCACCGCGGAGACGATCTTCCAGGTGCTGACCGACGTGGACGATCCGGAGCAGGCCGTCCGGCAGCTGATCGACCTGGCGAACCGGGGCGGCGGCCCCGACAACATCACCTGCGTGGTCGCCGACGTGGTGGACCTGGAGCGCCAGCCGCCGACGGGCGGCCCGGGCCAGGCGGTGGGGGCGGCGGCGAACGCCGCGCCGCCGGAGCCGCCGGGCGGCGGGCCGGGCGCGAACACGACGGTGGCCGACACCCCGGCGGGCCGGGCGGCGCAGCTGCGCGACACGCGCCCGCAGCCGCCCGTGGCGGTGGACGAGCGTCCCCCGCCGCCGGCCCCGGCGCCGATGGCCGACCCGATGGGCGGCCCGCCCGCGCCGATGCGGCAGGCGCCGATGGAGCGGCCGCGGGGCGGCGCCCGCCGCTGGACGTGGCTGGTCGTCGTGGCGGGCGTGGTCGTCGTCGGCGTCGTCGCGGGCGGTTTCGTGCTGCTGCAGAACGTCCGGAACGGCTACTACATCGGCGCGGAGAACGGCAACGCGGTCCTGTTCCGGGGGACGCCGCAGAAGGTGCCGGGCCTCGACCTCTCCCGCAAGGCGGACGCGAAGGGGCTGCAGCCGATCAAGGTCGACGACCTCCCGCAGGACCTGCAGCAGCAGGTCAAGGCCACCTACACGGTGGACGGCCCGGACGCGTGGCAGATGCTGGTGGACCGGGTCTGCAAGTACTCGTTCACCGAGGAGTCCGGCCGTGTCGGCGTCGTGCGCGGCCGCGGCCAGGACGACTGCCAGGAGAAGAAGATCCAGACCAGCGACCTGCGGATCGACCAGCTGCCCACGTCCGACGCGGCGAAGGTCCGGAAGGGCGAGGCCAAGCTCATCGGGCGGGAGGCGGTGACGGCGGAGCTGAACCGGCTGCAGACCCGCCGCGACGAGTGCAAGAAGAGCAACCCGGGCATCCCGGACTGCCCCACCAGCGGGGGGAGTTCGTAGATGCACTCGCTCGGGGAGCAGATCAGGGCGCGCCTGCCGTACCAGCAGCGCAACGCGGCCTCGCTGGCGCTGCTCATCTTCGCGATGGTGCTGACGCTGTCGGCGTTCGCGGAGGTCGGGCTGGCCCGCGACGGCAGCCTCCCCGCCGGGTTGTTCGTGTACGGCGGCGGCCTCGCGGTGCTGGCGTTCATCGCCTACTTCGTCCAGGCGAAGTTCACCCCGTACGCCGACCCGCTGCTGCTGCCGCTCGCAGTGGCGCTGAACGGCCTCGGGCTGACCATGATCTACCGGCTCGACCTGGACACCAGCGCCGACCGCAAGGCCGCGGCGCTGGCCGGCAAGAAGCTCGTCGAGGACGCCGCGGACGCCCCCAGCCAGCTGATGTGGACGTTCGTCGGCATCGCGCTGTTCGTCGGCGCCGTCCTCATCATGCGGGACACCGACAAGACGGACGCGCCGCTGTCGTTCACCCCGAAGACGGCGCAGCGCTACACGTACCTGATCGGGCTCACCGCCGTCATCCTGCTGCTGCTGCCGATCGTCCCGGGCATCGGCGCGGAGATCAACGGCGCCCGGGTGTGGATCCACCTGGGTCCGTTCTCGGTGCAGCCGGGCGAGTTCGCGAAGCTGCTGCTGGTCGTGTTCTTCGCCGGCTACCTGGTGAACAAGCGGCAGGCGATGTCGCTGATCGGCAAGAAGGTCGGCCCGGTCAGCCTGCCGCGGGGCCGCGACCTCGGCCCGATCGTGGTGATCTGGTTCTTCTGCCTGGGCGTGCTGTTCCTGCAGAAGGACCTCGGTACCGCGCTGCTGTTCTTCGGCCTGTTCGTGTCGATGCTGTACATCGCGACGCAGCGGGTCTCGTGGGTGGTGATCGGCGTCGGGCTGCTCGCGGTTGGCGTGTTCATCGCGACGCTGCTGCCGTTCATGGGCCACGTGAACCAGCGCATCGACATCTGGCAGAACCCGAAGCCGTACTTCGACGGCGGCTGCCTGCTGGAGAGCGGCAAGGTCGTCCCGGTCAACCCCGACACCGAGATCTATAAGAAGTACGACAAGCCGGGCGTGGTCTCGCCCGGTTTCACCGCCTGCGCGAACCTGGGCGGTGAGTACTCCGACAGCGCGCAGCTGATGAAGGGGCTGTTCGCGCTCGGGGAGGGCGGCGTGCTCGGCACCGGGCTCGGCCAGGGCGAGCCGTGGCGGACGCCGCTGTCCTTCAGCGACTTCATCTTCGACTCGCTCGGCGAGGAGCTCGGGCTGACCGGGTTGATGGTGATCCTGCTGATCTACGCGTTGATCGTGCAACGCGGGATGAAGACGGCCGTGGCGGCGCGGGACCCGTTCCTGAAGCTGTTCGCGGGCGGCGTGTCGTTCGTGCTGGCGCTCCAGGTCTTCGTGATCGTCGGCGGCGTCACCCGGCTCATCCCGCTCACCGGTCTCACGACTCCGTTCCTGTCGCAGGGCGGCTCGTCGCTGATGGCCAACTGGATCCTGATCGCGATCCTGGTGCGGATGAGCCATGACGCGCGCAAGCCGGCCCCGCAGGCGATCCAGGACGAGGGCATGACCCAGATCGTGAGCACGAGGTGACTTCCCCCCGATGAATATGGACAAGCCGGTCCGGCGGGTGGCGATCTTCGCGCTGCTGCTGTTCTTCGGGCTGATGGCGCAGGTCAACTACGTCCAGGGCAGCCAGGCGGAGGATCTGCGGACCGACTCCCGCAACAGCCGGCAGTACGCGGACGTGTTCAACTCGCCGCGTGGCCAGATCTCCGCGGGCGGCGAGGTGCTGGTGACGTCCAACGAGACCGGGAAGGACAACCCGAAGTACGGCCGGTCGTACAAGGAGGGGCCGGTGTTCGCGCCGGTCACCGGGTACTTCAACGGCAGCGCCACGCAGGTCGAGCGGGCCTACAACTCGCTGCTCGGCGGCAAGGACAAGCGGATCACCCAGCAGCACTGGTTCGACCTGTTCATCGGCAAGAAGGCGGACGGCGCGAACGTCGAGCTGACGATCGACCCGGACGCGCAGCGCACCGCGTACGCGCAGCTGAAGGCGCGGACGCAGCAGGGCCGCCGCGGCGGCGCCGTGGTGATCGACGTGAAGACGGGCGCGGTGAAGGTGGCGGCGTCGTGGCCGTCGTTCGACCCGAACGAGGTGGCGCCGCAGACCGGTGAGAAGGGCGCGAAGCGGCTGGAGCAGCTCGACGAGGGCAACGGCGTCATCAAGCCGCTGGTCGACAACGCGCTGAGCCAGACGTTCCCGCCGGGCTCGTCGTTCAAGACGGTGGTGTCCGCGATCGCCATGCAGAAGCTGAACGTCAACAGCTCCACGTCGGTGAACACCGGGCAGCTGATCCTGCCGGAGTCGGGCCGCCCGCTGCCGAACTCGCACGACAGCGGCAGCTGCGGCGGGACCGCCTCGCTGCGCGGCGCGTTCGCCGAGTCCTGCAACACCACGTTCGCGAAGATGGCGCTGGACATGGGCATCCAGGGGCTGCACGACGGGTCCGCGGAGTTCGGGTTCGGCAAGCGGATCGAGCTGGAGCCGGACTTCTACTCGGCGAAGAGCGACGTCCCGGTGGCGTACACGGACGCGAACGGCAAGACCACCCCGACCGGCCGGGACGGGACGGCCCGCTCCGGCATCGGCCAGGAGAACGTGCGCGCCACGCCGCTGCAGATGGCGATGGTGGCGTCCGCGGTCGCCAACAACGGCAAGATCATGAGCCCGTACGTGGTGCAGAAGGTGCGGGCGAAGGACCAGAGCGAGCTGTACAGCGCCTCGCCGAAGGAGTTCGCCGAGCCGATGACCGGCGACCAGGCCCGGCAGCTGGAGGACATGATGCGCGCGGTGGTCGCCGAGGGCACCGCGAAGAACCTGCAGGGCATGCGGATCGCCGGCAAGACCGGTACGGCCGAGCAGGGGCCGGGCAACCCGAACGCCAACTGGTTCGTCGGGTTCAGCCCGACGGACAACCCCCGCTACGCGTTCGCCGTGATGACCGAGGCCCAGGGCTCCGGCGCCGGCAACGCCGGCCCCATCGCGGGGGCCATCATGGCTAAGGTCCTGCAGAAGTGAGCACGGGCCTCGTCCTCAACCACCGGTACCGGCTGCTGGAGCGGCTGGCCATCGGCGGGATGGGCGAGGTCTGGCGCGCGGTGGACGAGGCGTCCGGCCGGCATGTCGCGGTGAAGCTGCTGCGCCGGGAGTTCGGGTCGGACCTGCGGGCCCGCGGCCGGTTCGAGTCGGAGGCGCGGTTCGCGGCGGAGCTGCGGCATCCGGGGATCGCTCGGGCGTTCGACTTCGGCGAGCACGGCGGCCGGATGTTCCTGGTGATGGAGCTGGTGCCGGGCGAGCCGCTGGACGAGATCCTGGCGCGCGACGGCGGGCTGCCGCTGGAGGCGGTCCTCGACCTGCTGGTGCAGGCGGGGCGTGCGCTGACGGTCGCGCACGAGGCGGGGATCGTGCACCGGGACGTCAAGCCGGCGAACCTGATGGTGTCCCCGGACGGCACCCTGAAGATCACCGATTTCGGGATCGCGCGGCGGCTGGCCGCGGCGTCGCAGACCCAGACCGGGATGGTCATGGGGACGGCGCACTACATCTCGCCGGAGCAGGCGCAGGGCAAGGAGCTGTCGCCGAAGGCGGACCTGTACTCGCTGGGCGTGGTGGCCTACGAGTGCCTGACGGGCGCGCCGCCGTTCGACGGGTCGACGCCGGTGGAGGTGGCGCTCAAGCACGTCCGGGACGCGCCGGCGGAGCTGCCGCGCCGGGTGCCGCCGCCGGCCAGCGACCTGATCATGGAGATGCTGGCGAAGGACCCGCGGGCCCGGCCGCGGGACGCGGGGACGGTCGCGGCGCGGGCGCTGGCGATCCGCGCGGCGCTCAGCACGTCCCGGGCGCCCGGCGCGGGCCGTCCGGCGGTGCCGGCGGCCGCTCCCGTCCGCGCCCCGGGTGCTCCCGGCAGAGACCCCATCGTTACGCAATCGGCTGCTTTGTCGGGATTTGACGCCGACCGGGCGGCGGATAACCTCTCGCGTGGGACAGTGCAACGACGCACGGCGGTGGCGTACGCGTCGGTCGCCGCCGTCCTCGTGCTGGTCTGCGTGATCGTCATCGGTTCGCTGTGGAAGGGCCTGGCGTTCGCCGGATCGGGCGGGGACGAGCGGGATCCGCCGTCCAGCCCGGCCACCGGCCCCGTGGGCGGCGACCTCCCGGACGACCTCGTGGACGACCCCGCGGTCCGTCCCAGCGCCCCGCCCACGCGCCGGAAGGCCGCGACCCCGGAGCGCCCGGCTGCCACCCCACGGCACCGGACGCATAGGATCCGTCCGTCAACGCGGGTGACGCCCAAGACGTCTCCTTCACATAAGCCATCCACGAAATCGCCCCGGGCGACTCCCACCGCCCCAGAGCCAACACCCACACCGACGGGGAGCACCACGACTCCGTCAACTCCGAGCCCGGTTCCCTCGCCGACCCAGAGCGGGAAGCTAGGTTCGGAGGACAAGGTGTAGACGTACGAGGGAAAGTGCACATATGAGTCAACCTCGGCTGCTCGGCGGCCGCTACGAGCTCGAGTCGGTGATCGGGCGGGGCGGCATGGCCGAGGTCTACCGTGCCCGCGACCTCCGCCTGGATCGCGTCGTCGCGGTCAAGACGCTGCGCTCCGACCTGGCCCGAGATCCGACGTTCCAGGCCAGGTTCCGGCGCGAGGCCCAGTCGGCGGCGTCGCTGAACCATCCCTCGGTCATCGCCGTGTACGACACCGGCGAGGACATGATCGGCGACACTTCGATCCCGTACATCGTCATGGAGTACGTGGACGGCAGCACGCTGCGCGACCTGCTGCGGGAGAACCGCGCGCTGCTGCCGGAGAAGGCGCTGGAGATCACCGACGGGATCCTGCGCGCGCTGGACTACAGCCACCGCGGCGGGATCGTGCACCGCGACATCAAACCGGCCAACGTGATGCTGACCCGGCAGCACGAGGTCAAGGTCATGGACTTCGGCATCGCCCGCGCCATGGCCGACTCGGCGGCCACGATGACGCAGACGGCCCAGGTGATCGGCACCGCGCAGTACCTGTCGCCGGAGCAGGCGCGCGGCGAGCGGGTGGACGCCCGCAGCGACATCTACTCGACCGGCTGCGTGCTGTACGAGCTGCTGACCGGCAAGCCGCCGTTCACCGGCGACTCCCCGGTCGCGATCGCCTACCAGCACGTCCGGGAGGAGCCGGTCCCGCCGTCGCAGGTGGACCCGCAGATCCCGCAGTGGGCGGACGCGATCGTGCTGAAGGCGATGGCGAAGGACGCCGACCACCGCTACCAGAGCGCGACGGAGTTCCGGCAGGAGATCCAGCGCGTCCTGCAGGGGCAGCCGGTGGCGTCGACGGCGGCGTCCACGATGCTCATGGGCGGCGCGCAGCAGCCGCAGGGCACCCAGGTGATGGGCGCCTACCCGCCGGGCGCGGCCCGCACGCAGGTGCGCCGCCCGCCGGACGACGGCTACGGGCTGCCGCCCGTCCACTACGACGACGACATGCCGGAGCGCGGCGGCAACGGCAAGAAGGCCGCGCTGTGGGTGGGGCTGGCGGTGCTGTTCATCGGCGGCGCGGCCCTCATCGGCTGGATGCTGAGCGGCGGCGGCGGCGAGAAGAACACCCAGGTCGCGATCCCGCAGAGCATCGTCAACGTGTCGCAGAGCCAGGCGACGGCGGAGCTCACCAAGCTGGGCTTCAAGGTCGGCGAGCCGAAGACCGACTACAGCGACGACATCCGCAAGGGCTACGTCATCAGCTCCGACCCCGAGCCCGGCACGAACGCGCCGAAGGGCGCCACGGTGACGCTGCTGGTCTCCAAGGGCAAGAAGCCGCCGACGGAGGTCGAGGTGCCGGACGTCACCGGCCAGCCGTACGCGACGGCGAAGAAGCTGCTGGAGGCGAAGGGCTTCGAGGTGCAGCGGAAGGCGGAGTCGAGCGACACCGTCCCGCGGCTCAACGTGATCCGCACCGACCCGGCCGGCGGGACGAAGGCGCCGAAGGGCTCGACCGTCACGGTGGTGTTCTCGAACGGCCCGACGGAGCTGAAGGTGCCGAACCTGTTCAACAACAGCCAGCGGGCCGCGTGCGGCAAGCTGAAGGCGGTCGGGCTGGAGTGCCGGGTGCAGAAGGGCCAGGCGCCGCCCGACCGGCAGGTCGCGCCGGGCTTCGTCTACGACCAGCAGCCAGGCGAGGGCGCCACGGTCGCCCCGGGCGACACGGTGACGATCTTCGTCGCGGACAAGCCGCAGCAGACGCCGACCCAGCCGGGCGGCTCGCCGACGACGCCGGGCTTCCCCGGCTTCCCGGGCGGCAACGGCTGATCCCGCCGGTTCAACGTGAAGGACCCCGGCTCTCCCTGAGGGAGGCCGGGGTCCTTCACGTTGCCGCTGCGTTGGCGCCGCACGGGCCGCGGGCCTGCCCGGGGCCGGACATGAAACGGGGCTTCCGCCACTCGGGGGCAATGGCGGAAGCCCTCGTTATGGTCTTCGTCACGTGCCCGTAGGACGTTACGGATTTCAACCGAATTTTTCTCGGCACGTCAGCCGGGGGTCGGGGAGGCTGACGGGCCGGGGGTCTGGACGACGCCGTGGTCGAACTGGATCTTGGATTCGATCCGGGGGAACGCCACGTACCAGAGGACGGCGGCGACCGCGAGCACGATGCCGAGCGCGGTCGCGGTCTTGGTAGGCCACGCGCCGGGGAGACGGCGCCAGATCCAGGCGTACACGGGACCTCCTACCTTCCGGCGGGCTGCGCGGCGGGCTGCGCGGCGGTCTTCGCGGGGGGCCGCACGCGGGGCAGCGCCTCGGCCAGCCTCCCGAAGATGATCATCCGTTCGGCGGCGGAGTACTTGGGGTGGCAGGTGGTGAGCGTGATGAGCCGCTCGGTGGGCCTGCGCTTCGGGTGGAACGGGACCGGCGCGGTCACCTCCGTCGCCGACGGCTTCACGATCCTGCGGTCGGTGACCTTGTAGACGTACTGCTCGTCGCGGGTGTCGATGAGGATCTCGTCGCCGCGGTCGAGTTCGCCGAGCCGGTTGAACGGGGCGGAGTAGGTCGTCCGGTGCCCGGAGACCACGAAGTTGCCGATCTGGCCGGGCAGCGCGGTGCCGGGATAGTGGCCGGGGCCCTTGCGCAGGTCGTCGCGGTCGACGCCCTCGATGACGACGAAGTGGTAGTCCTTGCCGAACCGGGGGATGCGGATCATCGCGAGGCCCTTGCCGAGCTTCACCCGCTCGGTGGTGACCTTGCCGCTCTTCCAGCCGTTCAGCATCTCGTCGTGGAGGCGGTCCTGCTGGCCCTGGGTGTACCGGCCGGTGCCCCACAGCTCGTAGGTGACGAACAGCATGACGATCAGGCCGGCGGTGATGCACAGCTCGCCCAGGCCACGGATCACCGTCCGCACGCGCGTCCTCCTCCTTCCGTGGCCGGCCGGGCGCGGCCGGGTCAGCCCCCGGCGCCCGGCGGCACCGTAGCGTGCTTCATCGCCGCGTTGCCGGTGTAGGGCGGCAGTGTGGCGCGTTCCACGGTCCGCACCGAGTAGCCGAGCCCGTACGCGCGGACGTACTTGCGGTAGACGGCGATCTCGGGGGACGCGCCGAGCGCCGCGCGGAGCCGGTCCGGGTCGCCCACGGCGGTGATCCGGAACGGCGGGGAGTACACGACGCCCTGGAGGATCAGGGTATTGCCCACGCACCGCACCGCGCTGGTCGAGATCACCCGCTGGTCCATGATCTGCATCCCGCGGGCGCCGCCGGCCCAGAGCGCGTTGACGACGGCCTGGACGTCGCCCTGGTGGACGACGAGGTCGTCGGGGCGGACGCCGTGCGGGAGGTCCTCCGTCTTCGGCAGCGGCGCGTCGTCCAGCGAGACGCGGACGGCGCGGCCGGTCAGCGGGGTGAACCCGGCGGCGGCCGCGAGCCGGTCGGCCTCCGCCCGTGCACTTTTCACACGCGCGTCGTGACGTCCGGCCTCGCGGGAGATACGGTCGATCTGGTCGCGGAGCCGCCGGTACTCGGCGCGCTCCTCGCGGCCCCGCTGCTGCTCGGCGGCGATGAGCCCGGTGACGTCGGTCCGGCCCTGCTCGCGCAGGCTCGTGCCGCGGGCCGTGCTCGCGCTCGCCGCGAACAGGGTCCCCGCGAGGAGCGTGAGAACTGGGATGATGCTTCCCCACGCAGGACGCCGTACATTGCTCATCAGTCAGTGCTCACCAGCGACTACGCTAACCGACAAAGCACCCATGCGCGGTCCGGCGCTCCGGCCGCCGGACGCCCGAGGAGATCGATCCAACCGTGGCCAAGTCGAAAGTCCGTAAGAAGGCCGTCTACACGCCTCCGCAGAAGTCCAAGGCGCCCGAGGTCAGCCCCCGGTGGCTCGTGCCCACGATGGTCGGGCTGTGGCTCATCGGCCTCGCCTGGATCGCCGTCTTCTACGTGACGGCCAGCACCGGCACGAAGGTGCCGGTCATGACCGACCTGCACAACTGGAACCTGGGGATCGGCTTCGCGGCCATCATCCTCGGCGTGATCCTGTCGACCCGCTGGCGCTGACGGTAAGTTATCCACAGGCTGGGGATCTCCCACCCCGCCTTCCCCAGGTTTTCCACAGGGTCTTTCCACAGGTCCGATCCGCGCGCCCGGCGGCGCCGCTACAGGGACGGGTTGAGTTCGGCCGTCCGCAGGACCACCAGCGCGGCGAGCAGCACGAACGTGAGCACCGGCGCCGCGATGTGGAACAGCCGCCGCCGCGCGGCGGGAGCGTACGCGTAGGCGGCGGCCAGCAGCGCGCCGACCGCGAGCCCGCCGACGTGCCCCTGCCAGGAGATCCCCGGCACCGAGAACGTGATCACCAGGTTGATCACCAGCAGCACCACGATGGGGCCGACCGGCCCGCCCAGCCTGCGGCCGATCACGAAGTACGCCCCGAACAGCCCGAAGATGGCGCCGGACGCGCCGACCGCCGAGTCGTTCGGCTGGCCGACCAGGTACAGCAGCACCGACCCGCCCAGCCCGGACAGCACGTACAGGGCCAGGTAGCGCCACCGTCCGAGCAGCTGCTCCAGCGCGGGGCCGACCGCCCACAGCGCCCACATGTTGAACAGGATGTGGGTGATGCCGAACGTCCCGCCCCGCTGGTGCAGGAACATCGTGGTGAACAGCCGGTACCACTCGCCCTCGGCGACCCCGCCGACGCTGCCGTCGGGCAGCGCGGCGCGGCCGAGCATCATGAACTCCCAGACGACCCGCCACGACGCCAGCTCGGCGAGGTAGGCCACCACGCACGCGCCGATGAGCGTGTACGTGACGACCGGCACGGCGGACGCGGGAGCGCGCCCGCCGAGCGCCGTCCGCGGCACCGCCCGGCGGACGCCCCGGTTGCCCTCGGCGACGCACTCCACGCACTGGTGCCCGACCGCCGCGTCCCGCATGCAGTCGGGGCAGATGTAGCGGTCGCACCTGACGCAGCGCACGTACGTCTCGCGCCCCGGATGCCGGTAGCAGGTCGGGACCGAGGTCTCGGAGGCGGGACTGGGCTCTGTGCTCATTCGGGGCTCCGTGGGCCGATGCGGGCGGTCACCCGCCGCGGGGTCTCACTGTGGCAACGACTAACGCCGCTCGATCGTCACCGATTCCAGCACGACGTCCTGCTGCGGCCGGTCCATCCGCCCGGTCGGGACCTTGCCGATCCGGTCGACGACGTCGGTCCCCTCGATGACCTTGCCGAAGATGGTGTGCCGGCCGGTCAGGTGCCGGGAGTGCCCGACGTCCAGCGTGATGAAGAACTGGGAGCCGTTGGTGCCGGGCCCGGCGTTCGCCATCGCCAGCAGGTACGGGCGGTTGAACTTCAGGTCGGGGTGGATCTCGTCCTTGAACTCGTAGCCGGGCCCGCCGGTGCCGGTGCCGAGCGGGTCGCCGCCCTGGATCATGAACTGGTCGATGACGCGGTGGAAGATCGTCCCGTTGTAGAGCGGGGCGTCGGTCTTCTGCCCGGTGCGCGGGTCGGTCCAGGTCCGGGTGCCCTCCGCCAGCTCGACGAAGTTCGCGACCGTCTCCGGCGCCTGCTCCGGGTACAGCTGGGTCACGATCCTGCCGAGCGACGTGTTGAGCGTCGCGAAGATCTCGTTGGCCACGCTGGCCGCCTCCTCATGAGGTGGATGTCTGAGTTCTGCACGTTACGGTCTCGGCCATGCGCGAATCGACTACCCGGCGTGAACCGGTGGTCACGCAAACGGGGTTTACCTTCCGAACGCTGGGAAGGCTGCATGGCAGGACCTCGCAAACAGGGAGGTTAGCGTGTCCCTAATGATCAGTATCCGCCGGAAGCCGCAGGAGGAAGTTCTCACCCGGTTCGGCCGCGTCCAGGAAGCGGCCCGGCAGGGCGCCGAGATGTGCCGGCAGAGCGCTTCCGGCGCGGCGGAGCGGATCGCGCCCGTCGCGGAGGAGCGGCTGATGGCCGTCCGCGGCTGGAGCGCACCGAGGCTCCGGCAGGCGGCCCGGTACGTGGAGTCCGGGCTCGCTCCGCGGGTGAGCACGTTTCTGAGCGATGCCGCCGGACGGGTGGAGCCCCCCAGGCGGGGCGGGCCCGGCCGCGGCGCCCTCATGGCGATGATCGCCGCGGTCGCCGCGGTCGGCGTGGCCGGCGCGGTGGCGACACGGCGCGGCGTCATCCGCGACATGACCAAGGGTTCCGGTGAGCACGCGGAGGACGCCACCTCGGCCGACTCCATGACGGTCTCCGGCGCCGATGTCGACGGTCAGGTGCATTCGCCGCACTAGCGCGAAGCAGCGGAGGGCCCGGTCGTTCCGGCCGGGCCCTCCGCCGTGCACGGGGATGGCTACCACCCGGTACGGTAACGCCATGTCGCCGAAGCGCTCGATCGGGCAGGTGCTGGCGGCCCGCGTCCGGCGGCGGGCACGCCAGGGCATGCACGCGGCCGTGCACCGCACCTGGGAATGGGTCCAGCGGCACGGCGAGATCACCCCGCACACGCCCGGCCGGCGCAAGTTCGCCTATCTCGGCGAGGGCGCCTGCATCGGCTTCCCCATCGGCTCCATCTACGGCGAGCCGTGGATCTCGATCGGCGACCACACCCTCGTCGGCACGCACGTCACGATCTCCGCCGGGTTCGTCCCCGGCCTGGACCTCGGCCCGGACGTCATCGTCCGCATCGGCGCGAGCTGCTCCCTCGGTCGCGGCACCCACATCGTCGGGCACCAGTCCATCGACATCGGCGACGACGTCTTCACCGGTCCGAACGTCTACATCACCGATCAGAACCACACCTACGGCGATCTGCACATGCCGATCGGGCGCCAGTGGCCGGAGAACAACCCGGTCGTCATCGGCGACGGCTGCTGGATCGGCACCGGCGCGATCATCCTCCCCGGCACCCGGCTCGGCCGGAACGTCGCCGTCGCCGGCGGCGCCGTGGTCCGCGGCGAGTTCCCCGACCACTCGGTCATCGGCGGCGTCCCCGCGAAGATCCTGCGCAGCCACGACAAGGAGAACGGCTGGCAGCCGCCCCTCCGCAACGACCCGCTGATGTCGCTGGACGAGCTGGCCGCCCTCTCCGTCAACGGCCTGGACGGCCTGCAGATACTCCAGGACAAGCTCCGCGAGGAGTCGGCGCCCGAACCGGAACCGCTCCAGGAAGAGGCCGGCTGACCGGCCCGCGGGTTGCGCGGTCCGCAACGCCCGTCCGCGCCGGCGAGCACGGCGAACGGACGGCGAGACGAGGCAGCCGGCGAGCAGACGTCCCGCTCGCCGATCGGCACGGCCGCGCCGGGACGGTCCACCCTCGGCAGCGTCTTCATGAAGATCACGTGCACCGGCCGCCCCGGCACACGGGTGCGGACGGCTGCGGTCGGGACCGTTCCTCGCCCGCCCATGCCCTGCGGCGTCTTCATGAAGATCGCCTGCACCGGCCGCTCCGGCACACCGGTGCAGGCGGCTGCGGTCGAGGCCGCTCCTCGCCCGCCCGTGGCCGGCGGCGTCCTCACGAAGATCGCGTGCTCCAGCCGCTCGGGCACATCGGTGCGGGCGGCTGCGGTCGGGGCCGTTCCGCGTCCGCCCTTGGCCCGCGCGGGAAAGCGAAGAGCCCCGCCGGGTGGGCGGGGCTCTTCGGTGCTCGTCAGTTGTGGCGGGCCGGGCGGTGGTCGTTGCGCCGGCCGCCGTGCGACGGGGAGCCGGTGCGGGGGCCGCCCCGGCGGTCGCCGCCGGAGTAGGCGCGGTGCTCGCCCCGGCCGGAGTCGCCGTCGCGGCGCCGGCCGTCCTGCCGGTCGTAGCCGCGCGGGCCGCGGCGGCGGCCGCCGCCCTGGCGGCCGCGGTTCTCCCGGCGCGGGCGCTCCGGGATGATCGGGCCCTCGATCGGGATGCCGGACGGCGGGCGGGCGCCCGTCAGCTTGACCAGCTCGGCGTCGCCCGCGCTGACCCGGACGCGGGGCGCGTTGATCCCGGCGCGCCGCGTCATCGCGGACGTGGAGCGCACCTGGTGCGGCAGGACGAGCGTGACGACGGTGCCGCGCTCCCCGGCGCGGGCGGTCCGCCCCGCGCGGTGCATGTAGTCCTTGTGGTCGGCGGGCGGGTCGACGTGCATCACCAGCGACACGTCGTCCACGTGGATGCCGCGGGCGGCGACGTCGGTGGCGACCAGCACGCTGATGGAGCCCTCGCGGAACTCGGCGAGCGTGCGGGTGCGCAGGCCCTGGCTCTTGCCGCCGTGCAGGCCGGCCGCGCGGACGCCGACCTGGACGAGCTGCTTGGCGAGCCGGTCGACGCCGTGCTTGGTGCGGGCGAACAGGATCGTCCGGCCCTCGCGGTTGGCGATCTCCGCGGTGATGGCGCTCTTCTCCTTCGGCGCCACGAGGAGGAGGTGGTGGTCCATGGTGGCGACGGGCTCGTCCACCGGGCCGATCGCGTGCGTCACCGGGTCGTCGAGGTAACGCTTGACCAGGACGTCCACGTCCTTGTCGAGGGTGGCGGAGAAGAGGAGCCGCTGCCCGCCGGGCTTGACGGCGTCCAGGATGTCGGTGACGTCGGGCAAGAAGCCCATGTCGGCCATGTGGTCGGCCTCGTCGAGCACGGCGATCTCGATGTCGGACAGGTCGCAGGCGCCCTGCCGCATCAGGTCCTTCAGCCGGCCGGGGGTGGCGACGAGGACCTCGACGCCGCGGCGCAGCGCGTCGATCTGCTTGAACATCGAGGTCTGGCCGATGACGGTCTTGAAGTGCAGCCCGAGGCCGCGGCCCAGCGGCTCCAGGTTGTTCTGCACCTGCTGGGCGAGCTCGCGGGTCGGCACGAGGATGAGCGCCAGCGGGCGCTTCGGGGCGGCCTTGCGGCCGGACAGGCGGGTGAGGAGCGGCAGGCCGAACGCCAGGGTCTTGCCGGAGCCGGTCTTGCCGCGCCCGAGGACGTCGCGTCCCGCCATGACGTCGGGGATCGCGGCGGCCTGGATGGGGAAGGGGGCCTCGATGCCCTGGCGCGCCAGGGCGTTCACCAGCACCGGCGGGATGCCGAGCTCGGCGAAGGTGGGAACCCGCTCTTCGTCCGCGATGGCGGGCATGGACGGGTTCTGTTCAGCGGCAGCTGTGGTCACGCATTACCTTCCGAGAGGGGGGCACGTCTCGGGAGGCACCGCGTTCCGCGCGGCCTGCAAGGACGAGCCTGACGCCGTGGTGGCGCCGAAGAGTGATTCGTAGAGTCTAACGTCGCCGGGGTGCCTCCTTATGCCCCGTCCCGCCTGGAACATGCGTCAACCGCGTCTCAGCAGGCGCACGCGGCGCCCGCCGCGGGAGCCGTCAGCGGGTCCGGGGAGCGTCGCGTGACGGCGCCGCCGCCGGTCTCGACGGGGAACCCTTCGCGCGCCCAGTACTCGAACCCGCCGATCATCTCCTTGACCGGGCGCCCGAGCTTCGCGAACTCCAGCGCCGCCTTCTGCGCGCCGTTGCAGCCCGGCCCCCAGCAGTACACGACGGCGGTCGCGCCGGGCGGCACGGCGGCGTCGCCGCGCTCGGCGATCTCGGCGGTGGGCAGGTGGATCGCGCCGGGGATGTGGCCCTGCGCCCAGCTCTCCGCGCTGCGGGTGTCGACGACGACGATGCCGGCCGCCCCGGCCTCCAGATCCGCGGCGACATCGGACACGTCGGTCTCGAACGCCAGCCGCCGGGCGAAATGCGACCGCGCCTCCGTGGGGCTCGCCGCAGGGACGGCATTGACGGCGGACCCGCCGCCGGCAGTGTCCGGTGGGACGGGGGTCTTGGGGACGGTGTTCATCCGGGGCTCCTTCATTCGTGGATGCGACCGATCTTCGTGTGCGCGCGGGCTCTGCGGGAGTGGCGTGAATGTCGGGCATCGCTAAGATCTCGCCATGATCGTCACTTCCCCGGGGCGGCGGCACACGGTTTCGGTGCTGGCGTTCGACGGGATGGCGCCGTTCGAGCTCGGGTCGGTCGTCGAGGTGTTCGGGCTCCCTCGGCCGGAGCTGGACATCCCCTGGTACGACCTGCGGGTCTGCTCGCTCGAGCGCGGCCCGATGCGCGCCGTCGGCGGCTTCACGATGGCGGCCGAGCACGGGCTGGACGCGTTCGCGTCCGCGGACACGGTGATGGTCGTCGCCGTCCCGGACGTCCGGCGGGACCCGCCGCCCGAGGTCGTCGCGGCGCTGCGGGAGGCGCACGCGCGCGGCGCCCGCGTCGTGTCCATCTGCTCGGGCGCGTTCGCGCTCGCCGCCGCCGGCCTGCTCGACGGACGCGAGGCCACCACCCACTGGCGGTACGCCGACCTGCTGCGCCGCCGCTTTCCGGACGTCCGCGTGACGCCGGACGTCCTCTACGTGGACGGCGACGACGTGCTCACCGGGGCGGGCAGCGCCGCCGGGCTCGACATGTGCCTGCACCTCGTCCGCAAGGACCACGGCGCGCGGGTCGCGAACATGGTCGCGCGGCGCCTCGTCGTCCCGCCGCACCGGGAGGGCGGGCAGGCGCAGTTCGTGGAGGCCGCCGTGCACCTCCCCGAGGAGGACGATCCGGTCGCGCGCAGCATGTCGTGGGCGCTGGCGCACCTCGCCGAGCCGATCACGGTCGCGCGGATGGCGCGCGAGGCGTGCCTCTCGCCCCGCACCTTCATCCGGCGTTTCCGGCGGCAGACGGGGACGAGCCCGCTCCGCTGGGTCATCGGCCAGCGGGTCCTGGCCGCGCTGCCGCTGCTGGAGGAGGGCACGGCGCCGGTCGAGGAGATCGGCGCGGCCGTCGGCTTCGAGAGCCCGGCGACGTTCCGGCGCCATTTCGTCCGGGCGATGAAGACGTCGCCGTCCGCCTACCGGCGCACCTTCCGCGCCACGGAGGCCACGTGAGGCCGCCGTCCGCGGAGAAGCCGTCGAGCCCGGTCGTCAGGTAGTCGACGAACACGCTGCCGGTGCATGCTGATGACGACGCCGAACTCGTCCGCCACGATCGCGGGCGTCAGCTCGCCGGACGGCGGGGCGTAGCGGTGCCCGCCCATCCACAAGCCGGGGACGATCTCGTCCCACGGGCGTTCCGCGTCCGGTGCTCCCCTGCCGGTCACCCGGAGCAGCTCCGGATGCGCCGCCGACTCCGAAAGGATCATGCGCGCCGCGTCCCTCAGTTCCATGGAGCGCAGTCCAGAGGCGCCGTCCAGGGTGCGGGCGGGGTGATCCGGACGCGCGGAGCGCAGCCCGGTTTGGCAATACCTGCCCTATTTTTCGGGTTTCCGCAGGTCGCTGGAAGCGGCTCCTTTCCCCGGGGCGGGGCCGCGGTTACCATCGCGCTGCGCGTCCGGCGCCGAGTGCCGCTGTGCTCCCGGGTGCTCGCCCCCGCCGGGCGCCGTGCCCCGCTGCCCCGCCGAGAGGACCCCCCGCCATGCAGAGACGCATCCTGGGCGTGCTCGTCGCCGCCCTCCTCGGGATCGGGACGCCGGCCGCCGCCGCGTCCACCGCGTCCGCCGCGCCCGCGCCGCCCAAGGTCGCCGTCGACTTCACCGGGATCGTGGCGCTGAGCAACTGCTCCGGCTCGCTGGTGCGCACGCCCGCCGCGGCCGACGGCGACCCGGCGCTCGTGCTCACCAACGGCCACTGCTACGAGGGCGGCATGCCGTCCGCCGGACAGGTGATCACGAACCGGCCGTCGAACCGCACGTTCACGCTCCTCAGCCGCGACGGCCGGGGGACGCTCGGCCGGCTGCGCGCGTCGCGGATGCTGTACGCGACCATGACCGACACCGACGTGACCCTCTACCGGCTCAACACCAGCTACGCCGCGATCGAGCGGAACTACGGCACCACCGCGCTGCGGCTGTCGCTCGACCACCCGACCGCCGGGGCCGACCTGCGCGTGGTCTCCGGGTACTGGCGGCGCATGTACTCGTGCAGCCTCGACGGGTTCGCCTACCGGCTCCGCGAGAGCCAGTGGACGTGGAAGGACTCGGTGCGCTACACGTCCTCGTGCGACGTGATCGGCGGAACCTCGGGGTCGCCGGTCATCGACACGGCGTCCGGCAAGGTCATCGCCGTGAACAACACGATCAACGAGGACGGCGGCCGCTGCACGCTCAACAACCCCTGCGAGGTGGACGAGGCGGGGAACATCACGGTGCGCCCGCACATCGGGTACGCGCAGGAGACCTACATCCTGGGCGCCTGCATCGCGCCCGGCAGCGTGATCGACTTCGACCGCCCGGGCTGCGCCGTGCCGCGCGGCTGACGAACCGACCCCCGCGGAGCCCGCGCCCGGACGTCCGGACGCGGGCTTCCGCCGTCTCCGGGCCCGGTCGCCCGCTGTGAGCGATGTTACGACGGTTCGTAGTACTACAGGCCGTAGTATTTCTGACAGGCTGTAGTACTACAGCTTGTAGTAGTTGAGTCGGAGAGGCATCTGGGCCATGGACTCGGTCGACATCGCACGGTGGCAATTCGGGATCACCACCGTCTACCACTTCTTCTTCGTCCCGCTGACGATCGGACTGTCCGCGCTGGTCGCCGGGCTGGAGACGGCGTGGCTGCGGACGGGCAAGACCCGGTATCTGCGCGCCACCAAGTTCTGGGGCAAGCTCTTCCTGATCAACTTCGCGATGGGGATCGTCACCGGCATCGTGCAGGAGTTCCAGTTCGGGATGAACTGGAGTGACTACTCCCGGTTCGTCGGTGACATCTTCGGCGCGCCGCTCGCCATTGAGGGCCTGCTCGCGTTCTTCGTCGAGTCGACCTTCCTCGGCCTGTGGATCTTCGGCTGGGACCGGCTGAACGCCAAGCTCCACAACGCCTGCATCTGGCTCGTCCACATCGGGACGCTGCTGTCGGCGTACTTCATCCTCGCCGCCAACTCGTGGATGCAGCACCCCGTCGGCTACCGCGTCGACCACGAGACCGGCCGGGCCGTCCTCACCGACTTCTGGGCCGTCCTCACCAACTCGACGCAGCTCGTCGCGTTCCCGCACACGATCACGGCGGCGTTCGTCACCGGCGGCCTGTTCATGGCCGGCGTCAGCGCCTGGCACCTCGCCCGCCGCAAGAACATCGAGGTGTTTCGCCCGTCCCTGAAGCTGGCCCTCGTCGTCACGGCGATCGCCTCCATCGGCGTCGCCATCACCGGCGACGTCCAGGGCAAGGTCATGACCGACCAGCAGCCGATGAAGATGGCCGCCGCCGAGGCCCTCTACGAGACCGAGCAGCCCGCGTCGTTCTCGCTGTTCACCGTCGGGACGCTGGACGGCGACGAGGAGATCTTCGGGATCAAGGTGCCGCGCGTCCTGTCGTTCCTCGCCACCGGCACCTTCGACGGCGAGGTCAAGGGCATCAACGACGTCCAGGCCGCCGAGGAGGCGCGCTACGGGCCCGGCGACTACCGGCCGAACATCCCCGTCGCCTACTGGAACTTCCGCATCATGGTCGGCGTCGGGATCCTCACCGCGCTCGTCTCCCTCGCCGGGCTGTGGCTGCTGCGCCGCGGGCGGCTGCCGGCCAACCCGTGGGTGTACCGGATCGGCGTGCTGTCGCTGGCGCTGCCCTTCATCGGCAACTCCGCCGGCTGGATCTTCACCGAGATGGGACGGCAGCCCTGGTCGGTGTTCGGGGTGCTGAAGACGTCCGCGAGCGTCTCGCCCGGGGTGTCGCCGGCGTCGATGCTCATCTCCGTCATCTCGCTGACCGCGCTGTACGGCGTCCTCATGGTCATCGAGGCGGGGCTGATGCTCAAGTACGCCAAGGCCGGGCCGCCGTCCGAGGACGAGGTGCTGCCCCCGCCGCCGTCCGACTCCGACTCTGACTCCGACGAGCGCTCGCTCGCGTTCGCCTACTGAGGGGGCCGGTCATGGAACTCACCACCGTCTGGTTCATCGTCATCGCCTTCCTGTGGACGAGCTACTTCTTCCTGGAGGGATTCGACTTCGGCGTCGGGATGCTGCTGCCCGTCCTCGGCCGCGACGACGTCGAGCGGCGCGTCCTCATCAACACCATCGGGCCCGTCTGGGACGGCAACGAGGTCTGGTTCATCGTCGCCGGGGCCGCGACGTTCGCCGCGTTCCCCGAGTGGTACGCCACCCTGTTCAGCGGCTTCTACCTGCCGCTGCTGGCGATCCTCCTCGCGCTGATCGTCCGCGGCGTCGCGTTCGAGTACCGCGGCAAGAAGGACGACCCGCGGTGGCGCGCCCGCTGGGACAGGGCGATCTTCTGGGGGAGCCTGCTGCCCGCGTTCCTGTGGGGCGTCGCGTTCGCGAACATCGTCCGCGGCGTGCCGCTGGACGCCTCGCACGAGTACGCCGGGACGCTCGGCGACCTGCTCAACCCGTACGCGCTGCTCGGCGGGCTCACCACGACGATCCTGTTCGTCCTGCACGGGGCGGTGTTCCTCGCGCTGAAGACGTCCGGCGACGTCCGCGTCCAGGCGCGGCGCGTCGCGACCGTCGCGGTGGCCGCGGCCGTCGCCGCGGGCGGCGCCTTCCTGCTGATCACGCAGGTGCAGCACGGCAAGCCGGTGACCTGGCTGACCGCCGGCGGGGCCGCCGCCGGGCTGCTGCTCACCGCCGCCGCCAACCGGCGCGGACGCGAGGGCTGGGCGTTCGCCGGCACCGGCGCCGCCATCGTGCTCGCCGTCGCCACCCTGTTCACCGCGCTGTTCCCGGACGTCATGCCGTCCACGCTCGGCTCCGGCGGGCTGACCACCGAGAACGCCGCATCCAGCGGCTACACGCTGAAGATCATGACGTGGGTCGCGGCGGTGTTCACCCCGATCGTGCTGGTCTACCAGGGGTGGACGTACTGGGTGTTCCGGAAGCGGATCAGCACCTCCCACATCCCGGCCGCCCCGAAGCAGACCGAGCCGGTGCCGTGAAACCCCTCGACCCCCGGCTGCTGAAGTACGCCCGGACGACGCGGGTGTTCCTGCTGTCGTCCGTGGCGCTCGGCACCGCCACCGCCGGGCTGATCATCGCGCAGGCGACGCTGCTGGCGGACATGCTCACGCGGGCGTTCCTGGGCGGCGCCACCCTCGCCGGCCTGCGCACGCCCCTGGTGCTGCTGCTGGCCGTCGTCCTCGCGCGGACGCTGGTCGCCTGGCTGCAGGAGGTCGCCGCGCACCGGTCGTCCGCCGCGGTGAAGTCCCAGCTGCGCGGCCGGCTGCTCGCCCGCGCGCTGGCGCTCGGGCCGCGCTGGCTGTCCGGCGAGCGCAGCGGCGAGCTCGCCACCCTCGCCACCCGCGGCATCGACGCGCTGGACGACTACTTCTCCCGCTACCTGCCGCAGCTCGTCCTCGCGGTGACCGTCCCGGCGGCCGTCGGGTTCCGGATCCTGCTCGGCGACTGGCTGTCCGCCGTGACGATCGCGGCGACGCTGCCGCTCATCCCGGTCTTCGCGATCCTCGTCGGGCTCACCACGCAGCGGAAGATGGACCGGCAGTGGCGGACGCTGTCCGTCCTCGCCGCGCACTTCCTGGACGTCGTCGCCGGGCTGCCCACGCTGAAGATCTTCGGCCGGGCGCGGGCGCAGGCGGACAAGATCCGCGAGGTCACCGACCGGCACCGGCGCGCGACCATGTCGACCCTGCGGATCGCGTTCCTGTCGGCCCTCGTGCTGGAGCTGCTGTCGACCCTGTCGGTCGCGCTCGTCGCGGTGTCGATCGGGCTGCGGCTGGTCGAGGGCGGGCTGGGACTGGAGACCGCGCTGCTCGTGCTGATCCTGGCGCCGGAGGCGTACCTGCCGCTGCGGCAGGTCGGCGCGCAGTACCACGCGAGCGTCGAGGGCCTCACCGCCGCGTCCCGGATCTTCGAGGTCCTCGAAACGCCGCCGCCGGTCACCGGGACGCGCTCGGACCTCCCCGACCTCTCCCGCGCGACCCTCCGCCTGGACGGGGTGACGGTCGCCTACGACCGGGGGCCGGCGCTCGCCGGCTTCTCGATGACCGTCCACCCCGGGGAGACGGTCGCGCTGATGGGGCCGAGCGGGGCCGGGAAGTCGACGGTGCTGTCGGTGCTGCTCGGGTTCGTCCGGCCGGACTCGGGGCGCGTCCTGATCGACTGGGACGACCTGTCCGACTTCTCGCCGGACGCGTGGCGCGCCCAGATCGCCTGGGTGCCGCAGCGCCCGTACCTCTTCGCCGGGACGGTCGCCGAGAACATCCGCCTCGGCTCCCCCTCGGCGTCCCAGGCGGAGGTGCGGGCCGCCGCCGAGGCCGCGAACGCGCTCCCGTTCATCGAGGCGCTGCCCGCGGGCTTCGACACCCCGCTCGGCGACCGCGGCGCCGGCCTGTCGGCGGGCCAGCGCCAGCGCCTCGCCCTGGCCCGCGCGTTCCTCCGCGACGCGCCGCTGCTGTTCCTGGACGAGCCGACCTCGAACCTGGACATGGAGAGCGAGGCCGCGGTCATCGACGCCGTCGAGCGGCTGAAGGCGGGCCGCACGGTCGTCCTCGTCGCGCACCGCCCGACGCTGCTGCCGCTGGCGGACCGCATCATCCGAGTCGATCCCGCGGCGGTGCCGGCATGACCCTCATTGATTCACGTGAAACCTCCCGCCCGGCGGGGGGCGTGATCCTGCGGCTCATCACGTTCGCGCGCCCGGCCCGGGGACGGCTGCTGCTGGCCGTCCTGTTCGGGGTTCTGGCGCTCGGCAGCGGGGTCGGGCTCATGGCGACCTCCGCGTGGCTGATCTCGCGGGCCGCGCAGCATCCGCCCGTCCTGACGCTGATGGTCGCGATCGTGGCCGTCCGCGCGTTCGGGCTCGGCCGCGGCGTGTTCCGCTATATCGAGCGCCTCACCGGGCACGACGCGACCTTCCGCATCCTGGCCGACCTGCGCGCACGCGTGTACGAGCGGCTGGAGCGGCTCGCGCCCGGCGGGCTCCCCGCGTTCCGCGGCGGCGACCTGCTGAACCGGCTCGTCGCGGACGTCGACGCCGTCCAGGACCTCTTCCTGCGCGTGCTGCTGCCGTGCACGGTCGCCGCAGTCGTCGGCGGCGCGTCGGTCGGGGTCGCCTGGGCGCTGCTCCCGTCCGCGGGCGTCATCCTGCTGGCCGCCCTGCTGGCCGCCGGTGTCGCCGCGCCGTGGCTGTCGTCGGTGACGGCGCGCCGGGCCGAACGCCGGACGACCGACCTGCGCGGCGAGCTGGCCTCCCACATCGTCGACACTCTCCAGGGCGCACCGGAACTCATCGCCTACGGCGCAGCACCCGCCCAGCTCGCCGAGGCCGCCCGCCTCGACCGCGAGTTCACCCGGGCCACGGCCCGCTCCGCCGCCACCGCCGGGCTCGGCGCGGCCATCTCCGCGCTCGCCGGCGGGCTGGCCGTGTGGGGCGCACTCGCCGCGGGCGTCCCGGCCGTCCGCTCGGGCGCGCTCGACGGGGTGCTGCTCGCGGTGATCGTCCTGCTGCCGCTCGCCGCGTTCGAGGTGGTCGCCGGGCTGCCGACGGCCGCGCAGTGCCTGCAGCGCGTCCGGCGCTCGGCCGCGCGGATCTTCGCCGTCCTGGACGCGCCGGCGCCCGTCCGGGAGCCGGCCGACCCGGCGCCGCTGCCCGCCGCCCCGTACACCCTCAAGGTCGAGGACCTGCGAGCCCGGTGGACGCCGACCGCGCCCTACGCGCTCGACGGCGTCTCCCTGGAGCTCGTGCCGGGGCGCCGCTGCGCGATCGTCGGCCCGTCCGGGTCGGGCAAGACGACGTTGACCTCTGTGCTGCTGCGCTTCCTGGACCCCGCGTCCGGGGAGGTGACCCTGAACGGGGTCGATCTGGGCGCTCTGGCCGGGGACGACGTCCGCAAGGTCATCGGCCTGTGCGCGCAGGACGCGCACCTGTTCGACTCCACGATCGGCGCGAACATCCGGCTGGCGCGCCCGGCCGCGACCGACGACGAGATCCGCGACGCCCTGCGCCGCGCCCGCGTCCTCGACTGGGTCGACTCGCTGCCGCAGGGGCTCGACACCTACGTCGGCGAGCACGGCGCCCAGGTCTCCGGGGGCCAGCGCCAGCGCATCGCCCTGGCCCGCGCCCTGCTGGCCGACTTCCCGATCCTTCTCCTGGACGAGCCCGCCGAGCACCTCGACGTCGCGACGGCCGACGAGCTCACCGCCGACCTGCTCCGCGCCACCGAGGGCCGGACGACCCTCCTCGTCACCCACCGCCTCACCGGCCTGGACACCGTCGACGAGATCATCGTCCTGGACGGGGGCCGCGTCGCCGACCGCGGCACCCACGCGGACCTGGTCTCCCGTCCGGGGCTGTACCGGTCCCTCTGGCAGCGCGAGCACGCCTCTGCTCCCGTGCCGGCGGGGCCCTGACCGGACTCGGCGGCCATCGGCGTGACGGCGGGGGCGGCCGCGGCGTCCACCCTGCCGCCACCGCGGAGCCGACTTCGTCGGCCACCCGATGTGGCTCATCATCAACCTGCAAATGGAAGGCTCATCCGGCAGCCCAGGCCCCACCGCCAACACCTACTACAAGGCCCGCAACATTTACGTAGGCCGCACCCGTACCTGACGCGCCTCAGTCCAGCAACGGGGCGGCGCTCCTGACGATCCGGTACAGGCAGTCAGAGACATCGGGATGTTCTCTGATCTCCTCCTCCAGCAGAACGCGCCAGCACCCGGCTTCGCGGTAGTAGGCATCCTCGCGCAGCAGGCGCAGCCGAGTCTCCATCAGCCGCGTCTCCCAGGGCGTCCCCAGACATCGGCTGACCTCGCCGAAGACCCACCAGCACAGCTCGGTCCCGGCGATCGTCACCAGAACACGGGCAGCCTCAAAGGCGACGCGCTGCGGCGTAACGGACGCCATGCGCGAAAACTACGCTCGCCACCACCCGCTGTCGACCATCACCTGAGTTCCGGGCCACGGGAACCCCGCCTACGGACACCCCCGTTACGCCGTCCTCATGCGCTTGTGGAGCCGCGAGCTACTTCCTGAGACCTCCCAGGACCTTCCAGACCACGAACGCCCACAGTACGGTCGCCACGAGCAGGGGATAGAAGAACAAATACTCCCCAGCGAGAAGCGACCCGAGAGAACCCACGACAAAACCGAAGAGAACCAGGACGTAGACCGCGATCATGATCCATCCAGCCCATCCATGATCGCGGTAATAGAGCCGGTAGAGGGCGAGGACGACGATCATCGCTAAGGGTTGAACGATCCACTGCAGGACACCCACAGTGGCGATCATCCCACCGCAGACACGGAGTGGAAGGCCCGCAGACGACAGCCCCGCTCCATGTGGCTCGGCCAGTCGCTGCCGATCTCCACCTGGCGGCAGGCCTCAACCGTCCCCACACCAGCGAGGATCAGTTTCCAGTACTCGTCCTCAATCTCCAGTTGCCGCTCGCGTCCCCGCCGTCCCAACTCCACACCCCTTCACATACCGGGAGTGTTGCGACAAGTACTGGAACCCGCCCGTCGCCTGGGGGTCAGTTTTCACGTGTCGCCGACACGGTGGAGAGCCCATGGGGTCTTCAGCAGGGCAGCCGGGGCCGCCCGCCCCATGAGGGCCGGACGGACTGCAATGCCGCTCCGGCGGCCCGGGGCTCCGAGAACGACGCCGGCGAACCGCTCATCCAGCCTTGCGGGACGAAGTGCAGCGCGTCCCGGACGCCCCGCCAGAAACCCGCCCAGTGCTCCACCGTGCCCGGGTTGATCAGCCGGTTGACGACGATCCCCGCCGCGAGGCGTCCCACCAGCTCAACCGCACCGCGGCCTCCGCCTTGTACAACGCTCCCGCACCCGGCACGTCGCCGACCGAGCGCACAGCGCGCACAAGCCGAGCGCCGATGTGGATGCTCGGGCTCCACCAGCATCTGGGAGCTATTCGCCTGGACGCCGGCGACGGCACGGCCTGGTACTCATCACGAGGCCGGGCCTCAACACGAGGCGCGTCAAACGCTCACGGAGACCGACTGACCGCGCACAAGGCCGCGACGCGCACCCCGGCGAGTCGCTGGGAAAGGGTGGGCAGACACGTAGCAATCCGTGAATTTCGGCTTCGAACTCGGCCAGTTTCGTCCGCATCCCCTGCTGGCCGGTCTCGTGTGCGGCCAGGCTCGCAGGTCCCACGGGCGGGGTCACGGCCTTTGCGTGGCGGTTCGCAGTGCAGCGAGCACGCGGGAGAGGACCCTGGCGAAAGTGGCGAGCTCGGCCTCAGAGATGCCGGCGAGCAGGCGAGCGGTGCCGTCGTCGCGGTCGGCCCCCCATCCGGCGGCCAGCGCCCGGCCGCGCGGGGTGAGTGACACCAGGACCGCGCGCCCGTCGGCGGGGTGCTTGGTGCGCGCTACGAAGCCCGCGTCTTCCAGCGCGTTCACCAGGCCGGTCACGTTGCGCGGAGTGCAGTCGAGCACGTCGCTGAGTTCGCGCTGGGTGAGCTGGCCCCTGCTGTGGAGCAGCCAGATGATCTCACCCCTGGCGGGAGTGAGCCCGTTCTCGGCCAGGCGACGGTTCATCATGCCGCCGAGCACCACGGCCAACTCGAACAGCCGGTCCATGACTTCGGCGCTCTCGACGTCCATGCCCCACCTCAATATAGTGAAGTGCACTTCACTATTACGTGTGATTCGCTCCGTCAGACGCTACCGAGGGCAGGACGCATGACCGACCCACCAGACGCTGCAACTCCGGACAGGCGCCCGTGGACCGACCAGCCGTTATGGCGAGTGGGCCTGGTCACCGCGCTGGCGGCCGCAGCGGCGAGCGTCCTCGTGTACGAGGTCGCCCGAGCCGCCGGAGTGCCGATGGAGCTGACCGAGGTGTTCGAGGACGAGTACGAGCGAATGCCGTTGATCAACATGGCGTTCGGGGCGCTTCTGGATGGAGGAGTGGCCGGAACCGCGCTCGCCGTAGCGTGCCGACGATGGGCCAGACGCCCGCGATCTTCGTTCGTTGCGCTTACAGTGATCGGCCTCATCGCCTCTTTCGTCCTCCCCGTCATCAGCGACGGCACCACCGCAACGAAAGTCGTCCTGTCGATTAGCCACATCGTCGTCGCGATCATCATCGTCCCAGCACTGGCACTAGGCCCTGTTTAGGAAGTCTCGTCCCTGGTCGGCATGTCGTGTCTGGAGATGGGTGAGGTCTCCGGTAGATGGATCAACGACCAAGAAGACCATCTGCACGGAGACCTCGGTGGCCAGGGTA